>NZ_JBSFJU010000141.1:0-7948 GCF_053598215.1 Kitasatospora sp. NPDC001175 | reverse complement strand
CAACAACACCTCACCCAGCCCACCCCCGCCGAGGTGACCGCCCAACTCGCACGGGACATCGAACAGTTCACCGGCCCATGGGCCACCACCGTACGGACACGGGCGTGAGAGGCACAGCCTCTCTCGGGACAGGCGAAGGCGAGGAGGACATCGCGAGATGAAAGCACTCGTACTGGCAGGCGGAACGGGCAGCAGGCTGCTCCCCATCACCCACACCGCCCCCAAGCAACTGGTTCCGGTGGCCAACAAACCCGTGCTCTTCTACGGGATCGAGTCACTGGTCGCCGCTGGGATCACCGACATCGGGATCATTGTGGGTTACACGGCCGACGAGATCCGTGCTGCGGTCGGCGACGGCAGTGCCTTCGGGGCCAAGGTGACCTACATTCAGCAGGACAAGCCGCTCGGCCTGGCGCACGCGGTCCTGGTGGCCCGCGACTACCTGGGCGACGACGACTTCGTCATGTACCTGGGCGACAACTTCATCGTCGGCGGCATCAGCGAGCTGGTCGACAGCTTCCACACCAAGCGGCCCGACGCCGACATCCTGCTGACGCGGGTGGCGGACCCCAGCGCCTTCGGCGTGGCCGAACTGGACGACGCGGGCCGGGTCGTACGCATCGAGGAGAAGCCCAAGAGCCCCGTCAGCGACCTCGCTGTGGTCGGGGTCTATCTCTTCACCCCGGTGGTGCACGAGGCGGTACGAGCCATCACACCCTCGGCCCGCGGCGAGCTGGAGATCACCGATGCGCTCCAGTGGCTCATCGACCGGGACCACACCATACGGTCGACGCTGATCACCGGCTACTGGAAGGACACCGGCAACGTCAGCGACATGCTGGAGGTCAACCGCTCGGTCCTGGAGACCTTGGAGCCCTGCGTGTCCGGGAAGATCGACGCGGACAGCGAGATCATCGGCCGCGTCCGGATCGAGCGGGGCGCCAGTATCTCCGGGTCCCGGATCGTCGGCCCGGCGGTCATCGGTGCGGGGACGACCGTGACCAACTCCTACATCGGCCCGTCGACCTCCATCGCCGAGGACTGCGTGATCGACTCCAGCGAGATTGAGTTCTCGATCATCCTGGAGGGAGCGAGCATCGAGGGGGTCGGCCGCATCGAGGCCTCCCTGATCGGCCGGGAAACCCAGGTCACCCGCGCCAACCGGACGCCCCGGGCCCACCGCTTCGTCGTGGGCGACCACAGCAAGGTGCAGATCACCCCATGAGAATCCCCGTCACCTGAGAATCCTCGTGATCCAACGAGCGGAGTGGCCGGCCCCCCGCGGGGGCCGGCCACTCCGCCGAGGTGACGCCGATCTCACCCGTAACGTCCGGCACGTTCCCGCACTGCGGCGGACCGCGCGAGCCACATCGCCCTGATGCCGTCGGCCAAGGACGTCTCGGCCCGCCAGCCGATCGCGGAGCGGATCCTCTCGACGTCCAGCCAGACATGAGCGCGGTCGAGCTGCCGCGACGGCACCTGATCGAACACCATCTCCCGAACCGTCACCGTACGCACGACATCGGCCAACTCCGCCAGCGAG
This sequence comes from Kitasatospora sp. NPDC001175, assembly GCF_053598215.1. Taxonomy (NCBI): domain Bacteria; kingdom Bacillati; phylum Actinomycetota; class Actinomycetes; order Kitasatosporales; family Streptomycetaceae; genus Kitasatospora; species Kitasatospora sp. NPDC001175. Next base: position 6,405 of record NZ_JBSFJU010000141.1, on the reverse strand, counting down.
GTCGGCCGGCCCGAACCGACGTTCAGCACCAGGGGATTGCCCCATGTCGCGAACAGTTCTTTCCGGTCGACCAGAGAAATGCGATGCATGCATTCGACAACGTCATCGATGTAGACGTAGTCCCTGGTGCTACCCGGATCACCGATGATCTGGAGCGGGCGTCCCTCCTCCGCCGCCCGCATCCAGTACGCCAGCACGCCCTGCCCCGCGGCGCCCTGCTGACCAGGGCCGTACACGTTCGACAGCCGGAGGATGACACCGGGAATGGTGTCGGAGCGGTCGAACAGCTCCTGTTCCAGCGCAAGTTTCGCGGCGCTGTACCCGGTGGTCGCCCGGGTCGGGGAGAGCTCCGAGAACGGCGGGGCGTCGTCGGGGTCGTACACGGTGCCACCGGAGCTGGTGAGCACCACCACCGGCGGCCTGTCCATCCGTGCCAGCCGGCGCAGCAGCTCGGCGAACAGCGCATGATCGGCATGCGCCCACTCGGGGTGCTGTTCTCCCAGCGTCGGATTGATACTGCTGGCGAGGTAGAAGACGACATCCGCGGTGAGCACGGCGTATGCCAGGCCGTCAGGCGGCATGAACCGGGCTTTCCTGGTGAAGCACGCGGTGTCGATCCGCTCTCTGGTCAGCAGCGCGCTGAGCCCCGTTCCGATAAACCCACCCGCCCCGATGACCACTGCCCGGCGTAGGCCTGTCTGTGCGGCGTGGAATGCCTGTGCGGGCATCATAAACGCTCCCCTTGCATCAGGGTTGTCTATACCGGCGTTCCAGTCCAGCAGCGGATGCTCCAACATCGCTGGACGAACGTCGGCGCGCGCGCCTGCACCTCCGTACTACCGGCCTCCGAGGCGTCCCGGCTAGGTTCCGGTCCACCAGAGAGGAATTCATCATGCTCGCCAAGAAAGCAAGCCACGCCGAGTACCAGGACTGGAACAAGAAGTGGGGTGCGCCCTACGGCCACAACGTCGACAGGCCGCTGCTGCTGACGCACCGTTTCATCGACGACGACCCCGAGCGTTACGGGCCGTTCGGCTTCCAGTGGACGAGCCACACGAGGGCCGTCGAATATCCGTGGGCCTTCTTCACCGCCGATCCCCGGCCGGGCATGCGGGTCATGGACGTGGGCGGTTGGCTCAGCGGGTTCCAGGTGGTGCTGGCGAAGCAGGGCTGTGAGGTCGTCAATGTGGACCCCTCGTCACCCGCCGATCTGCGGTGGACGATCCGCGGGGAGGCGACCGAAGGCAGCCACTCCGAGATCCACCGCAGGTTCACCTCCCTCTTCGACGTCGATGTCACGCTGGTCACCGAGCGACTGCAGGACACGGAGTTCGAGGCGGACTCGTTCGACCGCATCTTCGCCCTCTCGGTCCTTGAGCACGTCGACCAGGCCGAGGCGCAGGAGATGGTGAACACCATGGAACGGCTGCTCGCCCCGGGCGGTCTGGCCGTACTGACCATCGACCTGTTCCTGGACCTCGAACCGTTCGGGGCGTTCCAGCGGAACGTGTACGGCCGGAACCTCGATGTGTGCAGCCTGGTCAACGGCACCGGGATGACCATGGTGCACGGCGATCCCCAGGAGCTACACGGCTTCCCGGAGTTCGACCCGAAGCGCATCGTGGCGCGGGCCGAGGAGTTCGATCTCGGCTGGAGCTACCCCGTGGTCAGCCAGCTCATCGCGTTGCGCAAACCGGAGTGATCACGCGGCCTCCGGCAGCCTCCGCGTGATCTCGGACCCCCGTTCCGCCGCGAACCGGATCAGCGCACAGGTCTTCGCGATATCGCCGGCGGTGATGCTCTCCCCGGTGGGCAGCACCATGACCCGGCCGGCGATCCGGTCCGTACCGGCGAACGGGCGGTCCGAACGATAGGGCGCCATGCGGTGGCAGCCCGGGTAGAAGTAGCGGCGTGGATAGACGTTCTCGGCCGCCAGGACCGCCATGAGGTCATCGCGGCCGAGTCCGGTGATGTCGGAGTCCACGTCGAGCACCACGTACTGGTAGTTGTTGGGCTCCCGTTCATCGATCTCCAGCAGGCGCAGTCCGGGCGTGCCGGAGAGCTCGGCACGATAGCGCCGGTAGTTCTCCCGGTTGCGGCGGACGAAGTAGTCCATGTCGTCGAGGGACGTCAGACCCATGGCGGCGGCCGCTTCGCTCAACTTCGCGTTGGTTCCCACCGATACGACGTCATCCGAGCCCGCGATGCCGAAGTTCCGCATCTCCACGGCCTTGCGGGCGATCTCCGGATCGGAGGTCACCAGTGCGCCGCCTTCGAAGGAGTTGATGAACTTCGTCGCATGGAAGCTGAAGACCTCGGCGTCGCCGAATCCGCCGATCGGCCTGCCGTCCCAGCCGCATCCGAAGGCATGGGCCGCATCGAAGATCAGCCGAAGGCCGTGCCGCCGGGCCAGCCGGCTCAGTTCGTCCAGCCGGCTCGGTCGCCCCCAGATGTGGACGCCCAGGATGGCCGTTGTGGCCGGGCTGATCAGCGCCTCGATCTCCGACAACAGCACCGATCCGTCGTCCGGGTCGACGTCGCAGAGAACCGGGGTCAGCCCGATCCACGACAGGGCGTGCGCGGTGGCCGCGAAGGTGAACGACGGCATGATCACCTCGCCCGTCACATCGCAGGCGCGCAGCGCCAACTGCAGGGCCGCGGTGGCGTTGCAGGTCGCGACGGAGTACTCGGTCCCGGCGGTCTGCGCCACGCGCCGCTCGAACTCCGCGCACATCTCACCGCCGTTCGTGAGCCACCTGCTGTCGAAGACCTTGTCCATGCGGTCGTAGAACGCCTTCCGCGAGCCGATGTTGGGCCTTCCGAAGACAACCGGTGCGTCGAAGGCCCGCTCTCCGCCGAGGATGGCCAGGTCCTGCAGTGCCCGCTTCACCGCCGCCCCCGCGTGGCAGCGAGGTCTTCGAGTGACTCCACCACGCGGGCGGCGGACGGCTGTGCCGACATCTCCGCCCGCAATCTCCTTGCCTGGTCGCGGTATTGGGGATCGGTCAGCAGTTGCCGGACGTGGGAGGTGATCGCCTCTGGCGTCACGGACCCCGCGTACATCCACCGTCCCGCGCCGCGCTCCGCGAGCTGCTCGGCGTTGGACGTGTGGTCGGCGGCAAGCGGCAGCAGTAACTGCGGCACACCGTAGGCGAGTGCCGTCATGGCGGTGCCACCGCCGCCCTGGTGAATCACCAGATCGCAGTGGGGCAGCAGCAGATGCAGCGGCGTCGGGTCGAGGAAGCGCACATCTCCGGCGACCTCGGCGGACAGGACCCGTTCGACGTCGTCGACGATCGCCAGGACCTCGACGTCGAAGCCGGCCAGACCGCGCAGTACGGCGCCGAACAGCGCCCTGGCGGCACCGTCGCCGAGCGGCTCGGCGATGCTGCTGGCAAGGATCACGATCCTCGGCCGCCGCGGTGCCTCCAGCTGCCACGGCCTCAGCTCGGCGGGCCCGTTGTACGGCACGAACCGCATCGGCAGCCGCACCACGTCGGCACCGGTGTCGATCTGCAGTGATGGCGGGCATGGGTCCACGGTCACGGTTCCCAGGGTTTCCACACCCGCCAGACCGATACGGGAGCAGATGTCCGCCAGCGCCTGCGGCTCGAATTCCCGCGTCCGGTAGGTGTAGTCCATGCCCCAGACATGGCGTACTGCGGGTACGTCCAGTACCGCCGCGGTCAGCGGACCGACAAACGTGGTCGGATCGTAGAGGACGATATCCGGCTTCCAGGCACGGGCGAACTCCAGCGTGTCGTCGATGGATGCGTCCGCCAGCAGCCGGTACAGCTCGACCGCGCTGGTGCCCCGGTCCCGGATATCCTCCAGGGTGACCGGAGCCGACCTGGCCGTGAGCCATTCGAAATACCAGCGCGTCATCTGCCGCACCTCGGAGTCGATGTCCTTCCCCAAGGCGACGGCGGGCAGGCCCGCGGCGGTGATGACAGGGGTCAGGCTGGCGGTACTCGCGACGACCAGTTCGTGTCCGGCTGCGCGGAACGCCCAGCTCAGCGGAACGAGCGACAGGAAATGCGACCTCCATGCCCATGTCGTGACGAGCACGCGCATGAAAGGAACCCCCTTCTCTCTCAGGTCTTGCCACGATGGCCCACGCCGGTCGAAGACCGCTGGAGAACCATGAGAGTCGGGGGGTTACAGCCAGCCGCGGTCCCGGGCGATTCTTATGGCCTGGACCCGGTTGCGGGAGTTCGTTTTCGCGATCGCCACGGTGATGTAGTTGCTCACCGTGCTCACCGACAGGTGCAGGTGCTCCGCGATCTCGGCCACGGTGTCGTGCAGCTGCGCGGCGCGCAGTACATCACGCTCCCGCTTGCTCAGCGGGCAGCCGCCGGACGACATCGCAAGGTGCAATTGCTCGCCGGAGAACAGGATCTCCCCCGCCGCCACGCGCCGGATGGCCGCGGCGATGTCGCTCACCGGTGAGTCCTTGGTGATGTAGGCGCGCGCACCTGCCTCCAGCGCGCGGCGGACATAGCCCGGCCGGTGAAAGGTCGTCAGCATCATCACCAGCGGCGCGTCCGTGAGTTTCTGGAGCGCCTCCGCCACGTCCAGCCCGCTCGCCCCGGGCATCTCCACGTCTAGCAGGAGGACGTCGCAGCACCCGTCCGACAGGGTCTCCACCGCCGTGTCCCCGTTGTCGAGCTGGACCACCACCGTGATGTCCGGCTCCAGCTCCAGCAGCGCGACGATGGCCGACCGCAGCATCACCTGGTCCTCGACGATCCCGACGCGTATCACGGCCGGTCACCTTCTCCCGCTCCCATGCGATCCTCGATCGCGCTGTCCAGCGGCAGTTCGAGGGCCAGCCTGAATCCGCCGCCGGGCAGCGGGGTGGCCGTCAGGTGACCGCCCAGTTCGCTCGCCCGTTCCCGCAACCCGGCGAGGCCGTGCCCGCCGCCGGGGATGGCCGTGTCGATCTGCGCGCCGCCGAGATCGTCATTGACCACCGTCAGCCGGGCGGTCCGCAGGTCCGCCGTCACGCCGATCGTGCAGCTGGCCGCGTTCGCATGCCGCAGGATGTTCGTCACTGCCTCCCGAAGCCCCCACGCCAGGACCGCGTCGGTGTCCGGTCCCCAGGTTCGTGGCGGTATGTCCACCGTGACGCCGTTGCGCAGCGGGCGAAGGCTCTTTCGGGCTTGTTCCACCTCCTCGGCCAGCGAGGTGGCGCGGTAACCGGCCACCGCCTGCTGCACTTCGGCCATGGCCGCGCGACCCACCTGTTGCACGTCCCTGGCAGCGAGCGCCGATGCCTCGGGGTCGCGCCCGGCCAGGCGTTCGGCGAGTTCTGCCTTGACCACCATCGTGGTGAGGCTGTGTCCGAGCAGATCGTGCAGGTCCCTGGCAATGCGCAACCGCTCGTTCTCCACCGCGGCCATCGCATGGGCCTGCCGGTTGGCGCGGGACTGCGTGATCTCCACCAGCAGCCGTCCGCGCAGCACGGCGATGACACCGGCCGCGGCCACGGTCAGCACCGCCTGGACGGAACCACCGCCTGCCGCAACGCTCAGCGCGGTGACGGCGGTGACACCGGATACGGCACCCCAGACCAGCGGAAGCAGGTTCGCGGACGAGATCGCGGTGAGGATGGCCGAGACCAGCCACGCGCTGGTCGTCGCCGCCATGCCCAGTACCGAGAGGACCGTGAGGAAGCCGTACAGCGTGACGCGCAGAGGAAGGGGGGACCGGGGCGTCAGCCGTTGACCGGCCAGGAAGAGCGCCCCGAACACGACCAGGCCGATGCAGCTGGCAACGGCGCGCCCCGGCGGCAGGTCGAGGGAACGCAGCAGGGGACTGGCCAACAGCACGACCAAGAAGGAGAGTTCACTCGACTGGGTTTCTCTCCGCCCGGCCCATATGCGGTAGCGGCGTAAGCCGATGGCCACCGCGTCCACCCCATCGCGTAGACGCCGCAGCGGCCCAGTGCCCATGCGCGAGACGATACCTGGCCTGCGATTCTCCCGCAAAGCGGTCCCCGGCGGGCCCGGAGTGGCGCGGGGTGGCCGAACGCCGGTTGTCCGCACGGCGGTTGGCGTCCGGAGAGGGCCTCGATGGGTGGGGGGAGCACTTCCTCGGGCTCCCGCACGGAACTCCGCCTCGCACCGTCCACACGTCCGTGCCACGACCCCGACGTCCCCTGTCGCCACGATCCTCACGCTGCGAGGTAATCCCACAGCTGACGTGTCATCACCACTGCGGAGCTGAACCGCCGCGGCCGCAACGGTGTACGGGCACGGCACCGCGCTGGTCAGCGGCGCAGCAGGTCGCCCAGTACCGCCGAGTGTGTGAGTTGGGCGGTCACCTCGGCGGGGGTGGGCTGGGTGAGGTGTTGTTGTCGGAGTCGGGTGGCGGCCTGCTGGTGGGTGGGGAGGTCACCGAGGA
>NZ_JBSFJU010000140.1:0-8520 GCF_053598215.1 Kitasatospora sp. NPDC001175 | reverse complement strand
TGCACACGCACCGGGCCCCCATCGGCCTGTCCACCCCCTCCCGGCAAAGCCGGGAGGGAACGGAGCGTGGCCGTGCAACGCCGGGGCCGCCGACACCATGATGCCGGTCGGCGGCCTGCGCCGTGCTGTTCGAGGAGCGCGAAGTTGATGCGCCCGGTGTTGGTCAGAACGAACAGCAGCCGCGGGCGACCGGGTGGCGGTGACGAGGAGGCAGCGGGCTGGACAGGGCGCGGAGTGGGCGGCCTGGACGGCTCGGCTGCCCTGGTCGATGGCCGTTTGGGCCTCGCCCCGACTCCGAGGGTCAGCTGCAGCCGGTCTGTCACGCCGAGGCATCGCAGACCCGCGCCATGCTGCACGCCACCCTCACCCGGCGCCGCGCCGTTCCCGAGCACCAGGACGACCGGGATCTCGACGGCGACCGCGAGGACGATGGCCAGGAACACGGGCTGCTCGGTGACATCCGCAGCCAGGTCCGCCGACGGTCCGCCGGGATGACGCTGGAGGCCGTAGCCGCGGCGGTGACCCATTGAGCGCACCGCCGGGCGCTGCGCCGGGGCTGCCACCGACGTCGCGGCCGGTCCGGCGGTACGGGGTCGCGGAGAACGGCGGCGGCGTGGGTGAGGAAGGCGCGCGCTCCGTCCGGAGACGGATGCCGGTCGGCGGTCCGCCACCGTGCGGGGGAGGGGGAAATCGCTCGTGGGGAGGAACGGACTTCACTCCGCAGCGGGAGGTGTCGGGAAGCATGCCGCGCGACAGTGGTGGCGGTATCGACAGCCGAACCTACTGGAGTGAACTGTCATGAAATCCTCCCTACTTGACTGGTATCCGTCCCGAACGCGCCATGCTTTGCGGGGCCGCACCGCGGCGGCCGCGGCACTCGCCGTACTCAGCACGATCGCCGCCGGTGTTCCCTCGGCCGCCGCTGCGCCCGCCTTGGCAGGCGGTGCCGCCGCCGACTCGGCAGGCCATCCGGTGCGGGTGTCGGGGGCCGCCGGCACCACGCTCACCAACTTCTTCCCCGGCTTCGCCGGGGACGACGTCCGTATCGAGATCGACGCCCGGGCAGCGGTGGACGGGCAACCGGCAGGCACCACAGGGCGCTTCCACGTCGTCCACCGTCATGTCGACGGCCGACTCGTCGCCGACTTCGCGGGTGACATCACCTGCCTCGCCGTGGGCGGCCGGGACGCGATTGCGACCGGCGTCATCACAAGCGGCCAGGTGCCGTGGTTCCCGGGGACCCGGTTCATCGGCACGCGGGTCGCGGTCACCCTGCAGGACAACGGCAACGGCCGGGCCAGTCGGGCCGGTTGGCTCTGGGGTGCCTTCGGTGTACCGATCTCCGACTGCCAGGGCAGCGTGCCTTTCATCGCCATGACGCACGGTCGCTACATGGTGCGCGGCTGACCACCGACCGCTCCCGCCGGGCCGACCACACGAGGGGATGGCCGGCCCGGCGGCGCGGGACTGCCGGGGCCGCGATGCCGCACTCCGGCGATGCCGGGCGCGTTGTGCAGCGTCTCCTCGCAGGCGCCCTGTTCACAACGCGGTCGTCGGGCGCGGTGCGTTGCGTTTGTCGTAGTAGGTGGGTCGGAGTCGGCCGGTGAGTGAGAGGAAGGCGACGAAGGCGCCGGTGACGGCCCAGCCTGGCCAACCGGCCAGGCCCATGGTCAGGGGGTCCAGGGTGGCGTCGGGGTCGGCGAACTCCTTGAGTGTTGCCACGCTCAGGGTGCTCGCGAAGGCGTGTGCGAACACGGCCGGCACGACTGAGCCGGAGCGGAGGCGCAGCCAGGTGAAGACCGGCAGGATGAGGATGCAGCTGACGGTGAGTGCGGGTACCGCCAGGTACCAGGGCCTGCCCGGGTACTGTCCGCCCATCAGGAGTGTGGGCAGGTGCCAGAGCGCGAACGCCGAGCCGGTGAGTACGTAGGCCCGGATCAGGCCGGCCGTGCCATCGGCGCGGAGCAGGCGGGGGAAGAGGAATCCCTGCCAGCCGAGTTCCTCACCGAAGAACAGTGGCAGTGAGACCAGCATCCCGATCAGGCCCTGGAGCGCCCATTCGGCGACTCCGCCTGCGGTGAGCGTGTCGGGCCCGGCGAGGGGGTAGGTGCCTGCGAGGGTGCCGAGGGCGATCACTGCTGCGGTGAGGGCGGCGAGGACGCCGATCGGCAGCAGGCAGGCGAGAAGGGCGCGGGTCAGGGGTCGGGGTAGGCGTAGTGCGAGGGCGTCGCGTACCCGTGTGCCGTCGCGTTCGACGAAGCGCACGACGAGGATGGCGGCGAGGGCCGGGGCGAACATCGCGGCTGCGATGCAGGCCTGTTCGAGCGTTCCCGGTTCCTCCCGGGCGTTGCCGCGCTGGAATCCGGTGGCGAGCAGGGGTGACATGGCTGCCCACATGCCTGCATAGGCGAGGCCGAGATAGACGAGGAGTGCGCGTCGCCGGGTGGCGGGCGGTGCGGGTCGTAACGGGGTCGAGAGTGTCATGTCGCAGACGGTACGGACCCGAAGGGACACCGAGGAATCCAGCCAACCACCGTATGGAGGTGGGGCTTTCCCCCCTCGACCCTCCCGCCCCTCGCAGCCCCGCTCGTCCGCGGCCGGCCCCGTCGGGCCCTGCGGGCGATCAAGGCCTCTGAGGCCGTCCCGGCGGCGGGGCCACCGCGACGAAGTACGGCGAGTTTGCCCGGCGACTCCTGCACGGCCCGTTCGACCAGCGGACGGAGCCGGTGCCGGTACAGGAACCTACGGCTGGTAGAGGGCGCGGACGCGCGTCAGGTCGGCAGGCCCGTCCTGGCCGATGTGGAAGAAGTGGTTCACCTGCCATGCCTGCGTGTTGCGGGCCTGCCGGTTGGTCGTGGTCGCCCACGGCGGGTAGACGCGGAACCCTCGTTTTCCGCCGGAGCCGTTGCGGGAGACGACGTCGCGCTCGCACAGCACCTCGCTCGGGAACACGAACTGTCCGAAGCCGTTGCCGTCGCGGCTGCTGATGACGAAGAGGTCCACACCGCCGTCGGCGTCGAAGGGCCGGATCGGCCCCTCCTCGGACCGCTGCCAAAGGGTGACGAACTGGCCCACCTTCGTCGGGGTGGTTTTGGCCACACGGAACCGGACCGAGCGGTCATCGAGCGTGAACCCGCAAGCCGCGTATTCGCCTCCCTCTGGTTCGGGCACCGGCAGTGAGCAGGTGAAACCGCTCGGGTCGTACACCAACGCCTTCGCCGCCAGCAGGTCACCGTGAAGCCCCGCCCACAACTGATTCGTCACCATGCCGTCATCCTGCCATCGCGACCGCGTGCGCGGTCGCGCCCCTCACACCCAGCCAAGGCGACCTGTCGGGGTGCGCCGCAGCGGGTCGCCCAGGGTGCGGGTGAGGCCGGCTTCGTGCTGGTCGCATGCCGTGCTGTACACGGGCCTCCTGCCGTAGCTCAGCACCTACGGCCGAGTTTTGGAACCCCGCAGGGCTGGCGATCTCCGCACGGCAGGGCGAACCAGCCTGCGCCGTACGTCGGTTGGTGCACTGATGCGCGGTGGCCACGATGGCGTTCCCCCTCCGCGGCGAGGCGGTCGGGGTGTTGGCACAGGGTCCCCGGGCTCGTCGAACACACCATTGCACATGTCACATACCCAGCGCGAGGGCGCGGTTGTGGAGTTCTTCGAAAGACGTGGTGCTAAGCCGTGAAGTCCTGCGAAATCGAGTGTCGGACCCCCGTCGATCGACCGGGAAAGCCTCCGCCGATCGGCGGGGAACGGGGCTTCGGTATCTAGCTGACAATATGTCGCACAAGGCGGCGGGAGGCAGCGGCGGAAGCTGGAATCGGGCCGCTGTTCCACTTGTCGGCCGGGCCGAATTCGGCCTCGAATCGGGTGGTGCCCGCATGTGGAAACCCGGCTCGTTGCTCGCCGTGCCGCTTCTCCGGCATGTGCGGTGACGGCCCATCCGCCCGCCCCGGTCGGGCTCCAGTCGGCACGTTGGGCCCGGTCGGCGCGCGTGAATGCTGCGGACCGATCGCCGGCAAAGTGCGTATGCAAACGCCAAGGGTGGCGCAAGTGGAAACGGCCGTTCGGTCGCATGGAAAGCAGCCTGCCCGTGGCGCGCCCCGACGAGCGTCGGCCGAGGTCAGGGGCGCCGGCGCGGCAGCAGAAGGTCACCCGATGCACCTGGTCGGTCACCGTGTGCACGAGGCTGATTTCGTCAATCCTGACGCTTGACCAAACCCCTTTGAAGGTCACTAACATGATCCGCCATCAGGCCGCAGCGGGTTTCGATGCACCTCACGGCCTGCACGACTCGGGGTCGCCGTCGGGCGGCCCCGCCATCACAGGCGCCGGGCCAGTGCCTCGCCATGCCACTTTCGGGGGATCGCTATGAGGAAGCCGTACACAGACTGATGCCATGGCCACTTCGGCCATGATCAGAGCCATATTCCGGAACTGCCTTGTCACGCCGCCAGATTGAAGTGGCGTCGGATAAGTGCGTTCAAACTGCCTCTCGTCGGCCGGGATCTACCGGCCTCCCATGGGTTTCCCCTGAACGAAACACCTGGCAGCACTGCGCACGGCTGCCCGCCGTGCCGGTCCGGCACGCCTGTCCTCAGAGAAGGAATTGCCGCATGCACGGTTCTCCCCCCTCCCGTTGGCGGAGGGCATTCACCGCAGTCGCCACCGGCCTGGCGACCGCCGGCGCCCTGGTAGGCACCGCCGGCCCGGCCTTGGCGAACTCCACCGGCACGGTGACCGCGGGTCAGGGCAACTACTCGTACATCAACGAGCGCAGTGCGCCGCACCTGTCCGCGTCCGTCGTGGGACAGGCGAAGATCGGCAGCACGGTGAACATGCAATGCCGGACCCAGGGCGACACCGTCGAGAACAACGCGCGCTGGATCCGATCCGGCTCGTTCTACATCGCTGACGCCTTCATCGCGCAGAACACCGACAGCCTGCCCGCCTGCGGCGGTGCGGTCACCCTCAACATCTCCATGCAGAAGCAGGTCCAGGACGAATGGTGCTGGGACGCCTCCGGGCTGACCCTCGCCAACTACTGGGGCTACACCCAGTACAGCCAGTACGACTTCTGCCGACTCGCGCACCAGTACAGCGGCGTCAGCTGCAACGACCAGCCCGCCACGCTCGACGACATGGCGGGCGCGCTGTGGGAGATGGGCTTCGCCAGCACGGGCTACGACCTCTACCGCAGCGCCACCTTCGCCGAGACCGCCAACGAGATATCCGGCAACCGGCCGTTCGCGGTGCGGATCGGCTGGGCGGCCGGCGGCGGGCACATGAACGTGATCTACGGCTACGACCCGTCCTCAAGCATGATCGCCGTCGGCGACCCGTGGCCGTCCACCCAGACGTACACCTGGTGGAACTACGGCAGTTACGCCAGCAACAGCTCGTTCGCCTGGACCCACTCCCGGATCGGGATCCACAACTGAGGAAGGCTCGCCCCACATGCGAAACCACCACCGCACCGGTCGGCGGGCAGCCCGCCTGGCCTCGCTCACCGTGGGCGCGACGGCGTTGCTGACCGCCGTCTGCCCGCAGGCCCTGGCCGATGACCGGCCGGGCGTCCCGGACCCGTCGGGCGCGCAGCAGGTCCTGGCCTCCGACCAGGTCCACAGCACCGTCTCCCGCTTCCTCGGCACGGTCGCCGCGGCCGGCAACGGCGTCCCGGCCATGCCGACAGCCGGCATGGCCGCGGACAGCAGCCAGCCGTTCAGCATGGACACCCCCGTGGCGCTGTACGAGCTGTCACCGGACTTCGTCAAAGGCACCAAGCCCGCGACGGTCGGCAACGCCGTGCGCCTGTCCTTCCTGGCCGCACCGGTGACCGGCAAGGACGGCCACCACGCGGACGTCCTGCTCAGCCACGGCGCCAACTCCTGGCAGCTGGCCGGGATCCGCGACGGCGACGAGGACGCCCGCTACGCCAGGAAGGCCACCCAGGGCAGCACGGTCTTCAGCGAGCCGCAGATCCACGCCTGGTACGCGCTCGCGGGCAACAAGGTCCAGCCGCTGAACCACGAGGCGCAGGACGGGCTCGGCGGCCGCGGCAGTGTGTCGCTGACCGACTACCAGAAGCTCGTCCATCAGCGCTACGCCGACAAGACGCCGGGCTCCTCCTACGACCGCAACGGCCTGGCCGGCGGCTACGGTCTGGCCAACGCCGCACCGGCCCATCCGTCCCGGCCGTCGACCACGGTGCTCGCAGCCGCCGGCGCCGCACTGGCCCCCGCCGCCGGTGTCGTGCTCCTGCGCCGGCGTCGCTCGCGCACGGCCCGCCAGGCGTAAGGCCGCACGTCGCCGACGCTTCGGACGCCGACGGCCGCGATCGCGCGGCTCCCCGGATCGACCCACCGTGTCCCGAACGGCGGAATCGGGACGGGACCCGGGGAGCCGCTCACCGGCCGAAGAAAACGGCGACGCCGCCGCGTGTCAGGCGCTATGCGTGCGGGTTCGTCGTCCGACCTAGGTCTAGTCCGGACTCACGGGCGCAGCCGCCAGAGCTGGAGAGGGCTCTCCGCGGTGCCGGTGTACCCGATCATGGCCAGGGCGCGGCCGTCCGTGCTGAGCGCGGCGGTGCCCCGCTCGAAGCCGGGCAGGGAGGCCACCTCGGTGTCCTGGTTGAGCTCCCAGACGTGGGCCCGGTGGTCCGCGCCGCCCTCCACGAGCAGGGTCCCGCCGTCGGCGCTGATCGCCCGGGGTACCCCGAACAGCGGTCGGTGGGTGCCCTCCAGGCCGCTGGAGACCTGCCGGCGGTGCAGCACACCGCCCCCGTCGGCGGCGAGCAGGACGGTCTCGTCCGGGCTGAACGCCAGACAGTCGATGTAGTCGGTGAACCCGGTGAGGGTGCGCAGTGCGGTGCGGGCCGGCACGTCCCAGAGCCGGACCGTGGCGTCGCGGCTGCCGCTGGCCAGCATGGTGCCGTCCGGGCTGAAGGCCAGCGCGGTCACCATCATCCGGTGCCCGGTGAAGGTGGCCAGCTCGTTGCCGGTGGCCTGATCGAACAGGTGGACGGTGCCGTCGTCGGAGCCGATGGCCAGTTTGCTCCCGTCCTGGCTGAACGCCACGCGTACGGAGTTGGTGACGATGCTGAAGGTGTGCACGGGGTTGCCCGTGGCGGTGTCCCACAGCCGCGCTGCGCTCGCCGCGTCCGCGGTGGCCACCAGCTGGTCGTTCGGGCTGAACGCGAAGTCTTCGATGATGTCGGTCGGGCCGTGGAGCACGGTGGTCTGGTGGGTCACCAGGTTGAAAAGCCGGCCGTCGTTGTCGGCGGAGGAACTGGCCAGCCAGTTGCCGTCCTGACTGAAGCTCAGTAGCCGTTGTCGTACCGATCAGGGCGCTTGCCGATCGAACGGGAGTCTCGATCGGGTGATCACGGGCCTGCGGATGCATAGAGGCAGGGCCTCCTGCACAGTTCGGGGATTGTCGAAGTCCTACCGAGCAACAGAGAGGCCCTGTTGTCCCAGTCTGTCGCGCTCGTGCCTGTTGCGTCCAACTTCCGCGTGTCGTCGTGTGATTATCTCGCTCACACGTACGGGAACGCGGCCGACCACGGTGAGCGCGTTCGACGGTATCCGTCGGACATGACCGACGCCGAGTGGGCCCAGGTCCGCGTCGCACTGCCCACGCCCGGATGGCTGGAAGGCAGGGGCGGGCAACCGGAGGCGTACTGCCACCGGACGATGCTGGACGCGATCCACTACCTCGTCGACAACGGCATCAAGTGGCGGGCGATGCCCGCGGACTTCCCGCCGTGGGACCGCGTATACGCGTTCTTCCGCCGCTGGCGCGACCTGGGCCTGGTCAAGGAGTTCCACGACCGACTGCGGGCCAAGGTCCGCACCCGGGCGGGCCGGGACGCCCAGCCGAGCGCGGGCGTGATCGACTCGCAGTCGGTCAAGGCGGACGCCGTCGTCGGCGCGGACAGCCGCGGCTTCGACGGCGGCAAGCTGATCAACGGGCGCAAGCGGCACGTCGTGGTCGACACGCTCGGCCTGCTCCTCGCGGTGGTGGTCACCCCGGCGGACATCGGCGACCGCGCCGCCGCCGAGGTGTTGCTCGCCCAAGTCGCCGACGCGCACCACCTGCTGGAGCTCATCTGGGCCGACGGCGGCTACACCGGCCCACTCATCACCTTCTGCCTCACCGCCCTGGCGCTGGTGCTGGTCATCGTCAAGCGCAGCGACGACCAGAAGGGGTTCGTGGTGCTGCCCAAGCGGTGGATCGTCGAACGATTCTTCGCCCACCTGATGCGCACCCGCCGTCTCGTGCGCGACTTCGAGCGATCCACCAGCAGCGCCGAGGCGATGATCTACTGGTCGATGACCCTGCTCATGACCCGCCGCCTGGCCCGGCCACGCCCTTCGCGAGCGTGAACCGGCCCGGCGCCGGCTCGGCCAGCCAACCGCGGGCCACCAGGCGCTCGCCTTCGACCGCAGCGCCTCCACCTTCGCCGGCACCGCCTCCAGGCCGAAGCAGGAAGCCATCTCCTGGCAGGTCAGCGGATCTTGACCGAGC
>NZ_JBSFJU010000139.1:0-8534 GCF_053598215.1 Kitasatospora sp. NPDC001175 | reverse complement strand
GGCGGCGGGCACGAGTCGTTGTTCCGGCCGGAGTGGGTCGGTGCGGTTCTGCCGTCGGTCGAGGCGCCTGATGTGGTGACGGTGCTCGGTGCGGACGATCTCGGGCTGGAGGATGCCGAGCAGTTCGGGAACCTGGCCGAGCTGCGGGCGGCGGTCTCGGCTGGCCTTTCGGTGCCGGGCACGATCGTGGTTCCCGTGCTGCCCGAGGCGGACCAGGATGTGGCCGCGGTGACGCGCGCCGCCGTGCACGGTGTGCTCGGCCTGGTGCAGGAGTGGCTGGCGGAGGATCTGCTGAAGGACACCCGCCTGGTGGTGGTCACGCGCGGTGCGGTGGCGACCAGTGACGCGGATGTACTGGACCTTCCCTCGGCCGCCGTCTGGGGTCTGCTGCGATCGGCGCAGTCGGAGAACCCGGGCCGGATCGTGCTGGTCGACCTCGACGAGGACCCGGCCTCGCTGCGCGCCCTGCCGAACGCCGTCGAGAGCGGCGAACCCCAACTGGCCCTGCTCGCGGGCAAGGCCCTGGCGCCGCGTCTGGCGCGGGTCCCGGCGGTTGCCGAGGCCGAGCCGCTGGTGCTGGACCCGGAGGGGACGGTGCTGGTGACGGGTGCGACGGGCACCCTCGGTGCGCTGTTCGCCCGGCACCTGGTCGCGGAGTACGGTGCGCGTAGGCTGCTGCTGGTCTCGCGGCGCGGGGCTCAGGCCGAGGGCGCTGAAGAACTCGCCGATTCTCTGCGGGAGTTGGGTGCGGAGCCGGTCTTCGCCGCCTGTGACGTCGCGGACCGTGACGCGCTGGCCGCCCTGCTCGCCGAACACCGCCTGACCGCAGTCGTACACACCGCCGGTGTCCTGGACGACGGCGTGATCTCCTCGCTCACCCCCGAGCGCATCGACACCGTGCTGCGCCCGAAGGTGGACGCGGCCTGGAACCTGCACGAACTGACGCAGGATCAAGACCTTTCCGCGTTCGTGCTGTTCTCCTCCGCCGCCGGTCTGTTCGGCGCGGCCGGCCAGGGCAACTACGCCGCCGCGAACAGCTTCCTGGACGCCCTCGCCCAGCAGCGCCGTACGGCCGGTCTCCCGGCGACCTCGCTCGCCTGGGGCCTTTGGGCCGAGGACGGCGGCATGGCCGGTGAGCTGGACTCGGCCGACGTCCAGCGGATGGCACGCGGTGGTGTCGCCGCGCTGACCACCGCCGAGGGCGTGCGGCTCTTCGACGCCTCCGTACGTGCGGACCGGCCCGTGCTCGCGCCGATCCGGCTCGACCTCGCCGGTCTGCGCGGACAGGCCGAGGCCGGGACGCTGGCTCCGCTGCTGCGCGGCCTGGTACGGACCCCGGTGCGCCGCGCAGCCGCCGCTGCCGCAGCCGGCCCCGACCGGTCCGCTCTCGGCCGCCGGCTCGCCGCGCTGGCCCCGGCCGAGCAGGACCAGGAACTGCTCGAACTGGTCCGGACCCAGGCGGCCGCCGTGCTGGGACACAGCGGCCCGGAAGCGGTCGATCCCACTCGCGCCTTCCGTGACCTGGGCTTCGACTCCCTCACCGCGCTCGAACTCCGCAACGGCCTCAACGCGGCCACCGGGCTGCGGCTGCCCGCCACGCTGGTGTTCGACCACCCCAACCCCCAGGTGCTCGCCCAGTACCTGCGCGTCGAACTGGTCGGCGGTCGCGAGGCGGACCGATCGGCCGTCGTCACAGGCACGTTCACGGACGACGACCCGATCGCGATCGTCGCGATGAGCTGCCGGTTCCCGGGAGGGGTGCAGAGCCCCGAGGACCTGTGGCAGCTGGTCTCGGCCGGGCGCGACGCGATCTCCGACTTCCCCGACGACCGTGGCTGGGACGTCGAGAACCTCTACCACCCGGACCCCGAGCACCCCGGCACCTCGTACACCCGCCGAGGCGGATTCCTGCACGACGCGGCCGAGTTCGACCCGACGTTCTTCGGGATCAGCCCGCGTGAGGCCCTGGCCACGGACCCGCAGCAGCGGCTGCTGCTGGAGACCTCGTGGGAGGCGTTCGAGCGGGCGGGCATCGACCCGGTGACCCTGCGCGGCAGCCGTACCGGCGTGTTCGTCGGCGTGATGTACCACGACTACGCCACCCGACTGCAGGACGTGCCCAGCGGTACCGAGGGGTATCTGGGCAGCGGTGGCGCGGGCAGCATCGCCTCGGGCCGGCTGTCCTACACCTTCGGGCTGGAGGGTCCGGCCGTCACGGTCGACACCGCGTGCTCGTCCTCGCTGGTCGCGCTGCACTGGGCCGTCCAGGCGCTGCGCGCGGGTGAGTGCTCGCTGGCGCTGGCCGGTGGTGTCACCGTGATGGCGACGCCGGGGACCTTCGTGGACTTCAGTCGCCAGCGCGGACTGTCGGCCGACGGCCGGTGCAAGGCGTTCTCCGACGATGCGGACGGCACCGGCTGGGGCGAGGGCGTGGGCATGCTGCTGGTCGAGCGGCTCTCCGACGCCCGGCGCAACGGCCACCCGGTGCTCGGCATCGTGCGCGGCTCCGCGATCAACCAGGACGGTGCCTCGAACGGTCTCACCGCGCCCAACGGGCCGTCCCAGCAGCGGGTGATCCAGCAGGCGCTGGCCTCGGCCGGACTGTCCGCCGCGCAGGTGGACGCGGTGGAGGCGCACGGTACGGGGACCCGGCTGGGCGACCCGATCGAGGCGCAGGCGCTGCTGGCCACCTACGGTCGGGAGCACTCGGACGACCGTCCGCTCTGGCTCGGCTCGGTGAAGTCCAACCTCGGTCACACCCAGGCCGCGGCCGGTGTCGCCGGTGTGATCAAGATGGTGATGGCGATCCGGCACGGTGTGCTGCCGCAGACCCTGCACGTCGGTGAGCCGTCCACCCACGTGGACTGGTCGGCGGGTGCGGTCTCGCTGCTCACCGAGGCGCAGCCCTGGCCTTCGGCGGGTGAGCCGCGCCGGGCCGGTGTGTCGTCCTTCGGTATCAGCGGCACCAACGCCCACACCATCCTCGAAGAAGCGCCCGCCGTCGAACTCGACCCGTGCCCCGAGGAGCACCCCGCGCTTCCGCTGCTGCTGTCGGCCAAGACCCCGACTGCGCTGCGCGGCCAGGCGCAGCGGCTGCTCGAACACATCGCCACCCGGTCAGAGTTGACGATCCCTGACATCGCCTACTCGCTGGCCACGGCACGCGCGCTCTTCGATCACCGGGCCGCCCTGCTGGTGCGGGACCGCGACGAACTGCGCACCGGGCTGGCCGCGCTGGCGGACGGGGAGACCCCGCTGGAGGCCGCGGCGGGTGCCGGGACGAGGACGGCGTTCCTCTTCGCCGGTCAGGGCAGCCAGCGGGCCGGTATGGGCGCCGAGTTGTACGACACCTACCCGCGCTTCGCCGAGGCTTTCGACGCGGTCTGTGCGGAGCTGGACGGGCACCTGGAGCGTCCGCTGCGCGAGGTGGTTTTCGGCGGCGAGGAGTTGGACCAGACCGGGTACACCCAGCCGGCGCTGTTCGCGGTCGAGGTGGCGCTGTTCCGCCTGGTGGAGTCGTGGGGTGTGCGGCCGGACTTCCTGGCCGGGCACTCGATCGGTGAGCTGGCCGCCGCGCACGTCGCGGGTGTGCTCTCGCTTCCGGACGCGGCCGCGCTGGTGGCCGCCCGTGGCCGGCTGATGCAGCAACTGCCCGCAGGCGGCGCCATGGTGGCGATCCAGGCGAGCGAGGGCGAGGTGGTGCCGCTGCTGATCGGCCGCGACGACGAGCTGGGTATCGCGGCCGTCAACGGCCCGAACTCACTGGTGGTCTCGGGTGACGAGCGTTCGGTGCTTGAGCTGGCGGCGGACTGGGAGGCCCAGGGCCGCAAGACCAAGCGGCTCACCGTGAGCCACGCGTTCCACTCGCCGCTGATGGACGGCATGCTCGCCGAGTTCCGGAGCGTCGCCGAGGGTCTGACCTTCGCCGAACCGCGCATCCCGATCGTCTCCACGCTGACGGGTCAAGTCGCCTCGGCGGAGGAGCTGTGCTCTCCCGAGTACTGGGTGCGGCACGTCCGTGAGGCAGTCCGCTTCCACGACGCGGCGCAGACCCTGGAGCGCGAAGGCGTTCGTACCTTCCTGGAGTTGGGCCCGGACGGCACGCTCACCGCGATGGCACAGGAGAGCGTGGCCGAGGCGGCGGTGTTCACCCCGCTCCTGCGCCGGGACCGCCACGAGCCCGAGGCCGTGGCCAACGCGCTGGGCCGACTGCACGTGAGCGGCGTCCGGGTGGACTGGGCGGCGGTGTACGGCGGTACCGGCGCGCGGCTGGTCGACCTGCCCACGTACGCGTTCCAGCGTGAGCGCTACTGGCCGCAGACCGGCACCGGGCCGGTCGGCGACGTCGCCTCGGCGGGCCTGAACGCGATCGGCCACCCGCTGCTGGGCGCCGCCGTGCCACTGGCCGACGGGGACGGCTACCTGTTCACGGGCCGGCTGTCCTCGGCCGCGCAGCCCTGGCTGGCCGACCATGCGGTGGCGGGCAGGGTGCTGCTGCCCGGAACGGCCTTCGTGGACCTGGCGCTCGCGGCCGGTGACCAGGTCGGCTGCGGCCTGCTGGAGGAGCTCACCCTGGAAGCGCCGCTCGTCCTGCCCGAGCAGACGTCGATGCAACTGCAACTGCGTCTCGGAGCGGCCGACGAGACGGGCCGGCGTACCGTCAGCCTGCACGCACGCGACGCCGGCGCGGCGGACGGCGATCCGTGGACGCGCCATGCGACGGGTGTGCTGGCCGAGGGCGCTGCCGAGGCACCGGCCGGGCCGGCCGAGTGGCCGCCGGCGGGTGCGGAGCCCGTACCGATCGATGGGCTGTACGACGGGTTCGCGGCGGCCGGGTTCGGTTATGGTCCGGTGTTCCAGGGCGTCCACGCGGCCTGGCGGCTGGACGGCGAGGTGTTCGCCGAGCTGGCACTGCCGGAAGAGAGCCGGGACGAGGCGGGCCTGTTCGGCCTCCACCCGGCGCTGCTGGACTCCGCACTGCACGCGGTGGGACTCGGCGGCCTGGTGGCGGACACCGGCCAGGGCCGGCTCCCGTTCGCGTGGAGCGGTGTGCGCCTGTACGCCTCCGGCGCGTCCGAGCTGCGGGTGCGGCTGGCACGGGCCGGCGAGGACGCGGTGTCGCTGACGGCGATGGACGGCACGGGTGCGCCGGTCGCTTCGGTGGAGTCGCTGGTGCTGCGGCCGTTCGCGGCCGAGCAGTTGGTGACTCCGGGCGGCGAGGACTCGCTGTTCCGGCCGGAGTGGACGGAGGTCGGGCTGCCGTCCGCCGCGTCCCTGTCCGACGCCGTACTGCTGGGCGCGGACGTGCTCGGGCTCGGGCTCGGCGAGATCGAGCGGTTCGAGGACCTCGCCGAACTGGTGGGTGCCCTGCCGGAGACGATCCTGCTCCCCGTGCGGTCCGAGGCCGGTGCGGACGCGGCCGCCGCGACGCACACGGCGGTGCGCCGAGTGCTCGCCCTGGTGCAGGAGTGGCTGGCCGAGGACCTGCTCGCGGACTCCCGGCTGGTCGTGGTGACCCGTGGTGCGGTGGCCGCCAACGCCGATGAGGCGGTGTCGGATCTGCCGTCGGCCGCCGTGTGGGGTCTGCTGCGCTCGGCGCAGTCGGAGAACCCGGGCCGGATCGTCCTGGTGGATCTGGACGACGCCCCGGCCGCACCGGGCCTGTTGGCAGCCGTCGTCGAGAGTGGAGAGCCGCAACTCGCACTGCGTGCGGGCAGCGCCCTGGCGCTGCGGCTGGCCCGCGCCCCCAAGGCCACCGAGGCCGAGCCGCCGGCGCTCGACCCCGAGGGCACGGTACTGGTCACGGGCGCGACCGGCTCGCTGGGCCGCGTGGTGGCCCGGCACCTGGTCGAGCGGCACGGTGCGCGCCGACTGCTGCTGGTGTCCCGTCGCGGCGAAGCGGCCGACGGCGCGGGCGAGTTGGCGGCGGAACTGTCGGGGCTCGGCGCCTCGGTCAACTTCGCCGCCTGCGATGTGGCGGACCGTGAGGCGCTGGCGGCCCTGCTCGCCGAGCAGAACCTGACCGCCGTGGTGCACACCGCCGGCGTCCTGGACGACGGTGTGATCTCCTCGCTCACCCCCGAGCGCATCGATGCGGTGCTGCGCCCGAAGGTGGATGCGGCCTGGAACCTGCACGAACTGACGGAAAATCAGGACCTTGCCGTCTTCGTGCTGTTCTCCTCCGCCGCCGGTGTCTTCGGCAACGCGGGTCAGGCCAACTACGCGGCCGCGAACGGCTTCCTGGACGCCCTCGCCCAGCAGCGCCGGGCCGCCGGACTTCCGGCGACCTCGCTCGCCTGGGGCCTGTGGGCCGAGGAGGGCGGTATGGCCGGCGAGTTGGACACGGCGGACGTCCAGCGGATGGCGCGCGGCGGCGCGATGGCGCTGACGGTCGACGAGGGCCTCGCGCTGCTCGATGCCTCGGTCGCCCTGCCGGACGCCGTCCTGGTGCCGGCCCGGCTGGACCTGGCCGGACTGCGCGCCCAGGCGGTCGAGTCGGGCCACGTCCCGGCGCTGCTGCGCGGCCTCGTCCGGGTGCCCGCCCGACGGGCCGCCGCATCGGCGGTGGGAACCGACCCCGCGGCCGCGCTGCGGCAGCAGCTCAGCGGCCAACCGGCGGACGAGCAGGAGCGCATCCTGCTGGAGCTGGTGTGCGGGCAGGTCGCCACGGTGCTCGGCTACGCGGGCGCGGCTGCCGTGCAGCCGACGCACGCCTTCCGCGAGTTGGGCTTCGACTCGCTGACCGCCGTCGAACTGCGCAACCGGCTGAACGCGGCCACCGGCCTCCGGCTCCCCGCCACGCTGATCTTCGACTACCCGAGCCCCGTCGAGCTGGTCGGACATCTGCGGACGGCTCTCCCGCAAGACGGCGCGGAAGCCGCGCCGAACGTCTTCACCGAGCTGGACCGGCTGGCCGAGGCACTCGCCGCGACGCCGACCGACGAGGAGACCGGCACCAGGGTCACGCTGCGTCTGCAGGCCCTGTTGACGCAGTGGCGGGAGACCGTGGCCCCCGACCGGGCGTCGGTCGACGACAACAGCGATCTCGACTCGGCCACCGACGACGAGCTGTTCGACCTCCTCGATGACGAGCTCGAAACTTCCTGACTGCGCGACCCCTTTTCTTTGCCGCAAGGAGCGGACGGACATGCTGAACGAGGACAAGCTGCGCGACTACCTCAAGCGCGCCACCGCCGATCTGCGGAACGCCCGCCGACGCCTGCGGGAGATGGAGGAGCGCGACCAGGAGCCGATCGCGATCGTCGGGATGGCCTGCCGCTACCCCGGCGGCGTGACCAGCCCCGAGGAGCTGTGGCAGCTGGTCGCGACCGGCGGCGACGCCATCAGCGGCTTCCCGACCGACCGCGGCTGGGACGAGTCCTCGCTGATCGACGACGACCCGGACGCCCAGGGCACCAGCTACGTCAGCCAGGGCGGATTCCTGCACGACGCGAGCGAGTTCGACCCGGCGTTCTTCGGGATCTCGCCGCGTGAGGCACTCGCGATGGATCCCCAGCAGCGGCTGCTGCTGGAGACCTCGTGGGAGGCGTTCGAGCGGGCGGGCATCGACCCGGCCGCGCTCAAGGGCAGCCGGACCGGCATCTTCGCCGGCCTGATGTACCACGAGTACGCCAGCCGGCTCAGCACCGTGCCCGAGGGCGTGGAGGGGCACCTGGGCACCGGCAGCTTCGGCAGCGTGGCCTCGGGCCGGGTGTCCTACACCCTGGGCCTGGAGGGTCCGGCGGTGACCATCGACACCGCCTGCTCCTCCTCGCTGGTCGCCCTCCACCTGGCGGTCCAGGCGCTCCGGTCGGGCGAGTGCACGATGGCACTGGCCGGTGGCGTCACCGTGATGGCGACCCCGGGCACCTTCGTGGAGTTCAGCCGCCAGCGCGGTCTGGCGACGGACGGGCGCTGCAAGGCGTTCTCGGACGACGCCGACGGCACGGGCTGGGGCGAGGGCGTCGGCGTGCTGCTGGTCGAGCGGTTGTCGGACGCGCGGCGCAACGGGCATCCGGTGCTGGCGGTGGTGCGTGGTTCGGCGATCAACCAGGACGGTGCGTCCAACGGTCTGACGGCGCCGAACGGTCCGTCGCAGCAGCGGGTGATCCGGCAGGCGCTGGCCAGCGCTGCCCTGACGCCCGCCCAGGTCGACGTGGTCGAGGCACACGGCACCGGCACGACGCTGGGCGACCCGATCGAGGCGCAGGCGCTGCTGGCGACCTACGGGCAGGAGCGTGCGGCCGACAAGCCGCTGTGGCTGGGTTCGCTGAAGTCGAACATCGGCCACACGCAGGCGGCGGCGGGTGTCGGCGGCGTCATCAAGATGGTCATGGCGATGCGGCACGGTGTGCTGCCGCAGACCCTGCACGTCGGCGAGCCGTCCACCCACGTGGACTGGTCGGCTGGTTCGGTGGAGCTGCTGACCGAGGCGCGGCCGTGGCCGGTGACGGGTGAGCCGCGTCGGGCGGGTGTGTCGTCGTTCGGGTTCAGTGGGACGAACGCGCATGTGATCGTCGAGCAGGCGCCGGAGG
>NZ_JBSFJU010000138.1:0-8548 GCF_053598215.1 Kitasatospora sp. NPDC001175 | reverse complement strand
CGCCAACCACGCGACGGCCGAACAAGTGAACCTGAAACCCCGCCAACCCCTTCTGACCAGCTGATCAGCACCTCCCGCACGCCGGGGGAAGCTCAGGGCGGCCGGGGTGAGGATGGCGGTCGGGGCGGTGACGATGGCGGCGGCACGGCGCCACCCGGTCATGGTGATCACGGCCTACACGTACCGAGGCAGCGCCGGAGGCCGTCGGCGCCTGGCTGCGGGGGTTACTGCTGCTGGTCGTGGAACCGCTGTACCTGCTCGATCACCAGCGCGAGCTCGTTTGGCGTGGGGCGTGGCCCCAGGACGAGTGGCAGGTACGAGGCCAGCGCGTCGAGCGTGTCGTGCAGTTCCCGCAGAGCCGTCTCGTAGGCCCTGCGGCGCCGGCACTCCTCGATCCACTCCTCCGGGGCTTGCGGGCGCCGGTCCTCGCGGGCGGTTTCGAGGAAGTCGAAGGGCGCCCAGCGCTCCATGGCCAGTTGGGCCGCGCGGACGACCGCGTTGGCCGGCGCCGTCACCAAGCCTGGCATCACCGCTGTGGTCGGCTGTCCGGGCTCCCACAGCAGCCCGCGCTGGCTCAGCGCGTTGACCAGGGCGCGGTAGCGGGCGTCGGGCGGTCGCGGGTGTTCGCGAGGAGCGGGAGGTTCGCCTCCCGGTCGGGACGATAGTCGGTCAGGTCGATCCAGCGCCATCCCGGGTTGGGGCCGAACATCCGGTCGCCGATGAACTGCTCCAGCTCCGCCATCACCGCGAGCAGTGCCGTGTGCGCCTCGTGCAGGGCGGAGTCGACGATGTCGCGCCGCACCCGCCTGCAGGCCCACTGGAACGCCTCGACGACGGTGATGTGGATCGGGAAGTGCTCTGGGGCACGCAGTAGAGCCAGCCAGTGTTCCCGGTAGGGGAGCGCGGCCAGGACGCGGCCGGCCTTGGCGGCGTCGCCCAGCGAGACGATGTTCTTCTCGGGCACGGCGACCCTGGTACTGCCGCCGCCCGCTGTGTCCTTGCCGCCGCCGCTGCCGTTGTCGGCTGCGCTCCCGCGACCGTCGCCGCCGTTGTCGCGCTGACCGCCCCGCGTCCCACTGTTGCGTCCGCCGCCAGCGCCGTCGAGCCGGGCGACGCCCATGCCCTGACGCCGTTCGCGCGCGGCCAGTTGCCGCCGCTGCTCCCACTCTTGCGCGCTCCTGCGCCGCCAGCCCTGGTTCCGCTTCTCCGCCAAGGGCTCCAGCATCTCGACCAGGACGCGGAACACGGCAGGGTCGGACGGTACGGACCTGCCGTTGAACCAGTCGCTCAGCGACGTCTTCGGAAACGTCACCGACCGGCTCTTTTCGCCGATCCTGATGATCTCCTTCAGAGAGAGACTCGAGGCCTTCAGCAAGGCCTTCAGCTCCCACGCGAACTCCTCCGCCACGCCCCCCACTGCACCGCCCCCTCGTCCGGTCCGAACACCTGCCGAACCCTAGCCGAACCCTCTTCTACCAGGACGGCCATCCCGTTCGGCACCGCACCGGCTCGCCGGACCCCGCCCCGAACCACTGCAGTGCTCCTCGACCGCCCGGCACCATGCCGGACCGACCCGAGGAGCACCTGGATGAACAACCACCACGGCCCCGTCCTGCGCACCCTGCGCGACGTTGCCCACCACCCGGCCGCCACAACCGCGCTGCACCTGCTGCTTACCGCCGCAGCCGACACCACCGTCCGTGTCCTCCTGGACACCCTGCTGCGCTCCTGAACCCCACGTCGATGGTCTCGCTCTGGGTGGGGCCGAGCTCGGCAGTGCCTGCGAACTAACGTCGCACGGCCGGGTACCGCCCGGAACCGCCGGACCACAGGCATAGTGCCGACGGTGCAAGCGAGCTCGGCAGCGGGGTCGGCATTTTGGCGCCGTCGAGGTGGCGCTCGGGTACAAGGGTGAGGTCAAGCGGACCGTGCACCTTGTTGCGGGCGCGGGTTCGAGTATGGCCGACGTCGCGCAGCAGTTGGCCTCCACCACGGTGGTGGAGGCCAACTGGGTATCAGACGGCGACGCCGCCCGATACCCAGCCAGATGGAATCGGATCAGGTGATGCTTCCCAGCCCGACATGGGCCATGTGCCAGATCTCCCGGCAACCTTGATGCCGTAGAAGACGGCTGTCACGAGCACCGCGCACCCGGCCGAGGTCCACGACGCCGGCGAGGCCGTGAAGGCGGAGGCCGACGCCGAGATCGAGGCCTGCTCCTTCCGGACGATCTGGCGGGTTCTGCGCGCGCTCGCGGCGCACGACGCCCGGGTGGTCGGCCGGATCACCGAGCGGCGCAGGCCTGCGCCGCCGCAGCCAGGTACCCGCCGGAGCCGTTCTGCCCGAAGACCCGGAAGTTGTTGCCGGTCAGCTCGGCGTTGTCGGTCCAGGCGCGGAGCCAGTCGGTGGGGTCCTCGGCGGAGAGGAAGGCGTCGAAGGACTCGAAGTCGATGCCCTCACCGCCGTCGTAGTCGAACGGCACCGCCAGCGTAACGGCCAGTGCGGTGGGGAACCGTCGATCATCGGTAGCTGTCTCGCGCAGAACCTACCCGGACCGCGTCGGTGGTGGGCCGTAGGGTGCGGAGAGTGACGACTTCCGATGCGTATGCCGGCGTGCCTGTGTCCGATGTTCTGCCGGATCCGTGGGTGGTGGTGCGGGGGCACGGACTGGTCGTCGCTGGGCACGGGGTTCGGGACGGGTGAGGAACTGCCTGGGGTGCTGGCCCGGTTGCTCGGACCGGACCTGACGGTGAAGGAGGCCGTGCGGGCTCTCTGTGACCTTGAGCCGGTGCGGCACGGCTTCCGGCTGTACGAGGCGACCGCGCCGGCGGCCTTGTGCGTCGCGGCTGTCCTGGCCCGCCGCACGCAGCAGCGCCCCGGGGCGGCGGGCATGGTCTACGCGCAGTTGCTGGGATGGCTGGCCAGTGTTGCCCGTGACTTCGACACTGCTTGCACGGAGGCTGGCCAGCGGTACTACGACAAGGACTTCCTTGAAGGCTGCCCGGTGATTGCCGCCGTGCATGCTCTGAAGCCGCTGCTGTGCCCCGTTCCTCGACGATCCCGATGCCGACGTCGCCGAGACGGAGCTGTCCGGCGCCCTGGTGTTCGCTGAAAGGCGGGTCCCCCGGGTTCCTGCCCGGCACGGTCGATGAAGCCAGCCAGGCTCCACCTGCCCCTCCACCTGCCCCTGGCCCTACTACCGAGCCCGCCGCGCCGGCCGTGCCCGTCGGCAGCTCCGCTGCGGGGGTGTCGTTGGGGGTGCGGTTGTACGTTCCCGGCGCTCACGTGGTCGCGACACGCCAGCTGGGCGAGGTGACGGAGGCGCTCGCGCACACGGTCGCCGCGCGGGAGATCGCGTGCGTCTACGGGGATGCGGGGCAGGGCAAGACGGCCGCGGTCCACCAGGCCCTTGGCCTGCTGCCGCGCCGTCTGCCTGTCCGCCAAGCGCAGGTGGCGGTGAAGCCGGCCCTGCCGCAGCTGCGCGCCGCGCTGTGACCGCCTTCGGCCTGCCGGCGACCGCGCTGACGAACCGCACGGATGCGGCCGACCGCGCGCTCATCGACGCCTTCAGGTCCCCGGGTGTGGTGCTGATCGACGACGTCCAGCGCATCGCCGCTCCCGAACTCGACTACCTGCGCCTGCTGGCCGACGCCCCGACCACGCAGACCTCGCTGGTGCTGTGTGGGGCCGGTGCCGAGCGCACTCTGGCCCGAGCCCCGACCTTGGCTTCACGGGTGCTGACCTGGCAGCACGTCCCCCGCCTGGAGGCCTCCCAGGTGCCCGCCGTGCTGCGCCTGTTCCATCCGCTGTGGCATACCGCGGTCGACGCCGATCTGCTGCACGTGGACGAGACCTGTGCGCGGGGGAACTTCCGGACCTGGGCAAAGATCACTTCCCACGCCTACGCGGCGCTGGACCAGCGCCCCGGCACCGGTGCCGATGGCGCGCTGCTCTCCAGGGCGTGCTCCCGGCTCGGCCCCAACCTCTGACCCCGCTACCCCGGTCGCTGCGCCGGCCGCCACCGCGCTGCCGTGCCGACTGCCACCGCATGCGGAAAGGACACAGGTGAACATCCCGACCCACGACGCCGCCGCCACCGTCGTGGCGCCTGCGCTGGCCGAGGCCGAGCTCGCCCTTGACACTGTGTCGTTGAATGCCCTGCGCGGACCGGCTGTGCGCCGTCTGCTCGCCCTGCGCGCCGAGCACCAACTCACCCGCGCGCACGTCCACACCACGGCGCAGTGCCTGGCGGTCTCCGACCGGACGGTGTGGCGGTGGCTGGCCGAGGCCACCGTCGCACCGGAGACCGCCGAACGCCCCGGAGCGCGGGACAGCGACCGGTTCGAGATCACGCCGCAGATCCGGGTGCTGCTCGCGTACTGGCGCGGCAACGCTTCCGCGGTCCACCGCGAGCTCCTCGCCCGCGCCGACCTCGCCATCGCGGCGTGATCCGCGACCGGGCGTCGGCCGTCACCGTCACCGTGCGGGAGCTCACCTACCGGGCGGGCATACGCCTCGTTGCCCCGGTCGGTCAGAGCGAGCGCGCCTCCGCAGCGGCCACGACGCCAGGCGCGGGATCGACCTGACGCTTGGTCTGGCAGGTTCGCGAGCCCGGTCGGCAAGGGTCAGCTCTGCCTGCGGTTGCCGGATGGGCGGGCGGTGTCGAGGGCGTCGCGCAGGGCGTACAGGTCGGCGATGGTTGCCAGCTCGGCGAAGCGGGCCAGCAGTCGGCGGACGGTGCGGTCGTCACCGTCGTGCACGGCCTCGGTGATCGCCTCGATCAAGGCCGTCTGCTCGTCCCGGACCGTCTCCGGTGCCACGGAAGCCGGGTGTCCCACTGCCGCCTCCCTGCGCGGTGCCGCTCGCTGTTTCGGGCGCGAGGCGGCGGCTCGGGGGGTTGCCGCCTCGCGCAGCGGAAGACTACCTCCCTTCTTGCCTCCGCAAAATCTATGCTCGCCGGAGTAGACATTGCTCGCGGGCGGGTCTAATGTTTCTCTTGTAGACAGCAGTCGGCGATACCGGCCAGACACGAACTGGCCGGGGTTGTTGGACAGAAGTTCGCAGTTCGGTCCGGCAGTGGAGTTCCGAAGCCAGGCAGTTGCAGGACGGCGACGGGACTGGCTGCCGGACCGGGCGGCCCGCAGGCATCAGGGGCCGCCACCAGCAGTACCAGTAGTACGCAGTTCAGTGAGTGCAGTACCGGCAGTCGCTAGACAGGCAAGACCTCGGCAAAGGCGCCCAGACTGCGGGCGCGCGTGCCGAGGGGTCCGGGCAGTGGGGTTCCAGGCCAGCGCGGTGCAGGACGGCCGGCGGGGCTGGCTGCCGGACCAGGTGGGCCGTCACGGCCACCGACCAGCAGTACGCAGTTCAGCAGGTGCAGTACCAGCAGTACGAAAGTGACAGTTCAGTACAGAGGATGAACGGAGGGCGCAAGCGCCATCAGGATCGCCCGGCCCGTGAGGTAGCTGTTTTTCGTCCGGGCGGACACCGCAGACCTCCCTCAAGGACTGAAGGACGGTGGTTTCCGGTCACGCATACGCGATCCCCGCACACCCCATCCCCCGGGGCAGTGCGGAAGTAACAGGACCGGCCCCAGGCCGGTAGATGGTGTTGTTCCCCTTCGGGGCCCCGGAGCCGACACGGCGCCGGGGCCCCTCGACGCGTTCTCCCCGAGAACCAGAGAGGTGCAGTGACTACCACGGCCAGCTCCGACACACCCGACAAACTCGACGACGACGACTACCCCGCCTACACCATGGGCCGCGCCGCCGAGATGACCGGCACCACCCCCGGCTTCCTGCGAGCCCTCGGCGAACACCGCCTCATCACCCCCCTGCGCTCCGACGGCGGCCACCGCCGCTACTCCCGCTACCAACTACGCATCGCCATGCGCGCCCGCGACCTCGTCGACCAGGGCACCCCCATCGAAGCCGCCTGCCGCATCGTCATCCTCGAAGACCAACTCGAGGAAGCCCTGCGCCTCAATGAACAACTCCGTCGCTCCCAGCGCGCCCAGGAGCCCACCGCGGACACCTGACCGGCAATCTGGCCTACAGCCGCGGGCGAAACCGGCACGGTCAAGTCCTGGGCAACCGAGATGAAGTTCCCGCTGCCGGGCGAGCGCGGCCAGACCCCTGTCGAAGGCGCTCGGATTCCCGGCACCGGACTTCCGCTCGCTCGCGGTGCCCTACGCCCGGCGACGCCGTGGGCGGCAACGGGCACCGCGCACCGGCCCGCCTTCGGGCCGCCCCTGAGCGAAGCCCGCAACGCGGCTGCCGAGATGATCTGCCACACCTTCGAGGCCCTGCTGGAGCTGGCCCCTCAGCCCCAGCTGACCGCTGAGCTCGACCCCAACGCCGTCCAGGAGCTACGCCGCTGACAGAGCAAGATGGTCAAGCTGGCCGCCGCCACCGGCCGCTACCCGCTCGCGGTGGCCACCGACTGCGTCGTCTACCCGGCCGTCGGCCCCTCCCCGCTCGACGTCCTGCCCTACGGCCCGGACGGCAAGCCCGCCGTCATCCTCGGCCCGAACGGCAAGCCGATCACCGGCCTGCCCCGCCTCGGCGTCTCCCCCGGCCACGTCAAGCACGAGGGCTCCAAGCCCCTCGCGGAGGTGCTGGAGCTGATGGCTGACGGCGTGAACCCCGGCCGCCACGTCAAGGGCAACACCGTCGCCGACGACCAGTAGCCCGCCCCGGCCGGGCCGGTACTCGAGTACCGGCCCGGTCTCGCCCACCACCACGACCGCCAGCAGTGGCCGCCCGCCCGGCGGCAGGGAAGGAACACCACCGTGAGCCGCGAGTTCGACGAAGGCCTGGAGCGTGCCGAGCGCACCCGCCCGATCCCGCAGTCCACCGCCGCCCGGATGCGGTTCCTGCTCAAGGGCGCCAAGGGCTCCACCAAGAAGCTCGCCCTGGACCTCGGCGTCAGCCAGCGCACCGTCCAGCGCTGGCTCAAGGGCCAGGGCAACCCGAAGCCCGCCGCCGCCAAGCAGATCGAGACCAAGGTCCGCGCCACGTGGTAGCCCAAGGTCAAGGAGCGCGTACGGCGGGCCGCCGAGCAGAACGGCTTCACCCTCCACCTGTCCGCCACGTTCGGCTACAGCGCCGCCGGCGGCAGCACCGACGACCCCCGCCCGCGCATCATCAGCCAGAAACTGCCCGGCGACGTCGCCCGCCGCCTGTACGCGGCCCACGACGCCGGAGCCAGCCAGGCCGACCAGGAGCAGATCATCGCCGACGCCCTCGGCGAGCACTACTTCCGCCAGGGCGGCCGGGCCCGCGGCCTCGACGCCGAGGTCAACTCGGTCGAATGGATGGACATCGAGCTGTGAACCCGGCACCCCGATCCCAGGAGACCACGTGAGCGCCGAGTACCTGATCGACGGCCAGCCCGTGTACGCGCCGGCCTTCGGCCGTCCCGGCGGGGTGCTGCACCGGGCCGTCGTCCAGGGCCGCAGCACAGTGCCGTGGGCAGGGTGCTGCCAGGCGCACCGTCTCGACGAGGACCGGCTGCTGTTCGCCGACGAGATCGGCACCGGCCGGCTCTGCGCCCCGACCGGCTGCACCGGCAGACCGAACCGGGGACGCGGCGGCCCGCCAACGCACCGCTGACAGCCTCCGCACAGCTTCATGTCGCCAAAAACACCCGTCCCGACCGCCCAGAGCGGCCGGGACTTTCTATTTTCGCCGCCCTACGCGTGAATTCACGGTCGAAATACGAAAGGACCCGAATCGAGCGAGTAGCACCACTACACCGGCGAGCACGGCCAGCCGCCCCCGCCGGCGCCCATCCTCCAGGATCTGATGAGCGGCGAGCCGATGATCCCGGCCGCCGCCGTCACCGCCCTGCCCCGCACCACCGTCGCCGGCCAGGACGGCCCCGCCTGCTGACCACCCGATCTCTGTCCGCAGCCACGGCGACCGAAGATCCACCAGTGGGCCGGGAGCAGCCCGGCCCGCGACGCGACGGAGGGGAAGCCCACGATGCCCGAGATCTTCAAGGAGAGCGGCAGGAACCTGCCGCACCACGAGTACATCACGCAGGTCGTCACCGCACTGGAGGCATCGGGCGCGACCCCGATGTCTGGTGGCTGGAGGAAGGCCCCGCCGACGGCCCCGCTCTGCAGGCGATGCTGGGCTGGGGCGCCGGGAACCACGACCGCCAGGGCGATCCTGACGCCCCCGACGCCGACCTGGTGCTCACCGTGAACTGGGACAGCACCGACGGCTGGTCGTACGGCTGGGACAACGAATCCATTCCCGACGGCTCCGGCGCGCTGGTGGCGCTGGGCGTGCCCGCCGACTCCGACCCCGCCATCCTGGCCAGGGTCCTGGAGCACGTGATGGACGACGAGAACGACCCGGCCCGATGGGAAGGGGCCGACCGACTGTATGAAGCAGTCCTCCAGATTTGGCAGGGCGACAGCTGAAGCCGCCGCCCTCGGCAACGGGTGAGCTTCCCCCGGCGTGCGGGAGGTGCTGATCAGCTGGTCAGAAGGGGTTGGCGGGGTTTCAGGTTCACTTGTTCGGCCGTCGCGTGGTTGGCG
>NZ_JBSFJU010000137.1:0-8598 GCF_053598215.1 Kitasatospora sp. NPDC001175 | reverse complement strand
TCCAACGGGGCCGCGTTGCTTGCGTTCCGCGCACTGCGGTGTACCTCGACCCTTGCCTTGCACCCCGGCCGAAATCCTTAACTACCCGGCCTTGGTGGAACTTCACATCCTTGACGGCATTCCTGAGGCGGAGCGGGGCAACGGGTACGGATCGTGTGGACTGCCGCAGGTCCTCTCGAGCGCCCTCAAAGCGGATATCGATCCCACTGGTTCCCAAGCCGCAGCAATGATCGTGCGCAGCAAGACCGACCACCCGAAGCACGGATTCCCGATCGGCCCGTGTG
Organism: Kitasatospora sp. NPDC001175; assembly: GCF_053598215.1. Lineage (NCBI taxonomy): Bacteria > Bacillati > Actinomycetota > Actinomycetes > Kitasatosporales > Streptomycetaceae > Kitasatospora > Kitasatospora sp. NPDC001175. Next base: position 8,314 of record NZ_JBSFJU010000137.1, on the reverse strand, counting down.
ACAGCTGTAAGGTGCTCACCAAGCACTACAGGCTCGACTTCTTGACGGATGATGGAAAGTGAGCGGGAGATGACGGAGTTTTCCGCGGAGACCGAACGCGTCCTGCGATCCGCAGGTTGGGAGCCGGATCGCACGGTCGACACCAGCTTGTGGCGTCAACGCCTCGAGGAGTCCGGGTTCCGGATGCACGACGCCGCCGAACGGTTTCTGTCCGAGTTCGGCGGCCTCACCGTCGAGATCAGCGGCCCAGGTGTCTCCCGAGCACGGGTGCCGTTCGAGCTGGACCCGATGCTTGCAGACGGAGAGGAAGACCGCTTCTCCGAATGGAGCGAGTCCATCGGAGAGTCGCTGTTCCCTCTGGGCGAGCTGGACCGTGGACGGTTCTTCCTCGGCATCTCCGAATCGGGAAAGGTCTACCTGGTAGCGGACTGGCTCGCGTCCTTCGGGCCATCGCGCGAGGCGCTGGAACGGCTCGTCCGCGGCATCGCACCCGACGAGCTACCAGAACAGAACTGACGCTTTCCTGCCGCATGTGTGAGTCCGACACTTCCTGGACGTTAACTCGCGCCCTGGGGGTCAAGGGGTCGCAGGTTCAAATCCTGTCGTCCCGACCGGCGTTTTCGCAGGTCGTAGGCCGTTTCCACCGCGAGGTGGGAGCGGCCTTGACGCGTTTTCCGGGCCTTGTGAGTGCATTGTGAGGGCGGAATCTCGCCCGAGCTGATCACGTCAGGGCTGCGGTGTCTCAACTCGCCTTCCGTTGCTGGGTTCGGCATGCGCCGGTCAGGCGCCTGACGTGCAGTTCGGCTGGAGTTTGGGCCCCAGCCCACGCTCCGGCTGGTGCCGTTGACCTGCGCCGCGTAACCGATGCAACGATGTTGCGTTAGATGCAACATGGGGACGAGGTCTGTGGATCTCCCCGGCGCGGCGCACCTGATGCTGGCCGCCAGGGTCATCCATCTTGACTTCGCGTCAGCCGTCTTCGACGCGATGGTGGACGGGTGGGGTCTGCAGCAGCGCGTGCGGTTCCTCGACGAGAACGACACTTGGCTTGATTCGAGGAGTTCATGGCGTTCAGTGTCAGGTTCCCTGTCGGGCCCGGCGCGGGCGGGCACAATGGCGTGCGTGGATCGGATACCGAACGGTCGCCTGAGCGAGGCGGACATCGCGCTGCTCGACGCCCTGCACGCCAACCCGCGTGCGAGCTTCGAGAAGCTCGCCGCCACCCTCGGCGTCGCGCCGGTCACCGTTGCCCGGCGCTGGCGGCGTCTGAACGAGGCCGGACAGGCCTGGGTGTCCTCCGTCCCGGGCCCTCGGCTGGCGATGTCCGGCGCGGTGTGCGAGATCGAGCCGGATCCCGGCCGTGCCGTGCCGGTCGCGGCAGCGCTCGCGACCCTGCCGCAGGTCATCAGCGTGTATCTGACCAGTAACCAGTACGCCGTACACACCATCGTCCTCGCCGACGAACTCGACAAGCTCACCATGCTGCTGCTGGAGGTCATTCCTGAGGTGCCCGGAGCACTGCGGGTCCGCAGTCACCTCGGCACCCAGTGGCTCAGCGGGGCGCGCTGGCGCCTGGGCGCGATCACCGGCAGCCAGCGCTCCTCGGTCACCGGCACCGAAGCCGGCGACGGGCGTGCCGAGACCGCCCGCACCCTCGTCTTCGACAACCAGGAGCGCGAGCTCTACTTGGCGCTCCAGCATGACGGGCGCGTCGGCTACCGCGAGCTCGCGCGGCAACTCGGTATCCCGGAGCACCAGGTGCGGCGCCAGACCGAGTCCCTGCTTCGCCGCGGCATGCTCACCTTTCGCACCGACTTCGCCCGACCCGAGGGTGGCTGGCCCACCGAACTGGTGCTCTGGCTCTCCGTTCCCCACGACCGGGTCGAACAGGTCGGCCTGCAACTCGCCGAATGGCCCGAGACCAGGATCGCCCTGGCCACCATCGGCTCGGCCAACCTGCTGGTCATGGCGCAGTTGCACCAGATCGGTGAGGTCGGTCGGCTGCGTGCCCGCCTGGCCGAGGTCGACCGCGGTACTGTCGTCGTCGACGAATCGGTCGTGCTGCGCCCGGTCAAGTCCTGGGGGCGGCTGCTTGGTGCCGCCGGCCATGCCGTCGGGGTGGTCCCGGTCGACCCGTGGTCCGCCCCGTTCGCAGATTTCCATCACTGAGCACGCCCGGGGCGTCGTGATCCGCCTCGGTGTACGGCGGGTGTGCCTCCTTCCTGCCAGATCGTCCCCAGTCGTGGCGCGGCCGCTTGACTGGGGCCATGAGCAACACGACGAAGCATGCCGTCACCGGGCCGCTTGCGCGGTGGGTGGCCGGACTCACCCTGGCGCAGGTTCCGGAGCGTGTGCGCGAACGCGCCAAGCATCTGCTGCTCGACGGCGTCACCTGCGCCCTGATCGGCGCCCAACTGCCGTGGTCGCGGATCGCGAGAGAGGCCGTGCTGGAACTCGAAGGCGTGGGCGAAGCAGTGGTCGTCGGCTCCGGGTGCGCCACCAGTGCCCCGGCGGCGGTCCTGCTCAACAGCACCTTCATCCAGGGCTTCGAGCTGGACGACTTCCACCCGCTCGCCCCGCTGCACAGCAACTCGCTGATTCTTCCGGTCCTGCTGGCGCCCGCAGGCCGCAGCGGCAAGGTCACCGGTGCGCAGGCGCTGACGGCCGCGATCGCCGGATTCGAGGTCGGCCCGCGGGTGGGGCTGGCGCTGCACGGCTCGCAGATGCTCTCGCGCGGCTGGCACAGCGGTGCGGTCTTCGGCACTCACACGGCGGCGATGACCGCGGGAGTACTGCGCGGCCTTGACGCAGGCCGGCTCGAAGACGCCCTCGGCATGGCCGGCACCCAGTCGGCCGGGCTCATGGCGGCCCAGTACGAGGCGATGAGCAAGCGGATGCAACACGGGTTCGCCGCGCGCAACGGCTACTACGCGGCCGCGTTGGCCGCCGCCGGCTACACCGGTATCAAGCAGGTCTTCGACCGCGAATACGGCGGCTACCTCGCGGTGTTCGGCGAGGGGCACGATCCCGACCCCCGGCAGATCGTCGCCGGGCTCGGCGAGAGGTGGCACACCGAACTGATCGCGGTCAAGTCCTATGCGGCCCAAGGCGGGCTGCACGGGACCATCCAGGCGGCGCTCGAGCTGCGCGGTGAGCACCGGATCGACCCGGCCGGGATCGACCGGATCGAGATTCGTGTCGGTCACACCGTCTACCACCACGGTTGGTGGAAGCCCGACCGCCCGCTGACCTCGGTCGGCGCGCAGATGAACCTCGGATACGCAGCCGCCGTCGCCCTGCTGGACGGAGCCGTGACGCCGCGCCAGTTCACCGAGCAGCGCCTGGACGCGGACGATGTGTGGGACCTGATCGGCAAGGTCGACGTGCAGCTCGATCCGGACATCGAGAACGGGCCGGCGAACGAGCGGTTCGCCACCGATCTCACCATCACCCTGAACGACGGCACCGTGCTGCACCGGCGGCTCGTGCACGTACACGGCGGCCCCGACGATCCCGTCACCAACGACGAACTGATCGCGAAGTACCGCACCCTGGCCGGACCGCTCATCTCCGCCGACCGGCTCGAAGCGATCGAGCGCGCGGTGCTGGACCTGGAGAACCTTGACGACGTCCGCACTCTCGCGCGACTGCTCGCCGACCGCGCCATCGGCGCTCTCGACCAGGCAAGGAATCCCCGATGACGCGCACATCCGCATCGCGGGCCGCGCTGCGCGCCCGCCTCGCCGAGAAGGAGCTGATCGTCGCCCCCGGCGTGTTCGACGGCATCTCAGCCTCGCTTGCCGCCCGCCTGGGCTTCTCCGCCGCGTACATGACCGGCGCGGGCGTCGCCGCATCCGGCTTCGCGCTGCCCGACATCGGCCTCGTCACCCAGACCGAGATGGCCGAGCGCGCCCGCATGCTCGTACGCGCGCTCGGCGACGTGCCGCTGATCGCCGACGCCGACACCGGCTACGGCGCCGCGCTCAACGTCGTGCGCACCGTGCGCGAGTACGAGGCCGCCGGTGTGGCCGCGATCCAGCTCGAAGACCAGACGTTCCCGAAGAAGTGCGGACACCTGCCGGACAAGGAGCTGATCTCCACCGAGGAGTACGTACTCAAGCTCGGCGCCGCGCGAGACGCCCGGACCGACGAGGACCTGCTGATCATCGCCCGCACCGACGCGCGCGGCCCCCTGGGCATCGACGCCGCGATCAAGCGCGCACGTGCTTATGCCGAAGCCGGCGCCGACATCATCTTCGTCGAAGCACCACAGGACATCGCCGAGATCGAGCGGATCGCCGCCCAGGTCCCGGCCGCGCTGCTCATCAACCTCGTGATCGGCGGCCTGACACCGCTCGAGTCCAGCGCGCGGCTGCAGGAATTGGGCTACGCGATCGCCATACACCCGTCCGCCGTTCTCGGTGCCGCCGCGTTCGCGATGCTCGGCTCGCTCGCCGATCTCGCCGGCAAGGACGCCGGCCCGTTCATTCCGAGCGGGCCCGCGGAGTTCTTCAACCTCGTCGGCCTGGCCGAATGGTCCGAGATCGGCGAGCGCCACCGGGTGCCCGAGACCCTGAAGGAGGCCTGAGCCGTGGGCATGACCATGATTGAGAAGCTGTTGGCGCGCAAGGCCGGACTGCCCCGCGTGACCGCCGGCGACGTGGTGACCGTGGACGTCGACATGTGCGTCCTGATCGACCTCCAGTTCGCCACCCTCTGGATGCAGCCCTCTCGTATCCACGATCCCGACAAGATCGCGATCGTGATGGACCACGCCGTCCCCGCGCCTTCGCTCAAGGACGCCGAAGGCGGGCCGAAAGCCCGCAAGTTCGCCGCCGACTTCGGCATCAAGCGCTTCTACGACGTCGGAAGACACGGCATCTGCCACCAGATCATCGCCGAGAACGGCCTCGCCCGCCCCGGTCAGGTGCTCGCCTGCACCGACTCGCACACCTGCGCGGCCGGCGCCTACAACACTGCCGCCCGCGGACTCGGCCCAGCCGAGGTCTACTCGATCATGTGCACAGGCACGACGTGGTTCCAGGTCGCCCCGACCGTCCGCTACGAGTTCCACGGCTCGCTGCCGGCCGGGATCAGCGGCAAGGACGTGTTCCTGTACATCGCCGACGCCTACGGCGACGCCACGAACCAGAACCTGGAGCTCGGTGGACCGGGCCTGGCGAGCATCCCGATCGGCGACCGGCGCACCATCGCCACCCAGGCCGCCGAGATCTCCGCCGACTTCGCCACCTTCGACGCCGATGACAGGCTCGTCGCCCACCTCGCCGAGCACGGCGTGAGCGACTTCCAGCCGGCCGAACCCGACCCCGACGCCGACTACCTCGAAGTACGCCGCATCGACCTCGACACGCTCGAACCCTACGTCGCCCGCCCCGGCACCGTGAGCCGCAACGGCGTTCCCGTCTCGACGATCGAGCCGCGACGCATCGACCAAGCCTTCATCGGCTCCTGCGCCAACGGCCGGCTCGAAGACCTGAAGGTCGCCGCCGAGATCCTGCACGGACGCCGGGTCGCCGACGGAGTACGACTCCTCGTCACCCCCGCCTCCCAGCAGGTCTACCGGGAAGCGATGCGCCGAGGCTACCTACAGGACATCGCAGACGCCGGAGGCGTGGTCACCAACTCGACGTGCGGCGCCTGCTTCGGCTACCACATGGGCGTCCTCGGCCCCGGCGAAGTCTGCATCACCTCCAGCACCCGCAACTTCACCGGCCGCATGGGCAGCCCCGAAGCAGAGATCTACATGGCCTCCCCGGCCACCGTCGCCGCCTCCGCGATCGCCGGCGTCATCACCGACCCCAGGAGCCTGACCGAATGAGCAGCACCACCGTAGTCAGCGGGCGGGTATGGGTATTCGGCGACGGCCTGAACACCGACGCGATGTACCCCGCCTTCGCCATGAGGATGGACGTCCCCGAAGCCGCCAAGCACGTCTTCTACGACGTGCGCCCCGGCTGGACGGAGCACGTCACCCACGGGGACATCGTCGTCGCCGGAACGAACTTCGGGCTCGGCTCGTCGCGCCCGGTCGCCTCGCTCTTCCGCCATCTCGGCGTCGCCGCCCTGATCGCCGAGGAGTTCAACTCCCTCTTCCTACGCAACGCGGTCAACGCCGGGCTGCCCGCCCTCACCGCCCCCGGAATCACAGGGCACTTCCACGACGGCGACACCGGCAGCTTCGACATCGCCACCGGCGTCTGGCGCAACGACACGACCGGAGCGGCGGGACAGGCAAAGCCGCTCCCGCCGCTCGTCCTCGAGATCCTCGAATCCGGTGGCGTCCTCCCACGCCTGGCCGAACAGGGCTACCTGCCCCCGGAGCTCGCCGACCTGCTGCGCCCCGGCATCATCCCCGCCGACGCCGGGTCGGGCGACGCGTGAGCCGTGCGCAACTCCTCGCGCCGGGAGTCCGGCGCATCGCCACCAGCAGCCGCGACGCCGCGTTCCTGGTCGAGGGCGAGGACGGGCTCACGCTCGTCGACGTCGGCTGGGCGAGCGCCCACCGGCCGCTGCTCACCGCGATCGAAGAGATCGGGCACAAACCCCACGACGTCAAGCGGATCGTGCTCACACACGCCCATCCCGACCACGTCCAAGGCGCCGCGTACGTACGCGAGCTCACCGGCGCCGCCATCCTCGCCCACCCGGCCGAACACGCATGGCTGGCGGCCGGACACGTCCCGCGCGAAGGCCGATCAGGCACGGTCGGCCGTATGCTCGACCGCCTGCCGAAACTCCACTGGAAGCCGTTCACCCCGGACCAGCCCCTCAACGGCGGTGAACGAGTCGACGGTACCGGGCTGCTCGCCATCCACACCCCGGGCCACTCACCAGGGCATCTCGCGTTCCTGCACGAGCCCACCGGCACCGTCCTGGTCGGCGACGCGGTCTTCCACCGCGGCGGGCTCACCTGCGGGCCGGCCGCCCTCGCCGCGGATCCCGGCCTGCGCGCAGGGAGTCTTCGCAGACTCCCACCGGACATCAGCGCCGTGGGCTTCGCGCATGGCCCCGCGCTCACTCGGACTGACGAAGTCGAGGCCTTCCACGCGTGGCTGGAGTCGCTCCCGGAGTGAGCGCTCCTGCCGGCCCGGCTCACGGTCACCTCCCGCTGCTGCCAGCGGGCCCAGCATCATCAGCCAGAGATCAAGCGATGAAGTCGCACTGGAAGAACGGGAGTTCAACTGTCATGAATCGTCACACTCGGTTGGCCGGCCTGGTTGCCGCGGTGCTCGCGGTCGTCGGCGCGTCTTCGGCGGCGCTCAGCACGAGCGCCCAGGCCCGCCCCGCCTCGGTCTCGACCTCGGCCCAGGCCGTTTCGGCCCGGATCCCGGCTCTCGCGCACTGGCAGGGGCCGAAGCCGACGGTCGTGCTGGTACACGGCGCGTGGGCGGACGCCTCGGGCTGGACCCCGGAGGTCAAGCGATTGCAGGCGGCCGGCTTCCCGGTCGTGGCCCCGTCGAACCCGCTGCGCGGCCTGAACTCGGACGCGGACTACATCCACAGCGTCCTGGAGCGGATCAGCGGTCCCATCATCCTGGTCGGCCACTCCTACGGCGGTGCCGTGATCACCAACGCCGTCCAGGGCGACCCCAACGTCAAGGCCCTGGTCTACATCGCGGCGTTCGCGCCGGATCAGGGAGACTCGCTGGCCGGTCTCAACGGGAGTGCGCTCGGCAAGGAGATCCCCGCAGTTCCGGTGGTTCCGTCGACCTACCCGCAGGTGGGGGGCGGCACGGGCACGGAGCTGACGATCACCACGTCCCAGTACCCGAGCGTCTTCCTGGACAACGAATTGCCGCCGTCCCAGGAGGCCGCGCTGGCGGCCGAGCAGCGGCCGCTGAGCCTCGACTCGGTCACCGAGGCCTCTGGCGTGCCGGCCTGGAAGACGATCCCGTCCTGGTACATGGTGGCCACCGGTGACCACGCCATCTCCCCGGACCTGGAGCGGTTCATGGCCGCGCGGGCGGGCGCGCACACCGTCGAGGTGGACGGTCCGCACCTGATCATGCTGACCGACCCGGGTGCGGTCACCAACCTGCTCGAGCAGGCCGCGGTCCAGACCTGCCAGTAACGGGTCTGTACGGTGACCGGCTCTGTCTCACATCCGGTGGTGACGTTGACAGTGACGGCCCGGGATGCCCTGAGGCCAGGGGATCTGCAGGGACATTCCGGGTGACCGGCCACCGTCTGGCCGGGGTCGGCCCGGTGGTCGGACACCGCTTCGTCACCCACCCCGACGTCCGCAAGGTGGTCTTCACCGGCTCGACCGGGGTCGGCAAGGCGGTGGCCGCCG
>NZ_JBSFJU010000136.1:0-8821 GCF_053598215.1 Kitasatospora sp. NPDC001175 | reverse complement strand
AAAGACAGCACCCCGGTCCAGATCGGCCTCGCCATCGCTCACCGGCCTCCATTCCTTCGGGCGGCCTTGGCCGCCAACTCCTCCACCTGCCGGCGCGCCGCCTCAGCGGCCCACTCGGCCTTCTTCACCGCCCGTCGGGCGTCTTCCCACTCGCCCTGCTTCCTCACATACGCCCGCTCCGCATCATCCCGTTCTCGCACGGCCTGCTCGGCCTCAGCCTGGGCCTGCCGCAACCTGCTGGCGGCCCGCTCGGCCCGCGAGGTGGCTTTCTCACGGACGGCGGCCAGACGCTCCAGCTCGCGGTCGAGGCGTTGCACCGTCTGCCGTGCGAGGTCGAGGTCGCGCTCCGCCCGGGCGTCAACGTCGCTGGCCTGGTTGAGGCGCTCGGCCCACCTCCGGTCCGCAAGGTCCGTCTGCTCGGATGCGCGTGTGGGTGGAGCTGGTCGTGCGCGGTCGTCGGTGCGCAGGGACGGCGGGTGCGCACTGTGGGCGGGTGCCGGGGCCGCCGGGGCTGCCGGGCGGTTGGGGAGGGCGAGGGTGGCGAGGGTGGCGAGGGTGGCGAGGGTGGCGAGGGTGTCCGTGGTCGTCGCCGGCGGCAGGGCCTCGGTCAGGCGGCCGGCGGCGAGAACGCTGGCGGCTGTTTGGCTGCCGGTTGCGGCCAGCAGGGTCTGTTCCAGCTCGGCGAGCGCGCTCTGGCCGATGCGGTGGCCGCGTGCGGTCGCCGCTGTGCGGGCGGCATCGACGAGCTGGCCGGCCAGGCGGTGGCGCTGGGCGGTGAGTTCGCGCATTCGCTCGCCCTCCAGCCGTTCCTGGGCCTCGCGCAGAGCGCATCCGAGGTCCAGCAGGCGCCGTACGCCGGCGGGGTCGGTGCGGGTGAGGAGGTTGACCAGCCAGGCGCCCTGAGTGGGGCGGCGCAGGCGGCGGATGCGATCGGCGAGTGCGCGCTCGCCGCCGTGCCGGGCCTGCTCGGTGGCCGCGTTGCGGGCCGCGGTGAACCGGTCCGGTGGCAACCCGTAGAGGCGCTCTGCCACCGCGTCGAAGTCCTCCACCAGCGCTCCTGACCGGCCGCCGCGCACGTCGTGCTGCCAGGGGTTGGCGGCAGGGTCCACGCATCGGGGCCGAAACAGTGTCCCTGCCGCCGTCGCGGCATCCGGCCGCCCTTCCCACAGTGCCGGATGTCCGTGGCGCACGCCTATGGCAGGCAGAGGGCCGATCGGGCCCGGACACGCAGAACGCGTACCAGCTCCGCGGTTGCCCGGGGTTGCCCGCGCGCGGGCTGACGGGCGCGAGACGGCCAGGGGTGCCCCGGCCTGCGCCGCCGCCGGCTTCGGAACCACCGTCCGCCTCGCGCGGGAAGCTCCGGGTGCGGCGCGTGGCCGCGATGACGCCGTCCCGGCGGCGCGATGCACTGGCGCAACCAGAACGCACGCCATCCAGCGTCCTGGCCGCGCAGCGCCGGGAACGCGCCCGTGTCCGCAGCGAGAAAGGCATCCGCTGGGGCGCGTCCTCTCAACCCGGCGGTCTGACCGCCCGCGCCGTGATCGTCGGCGGTCCAGTCGAGCGGCCTCACCCCGGGAACGAGCCCCCGTCAGGGCGTTTCGGGCTTGCGGGCCAAGAGGCAGGCGTGCGGTCTGTTCACGCGTCCGCCGGGCTCCTGTTCCACTCTCGCGGTGACGACGAGTCCGGCCTGGACCAGCAGGTCGCCTATGCGGTCCACGGGCAGGAGGTACGACTCGTAGGACACCGGACGGCCATAGCCGCGGGTCGGCTGCAGACGCTCAGCAGCAGGGCCAGCCAGTCCAGCAGTACGTGAGCTGCGGATCCGGGGGCGCACCCGGCGTCGACGATGCCGGTCTCGGTGGCTGCCTATCATGATGGCGAAGCTGGGGCCGGTCCCGGGCGCTGGGACCTGGGGAGGGGCTGGCGGCCCCGAGACGGTCGGAGGTGCTTTCCGTGACAGCGGTCCGGCGATACGGCATCACGCTTCCCGGCGCGCCCGGCAGCCACGGTCCGCCCACCGTGATCGTGGTCTACCTGACGTCGGACCTCACCGCAGACGGGCGGCCGGTCTACGCCGACGACTCTGGTGCCTTTCGCGTCCAGATCACCGACGAGGATGTTGCCCAACCCCTCGCGGACACCGTCTCCTCCTCGGGTGGCCGCGGACAGGAGCAGTGCCTGCACGCCGAGGCCCTGCCCCCACCCGGCGGAGCCGACGGCGCAGGCTTGTCGCAGCGGTGAGGCCCGGGGCCGGGCTGCCGTTTCCCGCACGCCGATCCGGTGGCAGCCTACGAGGAGTTCTCCGTTCTCCCGCCAGTACGTGTCGCCTGGCGCCCGGGCGCGGAACGAGGCGGACATCGTGCGGGAGGAAGTCCGCTGGATGGGCACCTGAGCCGGCGCGGTGCCGTGCCGAAGAGGAGGCGTCGGCCGTCAGAACGCCTTGGCCCGTGCTTCCCGCAGGTCCGGACCGAGGAGGGGTGAGGGAGCCGATCTCGCGGCGCCCGCTCGCCCGCTTCGAAGCCCAGTCCGTGCTCGTCGCGGTCATCCCATCACATCGTCGCGGTCATCCCATCACATCGGCACCGCGACCGTTGTTGTCCAAGATTCCCCCCTACCGGCACAGCGCCATGCTTCGCCGGCCCTGTCACTGCCCGTTCACCTATGAACCAGCGCGAGTGGTCGGCAGCGGACACAGGTGGGCGTCCCTTCGCCGCAGCCGCCCCTGCTCACTTGCACGGCCTTCCTGCGGCTACCGCCCTGACCCTTGCGGAGCCGCGCCGTGACCGGGGCAGGCGGTCAGGTTTCCAGTGCAGGAGAACGGCCAGGAGTTCGGCGAGGCTGGGGCCGGCGTCGGCGGGATGGCGTAGTTGCTTGGCGGCCTGGACGTGGTAGTGGTTGCTGCGGCCGTTGCGTTCGTGGGTCAGGTAGCCGGCCTCTTCGAGGTCGACGATGATCCGTTGGACGGCCCGTTCGGTCAGCAGGCAGCGTGCCGCGATGTCGCGCACCCTGATGCCGGGATCGCGGGCGATCTGTACCAGCACGCGGGCGTGGTTGGTCAGGAAGGTCCACCGCCGCGCCGCCGCGGGGCACTCGTCCATGCCACCAGCTTACGACCGCCGATTCACGCAGCCGTAAGCACGAAAAATAATCCGTGTAACCGTTGACATGGATCGCTCGTGGGCGAATCGTTAAAGCGCAAGCCAGGCCGCCTCGTCGACCGGGATCCTTGCCACCCGCGTGAAGAGGTCACCATGGACAGCCTCACCCGCTACAACCTGGAAACCCTCGCCGGCTTCCTCTACGACCGCATCGGCCGCCCCAGCGAGAACGGCGACCAGACCTGTCAGGTCGAGCCACTGCGCCGCATGGTCCGCCACGCGGTCACCGGCCTCGAGGCCTACCTCGCCGCCAGCGCATCACGCCAGGGCATCTTGGACTACCGGCAGGACACCGCCGACGAGCTGTGGGAAAGCCTGGAGCGGATCGCTTCCCGCTGGCGCGACAAGCCAGCCCCTACCTTGGCCCCACCCGACCGCAGCACAAGGTGACGAGCACCATGGCCACCGACCCGCCTCCAGCACCTCGACCCGAGCCGCCACCCCCACCGTGTGACCTCTGCGGCCAGCCCCAGGTGTGGCTGCCCGGCGAAGTGACCGAGGTGCTCGACGGACCTGCGCGGCCCTGGCCCGCCGCACACGAACCCCGCGACACCCGACACTGCCCTCGGCAAGCCCCACGCGCGAAGCACGCGGGCTGGCTCCCCGCCACACCCCACGCCGACTTGCCTCCAGCACCTCAACCCGGGCCGCCCGGAGGGCACACCATGCCTGCCCCGGACATGACGACATCCACCACCCGCATCGGCGACGCCCTGATCTGCTCCGTCGCCGGCTACGTCCACATGGACAACGAACAGCAACTGCGCCACGAACTGCGCCAGGCCCTCGTCCGGCGCCCCGCACTCCTCGCGATCGACCTGCACGCCGTCGACCTGTTCACCACCAGCGCCCTCCACACGCTGCTCACCGCCCGCCGGGCCGCACTCGCCGCGGGCGTGCCCCTCGTGCTTGCCGCTCCCAGCCCGCAGGCACAACGGGTGCTGGAGATCACCCAGACCGACACCGTGTTCCGGGTGTTCCCGACTCTGACCGAGGCCCTGCACAAATGCGCCCCTTCGAAACCAGACAAATCGCACCTGGCCGCCCTGTGACAGGAGGCCGGCGAGCTGCTTCTTGTTCTCGGCTCCCCGCGCCGGGCCCGCTTCTTGTCCACCGGTGCGGGCCGCGACCTTTGGCGCGCTGCTCGCCGTCGCCGCGTTCCAAGGCTCCCGGGTGTTTCGAGTCGCCGGCTGCCGGTAAGGCGGCAGGTCACTGAAGGACCAAGGAGGACCTGATGTCGACAGGGACCCTCATAGCGATCATCGTGCCCGTTGTGGTCGTGCTGCTCCTGATCGCCGGGGCGTTGTGGCTCGTGGCCCGTCGCCGCCGGTTGCGGGAACGGTTCGGCCCCGAGTACGAGCGCACCGTTCGCAGCTCGGGCAGCCGACTGGCCGCCGAGCAGGAACTACGCCGCCGCGAGCAGCGCCACCAGCAGTTGGAGATCAAGCCGTTGGCACCCGACGCCAGATAGCGCTACGCGCGGGACTGGACGCGGGTGCAGCAGGAGTTCGTCGACCGTCCCGGCGAGGCCGTGCAGCGGGCCGATGGCCTGGTCACCGCGCTCATGCATGAGCGCGGCTACCCCACCGAGGACTACGAGCAGCGGCTGCGTGACCTGTCCGTCGAGCACGCGAACACCCTGAAGCACTACCGCGCCGCGCATGCGGTCAACGCCCAGGCCGGTCGCGGTGACGCGACCACCGAAGAACCCGCGGGGCGATGGTGCACTACCGCGCGCTGTTCACGGCGCTCCTCGACGGCGGGCACGCCGTGCGAGACGACGATTCGCCACGGAGGTGACAGAAATGAAGCCAATGCGCTACGACGACACGGGACGGATGACGACCGAGGACATCGCCGCCACCGGAACACAGGACGAGGAAACAGAGACCACCGGCACACAACGACAATCAGGCGCCATGGACCAGCCCGGGACGACGTCCGAGGCGACATCCGAGGCCACGCCCGACACGCGGCAGGAACGGCCCGTCTTCCCGGGCGAGGCCACCGGCGAGAGACCGGACGCGGAGAGCGGGCAGACGGCGACGCCCCCCGATGAGACGACCGCGCAAGGAGAGGCCGCCGACCGCGGCGCCACCGGCCAGGAAGAGACGGAACCGCTACTGCCCTCGGCCCAGGCGCAGGAGCTCCGCACCCGCTGGCAGCAGGTGCAGACCCGCTTCGTCGACGACCCCCGCGAGGCTGTTCACACCGCCGACGAACTGGTCGCCGACCTCATGAGGCGACTGGCCGAATCCTTCGCCGACCACAAGCAGCGGCTCGAGAGTCAGTGGAACCAGGGGGAACCGGTCGACACCGAGGAGCTGCGGCTCGCCCTGCAGAAGTACCGCAGCTTCTTCAACCGCCTGCTGAGCAGCTGAACACACCGCCCCGACCTGCGGGCATTCGCAAAACAGATCTGAACCTTCGGAGGCCACCGTGATCGTCCTTGGAGTGATCCTCCTCATCATCGGCTTCGTCACCGGCATCTCGATCCTGTGGACCATCGGCATCATCCTGGCCGTTCTCGGCCTGATTCTCTGGCTCCTCGGCGCGGTAGGCCACGGTATCGCCGGACGAACCCACTACTGGTAGCCCGCGACACACGCCATGTACGACCACAGCCCGGCACCTGCCGTAGTGACGGCGCGCGGCGACATCGACCTCGCCACCGCCTCGTCACTGCGCCGCCAACTGGCCGATGCGCTGCGGGCACACCGCGAAGTCGTGCTCGACCTGTCGGAGGTGACGTTCATGGACTGCGTCGGCCTGGGCGCCCTCGTCCAGGCCCGCAACCAGGCCGACCACAGCGGCGGACGGCTCATCCTGCGCGGCATCGGACACCCCGTGACCAGGCTCCTCAAACTCACCGGCCTGACCCGGCACCTGACCGGCGAGGTCTGACCGGCCGCCGCGCGGCCGCAACGGGGGCCGACGCCGACGACGCCGCTGGCAGCCGAGGACGCCATCCGGCAAGCCACGTCCGCGCAGCAGGCGGCGGCGCTGGCCGAGAAGAAGTAGAACACCGCGACCATCGACAACCCCGTCACCCAGGGCATCGGCCTGAAGGACCATCGACCGCGCCAACCATGGAGCCCCGCACCAACACGGTGCGGGGCTCCGCCACGTCCGGGCGACCGCCGAATGAAGGCCCCGGTGTCGCTCGCCGCCCGCATCCTGCAGCTCACCGGCCTGGACCACATGACACGGGATCGTCCCTGGAATCCGTGACCCGCCGGTCAGCCGAACCACCACCACTGCCGCGGTCGGTCAGCCCGATCAGTGACCGAGGGCGTTGGCGAGCTGCTTCTTGTTCATCTTCGAGCGGCCGTGAACGTTGCGCTGCTTGGCCTCGTTGTACAGCTGCTCCTTGGTGGGGCCTTCGGAACCGGAGTGCGAGCGCTGTCCGCCGCGCCGGGAGGAGGACATGTCGTGGGTCGAGGAGCGGCTGGCGGTCTTCGACTCGCCGTGCCGTGCCCGCTCCTTGTTCACGGTCCGGGCCGCGATCTCCTTGGCCCGCTTCTCGCTCTCGCCACGGTCCAGGGCGCTCTCCTTGATGTGCTCGTACTGACGTTCACGCTTCTTGCTCGAACCGACAGGCATGGCTACTCCTCACCCGTGGGGATGCACTGCGGCGTCTACCCCGAACGCAGGTCTCGGCACGCTCGCACGCCCGTGCACGTGAAGCCAGCTGGCTCGGTCGTCCCTCGCATGGATGCGACGCCGGTGCAATCCGGGAATCTGAAGAACAGATGCTCGCGATGGGCCGGCCCGGCGCGGCACGGACGGTGCTGACCGCCTCCGTCCGGGTGAGGCGCTCGCGTCGGGCTCACATGGTTTGTCCAGTTGGGGGATCACTGCCTGCCGGGCGGGATGGACTCGGCCCGGGCAGGACCAGCGAAAGGACAGATACGCGATGGGACATGGCGGGAATGTGATCGAGGAGCTGACGGCCGACCACCGCGAGGTGGAGGAGATCTTCGGCCGGCTCCAGGCGATGACCGGCCGCGGGCAGGAGCTGCGTGACCTCGTCGACGAGGTCACCATCGAGCTCGTGCGGCACTCGGTCGCCGAGGAGCAGTACCTGTACCCGGCGGTGCGCGAGCACATCCAGGGCGGCGACAGGCTCGCGGACAAGGAGCTCGACGACCACGCCCGCGTCGAGAAGATCCTCAAGCAGTTGGAGAAGATGAACACCGACGACGCGCACATGAGCATGATGCTGCAGCAGCTCATGGACGAGGTCACCGTCCACGTCCAAGACGAGGAGAACAACCTCTTCCCGATGCTGCGCCAGGCCTGTACCCCCGAGGCGCTCGACGATCTCGGCGACAAGATCCGGCGGGCCAAGGCCATGGCGCCGACCCGCCCGCACCCCGCCGCCCCCGACACCCCGATGGCCAGCAAGATCCTCGCCCCTGGGGCGGGTCTGGTGGACCGGGCCCGCGACTTCGTTACCGGCCGTGGGAAATCCTGAACCTCCCCCTGCCGACCGGTGGGCGACAGCTCACCACCCGGGGTCGGCCGCACTCGGTCGCGGCCCCGGGAAACCCGCCGGGCCGGAGGCGGCTGCAGACCACGGCGTGACTGGTAGCACGCCGGCGCGGAGGTTCAGCGCAGCCGGGTGAGCTTGCGGCGGCCCGCCCGGCGGCGCAACTTCGGCAAGCGTGACCGCGCAGCGGCGGCGATGTGCCGCTGGCGTTCGTAGAGCACACCGTAGGCGAAGGCGTGCCGCTCCCTGCCGGTGTCCTCGCTTTCGAGGCGGACCAGCTCGTGGCGGGCCACCACCGTGTCCTGGTGAGTGCCCAGCACCTTGTGCAGTTGCTTCATCCGGGCGCCGAATTTCGCCACTCGCTTCGCCGTGCGGTGCGGGATGTGCGACTGTGCGTGGTCCGCGGTGTACCGGGCGCGTTTGGCGGCCTTGCGGGCGCGATGCAGCGCCTGGTCGCGCTGCGGGCCCGGTGTGGTGCGCAGAGCGCGGTCGAGCCGCTTCCGGGCCCGCCGCTGCTCGTGCCGCAGGACGCCGGACAGATACTTACGCGCCTTCTGGTGGGCCCGACGGCGCAGTGGCGGGTCGGTGGCGAAGGCGTCGAGCCGCTCCAGCAGGGCGAAGTAGCGTGCGCTGTCGAGTTCGGCGACCGCCCGCTGCCAAGCGCGCCGGTAGCCCTGGGCGTAGCGCGCGGTGAGCCGGCCGCGCAGAGCGCTACGCAGGTGTGCGGGCAGCGCGTCCAACTGGTCCACCAGTTCCTCGCCCAGTACCTCTTGGTCGCGGGCCTGGCCTAGGAGTCGCCCGAGCCAGCGCAGTTCTGTGGCCAGCACCTCGGCCTGGTCGCGCTGGAAGAGCCGCCGGTGGGCCTTGAGCAGGCTGCGCAGCCGCCGTGCGGTGACCCGCATGCGGTGTACGGAGTCCTCCTGGCCGCGGCGCACGGCGGCATCGAGGGTGAGGAGCGCCTCGAGCTGGGCCCGGAAGCCGTCCATGACGAGGGCTCCAGCCGATTCTGCGGCCTGGGCGGAGGCCGAACCGGTCGGGGCCTGGAGGCGGGGCTCGCCAAGAGCCCGGGAGAGCTTCGAGGGCCACGGTGAGCGGGTCAGCCCCGCGTCGGCGAACACGGCCTCGATGTGGTCCAGCAGGGTCGGCGGGCCGTGCTCCAGCTCGACCTCGA
>NZ_JBSFJU010000135.1:0-8912 GCF_053598215.1 Kitasatospora sp. NPDC001175 | reverse complement strand
GGAAGTCAGGACGCACACCCCACGACTCCAGCAGCCGGAACAGCGCCACCTCCACCGCGAAGATCGCCGGCTGGGTGTACTCGGTCCGGTCCAGCCGCCCCTCGCCGTCCGCGACCAGCATCACCTCGCGCAGCGGACACTCCAGGTACCGGTCCAGCTCCGCGCACACGGCGTCCATCGCCTCCGCGAACGCCGGGTACGTCTCGTACAACTCAGCTCCCATGCCCTGCCGCTGACTGCCCTGACCGGTGAACAGGAAGGCGGACCTGCCGCCCGCGGCCGAGCCCTGGACCACGTTCGCACCGGGGTTTGCCGAGGCCAACCCCTGTACACCCCCCGCAAACCCCTCATCGTCGGCGGCCACCACCACTGCGCGGTGCTCCAGCGCCGAACGCGTCGTGGCCAGCGAGTACGCCAGGTCGAGCAGCCCGTGCGGGGTGCCGGCCTCGGCCTTCCAGGGGGCCAGTCGGCTCGCCTGCGCCCGCAGCGCCTCCTCGCTGCGGGCCGAAATCAGCAGCGGCAGGACGGTCCGGCCGGCGGGCCGACGCGGCTCGGTGGGCCGGGTGGGCGCCTGCTCCAGGACGACGTGGGCGTTGGTGCCGCTCATTCCGAAGGACGACACGCCGGACCGGCGCGGACGTCCGGTCTCCGGCCAGGCGGTGGCCTCGGTGAGCAGTTCGACCGCACCCGCGGACCAGTCGACCTGGGCGGACGGCTCGTCGATGTGCAGGCTCTGCGGGAGTACGCCGTGCTGCATGGCGAGCACCATCTTGATGACGCCCGCGACGCCGGCGGCCGCCTGGGTGTGGCCGATGTTCGACTTCACCGAACCGAGCCGGAGCGGACGGTCCTCAGGCCGGTCCTGGCCGTAGGTGGCGATCAGCGCCTGGGCCTCGATCGGATCGCCCAGTGCGGTGCCGGTGCCGTGTGCCTCGACCGCGTCGACCTGGTCGGCCGTCAGCCCGGCACTGGCCAGCGCCTGGCGGATCACACGCTGCTGGGACGGGCCGTTGGGGGCGGTGAGGCCGTTGGACGCGCCGTCCTGGTTGACGGCGCTGCCGCGCACGACGGCCAGCACCGGGTGCCCGTTGCGCTCGGCGTCGCAGAGCCGCTCCACCAGCAGCATGCCGACACCCTCACCCCAGCCGGTGCCGTCGGCGGCGGCGGCGAAGGGCTTGCAGCGGCCGTCCGCCGCGAGACCGCGCTGGCGGCTGAACTCGATGAAGGCGCCCGGCGTGGACATCACGGTGACACCGCCCGCCAGGGCCAGCGTGCACTCGCCGTTCCGCAGCGCCTGCACGGCGAGGTGCAGCGCGACCAGCGAGGAGGAGCAGGCGGTGTCCACGGTGACGGCCGGGCCCTCCAGCCCGAAGGTGTAGGAGAGGCGGCCCGACACCACGCTGGCCGCGGTCCCCGTGCCGAGCTGGCCCTCCAGTTCGTCCGGTGAGTTCGCCGCCAGGGTGAGGTAGTCCTGGCCGTTGGTGCCGACGAACACGCCGGCCTGGCTGCCGCGAAGGGCCTCCGGGTCGATGCCGGCCCGCTCGATGGCCTCCCAGGAGGTCTCCAGCAGCAGCCGCTGCTGCGGATCCATCGACAGGGCCTCGCGCGGCGAGATCCCGAAGAAGACCGGGTCGAACTCGGCCGCGTCGTGGAGGAATCCGCCCTCACGGGTGTAGGCGGTGTTGGCCTGCTCGGCGTCGCTGCTGTAGAGCGCCTCCAGGTCCCAGCCGCGGTCGGTCGGGAAGCCGGAGATCGCGTCCGTGCCCGTCGACAGCAGCTGCCACAGCTCCTCGGGCGTGGTGACCCCGCCCGGGAAGCGGCAGCTCATCGCGACGATCGCGATCGGCTCGTCCTCGGCACGATTGCCAGGTACCGGCAGCTCGGCCGCGGGCTCCTGACCGAAGAACTCCGTCCGCAGGTACTGGGACAGCGCGGTCGAGGTCGGGTAGTCGAACACCAGGGTGGTCGGGAGGCTCAGTCCGGTGACGGCGCCCAGCCGGTTGCGCAGTTCGACGGCGGTGAGCGAGTCGAAGCCCAGCTCGCGGAACGCCCGTCCCGCGTCCACCGCCTCGGGCGTGCCGTAGCCGAGGACGGCGGCGACCTCGGTGCGGACCAGGTTGAGCAGCACCGCGGCGCGGTCGGTCTCCGAGAGGCCGGCGAGGCGCTGCGCGAGGGGACTGCGCTCGGCGGACGCGTCGGAGGCCGGGGCGGCGAGGACTCGGCGGGCCTCGGGGATCTCGTCGAACAGGGTGGTGGCGCGGGGCGAGGCACCCGGGTCGGCCAGCAGCACCTCCCAGGCGATGTCGGCGACCGCGATCGCGGTGTCACCGTTCTCGAGTGCCTGCTGAAGGGCCGTGATCGCCGACTCGGCGGCCATCGGCGGGACGCCCTCGCGGCGCAGCCGCTCCTCGAGGGCGCGGTCGGCGGCCATGCCGCCCTGCGCCCACGGGCCCCAGGCGATGGAGGTGGCGGCGAGGCCGTCGGCCCGGCGCTGCTCGGCGAGGGCGTCCAGGAAGGCGTTGGCGGCGGCGTAGTTGCCCTGGCCCGCGTTGCCGATCGTGCCGGCGGTGGAGGAGAAGAGGACGAATGCGGAGAGGTCGAGCTCGGCGGTGAGTTCGTGCAGGTTGAGCGCCGCGTCCACCTTCGGACGGGCGACAGCGGCGAACCGCTCGGGCGTCAGGCTGTCCACCATGCCGTCGTCCAGCACGCCGGCGGTGTGGAACACGGCCGACACCTCGACGGACGCCAACAGTTCGGCCAGCGTGTCGCGGTCGGCCACGTCGCAGGCGGCCACCGTGACAGCAGCGCCCGACTCGGCCAGCTCGTCGCGCAGTTCGGCCGCACCGGGGGCGTCCAGGCCGCGGCGGCTGGTCAGCACCAGGTGCTCGGCACCGTTGCGCACCAGCCAGCGCGCGACCTCCGCGCCCAGGGCGCCGGTGCCACCGGTGACCAGGACGGGACCGGCCGGCTTCCAGTCGGCGGCGCCACCACGCGGGGCCCGTGCCAGGCGCCGGGCGTACACCCCCGAGGCGCGTACGGCGACCTGGTCCTCGGCCCCCGTGAGCACGTCGGCCAGTCGGCCGAGGGCGCGCTCGTCCAGCACCTCGGGCAGGTCGATCAGACCGCCCCAGCGCTCGGGGTGCTCCAGGGCCACCACCCGGCCCAGGCCCCAGGTCTGGGCCTGCGCCGGGCTGGTGAGCCGGTCACTGCGGCCGGTCGAGACCGCACCGCGCGTCACGCACCACAGCGGGGCGGCGATACCGGCGCCCCCCAGGGCCTGTACCAGGGTCGCGGTCGGCGCGGCGGTGCCGTGCTCGTCCAGGGTGAGCAGGGACAGCACGCCCGCGACCGCCGCACCGTCGGCGACGGCACCGCGCAGCTGCTCGGCCAGGGCGTCGCGACCGGCACCGGTCGGCTCGATTCGGCGGATCTCCGCACCGTGCTCGGTCAGCGTCCGGACCACGTCCGCCGCGACGGCGTCCTCGGCCGGTGCGACCACCAGCCACGTCCCCGAGGGCACGCCCGAGCCGGCGTCGGTGACCGGCTTCCAGGTCACCCGGTAGCGCCAGCCGTCCACCGTGGACTGCTGCCTGCTCTGCCGGCGCCAGGCCGAAAGGGCGGGCAGCAGCGCGCCCAGCTCGTCGCCGCCCTCGACCTGGAGGGTCTCGGCCAGGGCGTCCAGGTCCTCGCGCTCGACGGCCTCCCAGAAGCGGGCGTCCGCCTCGTCGGCCGGCGCGGCCGCGGCGGATCCGCTGCCCGACTCCAGCCAGTAGTGCCCCCGCTGGAAGGGGTAGGTCGGCAGGCCGACCCGGCTGGCGCCGCGGCCCGCGAAGAACGCCTCCCAGTCCAGGGCGGCACCGCGCGCATGCGCCTGGGCCAGGCCGATCGTCAGTGCCTCGGTCTCGGCGCGGCCGGCGCGCAGCAGCGGCACGAAAGCGGCGTCCTCGATCACGCACTCCTGGCCCATCGCGGAGAGCACCCCGTCCGGGCCCAACTCCACGTAGGTGCGGACGCCTTCGGCCTCCAGCGTGCGGATGGCGTCGTGGAAGCGGACCGCCTCGCGGACGTGGCGCACCCAGTACTCGGCGGTGCGGATCTCGTCCGTGATGTCACCGGTGAGCGTGGAGACGACCGGAATCTTCGGCTCACCGAAGGTCAGCCCCTCGGCGACGGTGCGGAACTCGGCGAGCATCGGCTCCATCAGCGGCGAGTGGAACGCGTGGCTGACGGTAAGCCGCTTGGTCTTGCGACCCTGGGCCTCCCAGTCCGCCGCCACCTCCAACACCGCGCGCTCGTCACCCGAAATCACCACCGAGGTGGGACCGTTGACCGCCGCGATCCCGAACTCCCCGGTCAGCAGCGGCCGCACCTCGCCCTCGCTCGCCTGGATCGCCACCATGGCGCCGCCGGTCGGCAGTTGCTGCATCAGCCGGCCGCGGGCGGCCACCAGCAGCGCGGCATCCTCCAGCGAGAGCACTCCGGTGACGTGCGCGGCCGCCAGCTCACCGATCGAGTGGCCCGCCAGGAAGTCGGGACGCAGCCCCCAGGACTCCACCAGGCGGAACAGTGCCACCTCGATGGCGAACAGCGCGGGCTGCGTGTATGCGGTCTGGTCCAGCTCCTCACCCGCGAACATCAGCTCGCGCAGCGGACGCTCCAGGTGCCGGTCCAGCTCGGTGCAGACGGCGTCCAGGGTGGTGGCGAACGGCGGGAAGGTCTCGTACAGCTCCCGGCCCATGCCGGCCCGCTGGCTGCCCTGGCCGGTGAACAGGAAGGCCAGCGCGCCGTCGGCGACCGAGTCCGCGACCACGTACTGCGGTGCGCTCTCGCCCGAGGCCAGCGCCTGGAGGCCGCTGCGGAAGTCGGCCGGCTCGGCGGCGACGACCGCCGCGCGCTGCGGCAGTGCCGAGCGGGTGGTGGCCAGGGAGTAGCCGACGTCGGCCGGGCGGAGCCCGGGGTCGGCGGTGAGGCGGTCCAGCAGCTGCCGGGCCTGGGCGCGCAACGCGTCGGCGCCCTTGGCGGAGAGGAACCACGGGACGAGCGCCGTGTTCACGGTGGCGGCGTCGGCGTCCGTCTCCTCGGTGTCGTCGGCCTCCGGGACCGGGGGCGCCTGCTCCAGGATGGTGTGGGCGTTGGTGCCGCTGACGCCGAAGGACGAGGTGGCGGCGCGGCGGGGCTCGCCGGTCTCCGGCCACGGCCGGGCATCGGTGAGCAGTTCGACCGCGCCGACCGACCAGTCCACGTGCGGCGAGGGCTCGTCCACGTGCAGGGTCTTCGGCAGCACACCGTGCTGGAGCGCCAGCACCATCTTGATCACACCGGCAACACCGGCGGCCGCCTGGGTGTGGCCGATGTTGGACTTCAGCGAGCCGAGCCACAGCGGCTTCTCCGCCGGGCGCTCCCGCCCGTAGGTGGCGAGCAGCGCCTGCGCCTCGATCGGGTCGCCGAGCACCGTGCCGGTGCCGTGTGCCTCGACCACGTCGATCTGATCCGCCGTCAGCCTGGCGTCGGCCAGCGCCTGCCGGATCACCCGCTGCTGGGAGGGGCCGTTGGGGGCGGTCAGGCCGTTGGAGGCGCCGTCCTGGTTCACCGCGCTGCCGCGCACCACCGCGAGCACGGGGTGCCCGTTGCGGCGGGCGTCCGACAGGCGCTCGACCAGCAGCACCGCCACGCCCTCGGACCAGCCGGTGCCGTCCGCCGCCGCGGCGAAGGACTTGCACCGGCCGTCGGCCGCCAGCCCGCGCTGGCGGCTGAACTCGACGAAGACGTCCGGGGTGGCCATCACGGTCACACCGCCGACCAGTGCCTTGGTGCAGTCGCCGCGCCGGAGCGCCTGGCAGGCCCAGTGCAGGGCGACCAGCGAGGAGGAGCAGGCGGTGTCCAGGGTTGCGGCCGGGCCCTCCAGGCCCAGGGTGTAGGCGATCCGGCCGGAGAGCACGCTGGTCGCGTTGCCGGTCAGCAGCCGGCCCTCGACGCCCTCCGGCACCTCCTTGAGCTCCGAGCCGTAGCCCTGGTAGCTGCCGCCCACGTAGACACCGGTACGGCTGCCGCGCAGGGTGGCCGGGTCGATGCCCGCCCGCTCGCACACCTCCCAGGAGGCTTCGAGCAGCAGACGCTGCTGCGGGTCCATGGCCAGTGCCTCACGCGGCGAGATCCCGAAGAACTCGGGGTCGAACTCGGCCGCGTCGTGCAGGAATCCGCCACCGTCGGCGTAGAAGGTGCCCTGGTGGTCCGGGTCCGGGTGGTACAGGCCCTCGATGTTCCAGCCGCGGTCGGTGGGGAACGGCGAGATGGCGTCGGCCCCGGTGGAGACCAGCTGCCACAGGTCCTCGGGCGAGCGCACACCGCCGGGGAGGCGGCAGCTCATCGCCACGATCGCGATCGGCTCCTGCTCGGCCTCCTCGACCTCGCGCAGTCGGCGGTTGGCCCGGCGCAGCTCGGTGGTCATCCACTTGAGGTGGTCGAGGAGCTTCTTTTCGTCTGCCATCAGTGGGCTGCCTTCCGGGAGGCCTGGTCAGGTGCGGTCGTCACGCTGGTCGCGTGGTGGGTTGCGGTCGTCACGTCAGGACCTGCCGAATTCCTTGTTGATGATGTCGAAGAGGTCGTCTGCCGAGACGTCGTCCAGCTCGTCGTCGTCCTCGGTGCCGTCGGCGGAGCCGTCGACCGCGTTCCACTTCGAGAGGAGGGCCTGGAGTCGGGCCGTGACGCGGGCGCGTTCGGCGTGGTCGGGAGAGAGGGCGGAGAGCTTGCGGTCCAGCTCGTCGAGTTCGGCGAGCACCGGCGCGGTGTCGGCGGGACCGTCCCCGACCAGCTCCGCCCGCAGGTGCTCGGCCAGGGCGGTCGGGTTCGGGTAGTCGAACACCAGGCTGGCCGGCAGGCGCAGTCCGGCGGCCGCGTTCAGGCGGTTGCGCAGCTCGACCGCGGTGAGCGAGTCGAAGCCCAGCTCGTTGAAGGCCCGGCCGGCCTCGACCGCCGCGGCCCCGGCGTAGCCGAGGACGGCGGCGACCTCGGTGCGCACCAGGTCGAGCAGCGTGCGTCCCTGGTCGGCGGCGGCCAGGCCGCGCAGCCGCTCCTGGAACGCCGCCGCCCGGTCCTCGGTGCCCGCCTCGGCCGTGGCCTCCGCGAGCGCCTCGCGGACCTCGGGGAGCTCGGTGATCAGCGGACGGGGCCGCGCGGCGGCGAACGCCGGCGCGAACAGCTCCCAGTCGACATCGGCAACGGTCAGCGCGGTGTCGCGGAGGTCGAGGGCCTGCTGGAGCGCGGTGATCCCGAGCTCCGGTGCCATCACCCGCAGACCGCGTCGCCGCAGCTGCTCGGCAGCCACGTCGTCGGCTGCCATACCGATCTCGCCCCACGGGCCCCAGGCCACCGAGGTGGCCGCCAGCCCGGCCGCGCGGCGCTGCTCGGCCAGCGCGTCGAGGAAGGCGTTGGCCGCCGCGTAGCCGGTCTGGCCGCCGCTGCCCCACACCCCTGCGATCGAGGAGAAGAGCACGAAGGCGTCAAGCTCGATGTCGCCGAGCGCGGCGTCCAGGTTGACCGCGCCGGAGACCTTGGCGTCCACGACCCGGGACAGCTCGGCCAGGTCGCTCTCCATCAGCGCGGTGTCCTGGGTGACGCCGGCCGCGTGCACCACCGCGCGCAGGGGGGTGGTCGGGTCGGTGGTGAGCCGCTTGACCAGCGTCTCCACCGCCGACCGGTCGGCCACGTCGCAGGCCTCCAGGGTGACCTGGACGCCCGACTCGACCAGTTCCGCGCGGAGTTCGGCCGCGCCCGGGGCGTCGGCGCCGCGGCGTCCGGTGAGCACCAGGTGCTCGGCACCGTTCCTGGCCAGCCAGCGCGCGACCTCGGCGCCCAGGGCACCGGTGCCACCCGTGATCAGGACGGTGCCGCGCGGCTTCCAGGCGGCGACGGCCGCCTGCGGCCTGGTGGCTCGGACCAGCCTGCGGACGAAGTGGCCGGAGCGGCGGAGTGCCAGCTGGTCCTCACCGTCGACTCCCGTGAGGGCACCGGTCAGGCGCGAGAGCACGCGCTCGTCCAGGGCCTCCGGGAGGTCGACCAGGCCGCCCCAGCGCTCGGGGTGCTCCAGGGCCACCGCTCGGCCCAGGCCCCAGGTCTGGGCCTGCGCCGGGCTGGTGAGCCGGTCACTGCGGCCGGTCGAGACCGCACCGCGCGTCACGCACCACAGCGGCGCTTCGGTCCCGGCGTCGCCCAGGGCCTGGGCGAGCAGCGCGGTCGCGGCGAGACCGGCCGACAGGGCCGGGTGCACCGGGTGCTCCTGCTCGTCCAGGGCCAGCAGCGACAGCACTCCGGTCGGCTCCGCCGTCTCCGCGTGCGCGGTGCGCAGGCTCTCGGCCAGTGCGTCACGGTCGCCGGCGGTGGTGTCGACGGTGATCCGTCGGAGCTCGACGCCGCTGTCGGCGAGAGTGCGGGCCACCTCGGACACCCAGCCGTCCTCGGCGTGCGTGGCCGGAACGGCCAGCAGCCAGGTGCCGGAGACGGTGGTGTGGTTCTCGGCGGCCGGCTTCCAGGTGACCTGGTAGCGCCAGCCGTCCACCACCGACTGCTCGCGCTGCTGGCGACGCCAGGCGGAGAGCACCGGCAGCACCGGCGACAGGGCGTTCAGCGGGGACTGCGCGTCCGTCGCGTCCAGGTCGAGGGTCGCGGCCAGGGCGGCGAGGTCCTCGCTCTCCACGGCCTCCCAGAACCGGGCGTCGGTCGAGTCCGGACCCGTGCCCGTGCCCGCCTGGTTGGTGGCGGCGGGCAGTGCCTCCGGCCAGTAGTGCTGGCGCTGGAAGGCGTAGGTCGGCAGGTCCACCAGGCGGGCGCCCTGGCCGGCGAAGACCGCCTGCCAGTCGACGCTCGCACCACGCACGTACGCCTGGGCGACGGCGGTGGTCAGCGTCTGCACCTCG
>NZ_JBSFJU010000134.1:0-9314 GCF_053598215.1 Kitasatospora sp. NPDC001175 | reverse complement strand
CGGTCACCGCGCCGGCACAGCTCGACGATCTCGGCCTTGAACTCCGACGTGAACGAGCGGCGAGGGCGCGGCTTCTTCCCCATGCTCTCCATGATCGACATCATCCTTACCGGGACCGAAGCCCCTGATCAGGGGTGTCCGTCAAAGCGAATCAAGCCCAGTCCACGCCCACTATCTGGTGCGACGACTCACGCCAGTTCCCATGACGCACATCACATGGCTCCGGCGCTCACCACCTGCCCGGTCGGCCGTGTGGTCTGGTCTTCGCCGGACGGCGGGGCGAGCCGTCCAAAATCACCCGGCAGGCGTGTCGGTGGGCGTGCGACCTGCTGCAACTGATGCTGGAGGCATAACGGCGGCCGCCCCGGACTCCGGCATCTACGACCCCAACGGACCCGGACCGGATCGTCGCTCAGATGGAGGCGGCGGCCGCCACCGCCGCGCGACCGGGGCGAGTGGTCGGCAGCGCCGCACTGCGGCACGGCGCGGTTGCCGGCAGCAGCAGACAACAGCACCCTCGTCGATTGACGCCCAGCCAGGTACGGCAGTTCGGTCCGCCCGGGGTGCTGCGGAGCCGGCGGGATCCGCTTCAAAGACCGACGAGACCGGGAGACCCGCTCACGCCGCCCGGCGGTCCACCGCGCCCAGCCATAGCGTCAGGGCCTTGCGCACCTCGTCCGGGTCGGGGTCCTCGGCCGCCCACGCGGCATAGCCGTCGGGCCGGACCAGGAGGGTCGGGCGCAGGCTGGTCGCCGGGGAGGCCGTCACCAGCCGCTCCGCCCACGGCGCCGCAACCGCGGCGACATCGCGGCCCACCAGCACGAACTTGCCCTCCCGCAGCGCCTCGTAGAGCCGAGCCGGCTCCTGGGCCAGGCGGAGGTCCGGTACCCGGTGGCCGGTGAGCGGATGCGAGCCCCGGGGTGCGGGGTAGGTGATGCCGATGCCGGAGATGCCGCGTGATGCGCGTGCCTCCACCACGACCAACTGGTGCACGGCCGTGGCCAGCGCGGCCCGCAGCACGCGGATCAGAGGTGACCCGGTGGTGACGGCCGTGAGGAGTGCGTGACTGACGCGCAGGACCATCCGCCCCACCGGGTGACGCTCCGCGTGGTAGCTGTCCAGCAGGGCGTCACCGGCCCAACCGTGCACAACGGCCGCCAGTTTCCAGCCGAGGTTGGCGGCGTCCTGCAGCCCGGTGTTCATGCCCATGCCGCCGGCCGGCGAGTGGACGTGTGCGGCGTCGCCCGCCAGGAACACCCTTCCCTGCCGGTAGCGGGGCACCTGCCGCTCGTCGCTGTGGAACCGGGAGAGCCACCGCGGGTCGCGCATCCCCAGGTCACTGCCGATCGTGCGCTTCGTGATGTCCCGGACGTCCTCCAGGGTGAGCGGCGCATCGTCAGGCACCTGCCGGCGCCGGTCCCAGCCGATGATCCGGTACCAGCCGTCCCCGAACGGCGCGAAGAACGTGAAACCGTCCTCGTTCGAGGCGAAATTGAAGATTTCGTCGGGGGCGTGGTCGAGCAGCACGTCGGCCAGCATCACGGAGCTGATGGCCGACTTGCCGGGGAACGGCATGCCCAGGCTCTCCCGGACGGTGCTGCTCGCCCCGTCCGTACCGACGACGTAGCGGGCCCGGAGGGTCGCCGTGGCGCCGTCCGGATGGCGCACGTCCACGTCGACACCGTCCGGGTCCTGCCGCAGCCCGGTGGCCCGAGCCCCGCGGAGGATGCTGGCTCCCGCCTCCTCGGCCCGGCGCAGCAGGGCGCGCTCGACCTGCCACTGAGGAATGGTGAGGATGAAGGGGAAGCGCGTTCGGAGCCCGGAGAAGTCGATGCTGAGGCGGCCGAACGGATGCAGCGCCCGGGTCGGGGTTCCGATACGGAGCAGTTCGTCGGCCAGGCCCCGGGCGTCGAGCTGCTCCAGGGTTCGCGCATGGAGGCTGAAGGCGCGGCTCAGGTTGGACTCGTGATCGCGTCGCTCCAGCAGTGTGACGTCGACTCCGGACCCGGCGAGGTCACCCGCGAGCAGCAGGCCGGTCGGGCCTGCCCCGACCACCAGCACGTCCGCGTCCGGTGCGCCGCACCGGTTCGAAGAGGCACTCGGCGACAGGTCCGGTGTGTCCATGCCTCCGAGTCTCAGCCCTGTCTGGGGGGGCTGCACGACGGGACGGCGAGCGGCGGCGCACGGCAGGCGGTCGCGGTCGGCCGCCCACGTGCCACCAGCGAGTGTTACCAGCGGCTATGGCGTCCGGTGGCGAGGCCTGATGTGAAACGACGTCCGGCGCCTCGAAGCCTCCGGCCGCCCGGTCCGCGCGGCGTCCCGCACCGGCAGCGGGCCCGTTTCGACCTGGACGACCCGGCAACCTGGGCGCCGGCGCTCGACGGTGTCACCGCCGCCTACCTCGTGGAGCCGAGCCTGTCCGCGAGCACAAACCATCAGGCGCGGATCCCCCGGCTGGTGACCGAGGCGGTCACCGCGGGCGTACGCCGCCTGGTGCTGCTGTCCGCCCCACGCGCGGACGAGGACGGCCATCCCCTGCACGCCGCCGAGCAGGCCGTACGCGGCTGTGGCGTCGACTGGACCATCCTGCGCCCGCAATGGTTCGCGCAGAACTTCAGCGAAGGCCCCTGGCGACCCGGGATCCTCGCCGGAACCCTGGACCTGCCCACCGGCGACGGGCGCACGCCGTTCATCGACGCCGAGGATATCGCCGAGGTCGCCGTGGCGGCGCTGACCGAAGACCGCCACAGCGGCCGGGTCTACGACCTGACCGGCCCACGGGCGATCAGCTTCGGCGAAGCGGCCGACCTCATCCCCCGCGCCACCGGCCGTACGGTCCGTCACGTAGACATCGCCCCGGAGGCCTTCGTCGAGCGGCAGGTCACCGCCGGCGTCGCACCCGACGTCGCCCGTCTGCTCACCGGCCTCCTGGTGGACGTCGGCCACGGCGCGGGCGGCTCAGTCGGCGACGGAGTGGAGCAGGCCCTCGGCCGCCCAACCAGGTCGTTCGAGGCATTCGTCACCAAGGCCGCCGCCGCAGGCCACTGGGGCTGAGGCCCCGCCTCAACGATCGATCACCGAGCAGACCCGGGCTCTTGGCGGCGTCCGGTCGACAGCCCGGACGCCGCCACCGCTCGTGTCAGACCCGCGTAATGGCCGCACGAAGTTACCGGCGATGGGTCAGGAGCGGCGCCGCCAGGAGCCGGCCTTCGGCTGGAGCGCGGGGCGGGCTGCGTTTATGGCAGCCTGGCGCTCTCGCTCAACGCGCTGCCGGTCGGGGTGACCTGCGAGCCGATCGGTCGGCGGACGATGCCGGTGATCACGATGGCGGACGAGGCTACGGTCCGGCCTGGCTGCGGGTGCGCCGGTGGACGACGCGACGCACCGTGGAGCCATTGCCGTCATCGCGTTGCTGGAGCTGATGAAGCCCGCCGACGCGCGGGTCATCCAGGCGAGCGAGGAGCCGGTCGAGCCCATGGCTGTTCGTCAGGTCCATGCGGCGCCGAGCGACCCGGACGTGCCCGGTGCCCCTGGGCCGACCACGGTGTGGGCAAACGATGATCGTGTGACTCGCTCTTCCGCCGACGTACCGATTCCGGTCGTGGCAGTCATGAGACTCACCGAGCTCAGGGACCGCCTGCCGGAAACTCCCAGGTCAGACCCCAGCCGGGGCCGCTCACCCCGTGCGGCCGGCCCACCACCGGCATGGTGATCATGGCCCAACACTCCCCCAGACCGCCAACGACCGCTCGATGCGCCTCGCGGCAAAGCTGGGGTTCACCGAGGTAGAGCGGTACCAGGCCTGGGACGCCGAACAGCGGCTCGGCCTGCGGTCCCCGGTCACACCGCCCGCGACCGAACCAACTAGGTTAAAAGGTGTCGAACAACCATATTTCGCGCAAACACACTTACTCTGACCCGCGGTGGCCTGTGGCCCTTTGGTCGGCGCGGTGGCGTGACCGCCTCGGCCAGTGAGGCGGAGCCGCGTCGGTGATGAGACGTGAGAGCACGCGGCCCGGCCGCGGACCGCGGCCGTGGGCCCAGGTGGTGGTCGCGGTCGCAGGGCCGGCCGTGACGGTCGAGCGTCATCGCACGGGCCGTTTCGGCCCGGGGCCTGCGTCGCCACCCTTTTGGGTTCTTCGAGCGAGAGGTGCGGCGATGATCGGTTGTGGGAAACGACGGCTGCCCGGCCCGGCCCAGCCGGATAAGGGCCCGAGTCGACCTCCGCGGTGGGCGGCGCGGTCACGCGCCCTGGTGACGGGGCTGGTCGTGCTGGGGGGCGTGGCACTGCCGGTGACGGCGGCCGCCCCGGCCCAGGCCGCGACGTCCGGGACCTTCGCGTACGTCACCAACGTCGGCGCGAGCAGCGTGTCGGTGATCAACCTGTCCACCAACACCGTCACCACCACCATCCCCGTCGGCAACCACCCCGCAGGAGTGGCGTTCACCCCGGACGGCACCACCGCCTACGTCGCCAACGCCTTCGCGAACAACGTGTCGGTGATCAACACCGCCACCAACACCGTCACCGCCACCATTCCCGTCGGCACCGAACCCCTGCGGGTGGCGTTCACCCCGGACGGCACCACCGCCTACGTCACCAATGTGGGCTCGAGCACCGTGTCGGTGATCAACACGGCCACCAAAACCGTCACCACCACCATCCCCGTCGGCCTCGGCCCCAGCGCGGTGGCGGTCAGCCCGGACGGCACCACCGCCTACGTCACCGCCCAGGGCGCGAACGCAGTGACGGTGATCAACACCGCCACCAACACCGTCACCACCACCATCCCCGCCGGCACCCAACCCGACGGGGTGGTGTTCACCCCCGACGGCACCACCGCCTACGTCAGCAACGACCTCTCGGACAACGTGACGGTGATCAACACTGCCACCAACACCGTCACCACCACCATCCCCGTCGGCACCAACCCCGAAGCAGTGGCGATGAGCCCCGACGGCACCACCGCCTACACCGCCAACTTCACCTCGAACAACGCATCGGTGATCAACACCGCCACCAACACCGTCACCAACACCATCCCCGCCGGCACCGGCCCCATCGCGGTGGCGTTCAGCCCGGGCGGCACCCGCGCCTACGTCGCCAACGAGAACTCCAACAACGTGTCGGTGATCAACACCGCCACCGAAACCCTCATCACCACCGTCACCGTCGGCACCAACCCCTTCGGGCTGGCCACCGCCAGGGTCCCGGTCGTGGCCACCGCCACCTGCCCCACCGGTAGCAAGATCACCGGCGGCGGATACCAGCAGAGCGGCGGCGCCGTCCCACCCACCCAGGTCACCGACCGGCCCGTCGGCAACACCTGGCAGGTCCTCGCCGACAACCAGACCACCAACTACACGACCGTCACCCCCTACGCGGTCTGCACACCCTGACCCACCCGCGGCCCCGCAGCAGCCGCCGCGCCGCGGCGGGGCCACAGGGACACCACTGTTCAATCCGCTCGGTGCGCCGTTATAGCGGCTACCCCCACGGCTTCACCGATCCACGACATCATCTCTTCGGTACGAAGACGACACCACCCTTCGGCAACGCAGAGCCCAAACCAGCGCCAAACCGGAACAACACCGAAAGCAAGTGGCACCCAGACACTGCAACCTAAATGTCGTTCACCACCCAGCACCGCCCACCACCCCAACCCACCCCCACGACGCCCGCCGGATCTGGGTCCGCCCCGGCAACGGCGGCTTCACGCCGATCCCGTGGATCCACGCCGACCACGTCCACCAGCCCTTCGGCGACCAGCTGTGGCAGCACCTCAAGGACACCGTCGCCCGGCGCAGGGAACGCGACCGGCACGAAGCCGACCTCGCCCGAGCCCTCGACGGCCTCCTGCGCCGAGCCCGACACGGGACCGCAGGACCGCGCGAACACGTCCCGATCGGCCGCCAGGCACCCGCCGCCCTCCCCCACGACACCGACGGGCCTACCAGGCCCTGCACCAAGCACAACGATGCTCTGCTCCGAGCCGAGCAGGTGGCCGAGCGCAAAGTCGATGAGCTTCGCCGCATCGCCGAGCTCGCGACGCTCAAGGCTGGTCTGATCGCCAGCCGTCGAGGCCAACTGTCCGGCCTGATTACCGTCGTAAGCCGCGAGCAACTTGTACGCCTGCAGTCGACGCAGATCTTCCAGCGGAACCCACCCGGCGCCGAGCTCGCCGAACGGGCCGAAGCCGGGGCGGCGGCCCAGCCATCACCGGCTTGTAGTTCAACCACGACCAGGCATCGACGACGAGATCACGAAGGCCCAACGGGTGCCCTCCCGACACAACTTCAGACCCCACGCCGATCTGAAGCGGCACGTCAGCGCAGCCCGAGCCAGATCAGCTGACGACCTCGCCCACGAGACCCACCGCTTCCTTCGCCGACGACAGCGCCAGCCCTATGTCGTCTGCGGGCACTTCAGGGCCCCGTACGTCCGCTACTCGATCGTGCAGGAAACCGAGCCATTCCAGCTCAATGTTTGATCCACACGGCGTGTTCGTTGACGCGCTGTGCCTCCCTGACGTCAAGTGAAGTGATCCCCCCTTTGACACGATCACCGGCGGCCCCGTCTCGCGCCTCCGGGAATGTGATCAAAGTGATTGAACTGACCTGACCTTCAAGGAGGGATTCATGCTCAGTGGGCGTATGTCGGCCCGAAGGACGTTTGCACGGTGGAAACCCGAGAGAGTACTTCTGCCCGGCATGTGGCGGAGGCAATCCTGGATCCGGGTGGCACTGGCGGTATTCCTGGGCGCCCTGGCCATGCCGCTTGCCGCTGCGGGACCCGCGGCCGCGGCGAGCGGAACATTCGCCTACGTCGCCAACACCTTCTCAAACACAGTGTCGGTGATCGACGCGACCAACACGGTCATCACCAACATCCCCGTCGGCACCATCCCCATTGGGGTGGCGGTCAGCCCGTACAACACTCGCGTCTACGTCACCAACGCCAGCACGAGAACCGTGTCGGTGATCGACACGTTCACCAACACGGTCACCGCCACCATCCCCGTCGGCATTTCCCCTTTCGGAGTGGGGGTCAGTCCGGATGGCACCCGCGTCTACGTCGCCAACGCGGCCTCGAACAACGTGTCGGTGATCAACACCACCACCAACACGGTCACCGCCACCATCCCCGTCGGCATTTCCCCTTTCGGAGTGGGGGTCAGTCCGGATGGCACCCGCGTCTACGTCGCCAACGCGGCCTCGAACAACGTGTCGGTGATCAACACCACCACCAACACCGTCACCGCCACCATCACCGTCGGCTCCGACCCTCAACTGCTGGCGGTCACCCCGGACGGCACCCACGTCTACGTCGCCAACGTGGCCTCGAACAACGTGTCGGTGATCGACACGTCCACCAACACCGTCACCGCCACCGTCACCGTCGGCCCTGGCCCCACTGGGGTGGCGGTCACCCCGGACGGCAGCCGCGTCTACGTCACCAACGCGGCCTCGAACAACGTGTCGGTGATCGACACGTCCACCAACACCGTCACCGCCACCGTCACCGCCACCATCACCGTCGGCCCCAACCCTGACGGGGTGGCGGTCAGCCCGGGCGGCACCCGCGTCTACGTCACCAGCAACAGCGCGGGCACCACGTCGGTGATCGACGCATCCACCAACACGGTCACCGCCACCGTCACCGTCGGCAGTGGCCCCATCGGAGTGGCGACAGCCAGAGTCCCGGTGGTAGCGACGGCCACCTGCCCGGGTGGCAGCGTCATCACCGGTGGCGGATACCAACAGAGCGGCGGCGCCGTTCCGCCCACGGAGGTCACCAGTCGGCCGGTCGGCAACACCTGGCAAGTGCTTGCCGACAACCAGACCACCAACTACACCACCGTCACCCCCTACGCGGTATGCGCATCCTGAAGCAGGCACGGATTCCCCAGGACACGGCATCAGCCGTCGCCCTCATCCGGGCGGATGGCCAGACGGCCTCCGTTCACCTGTCCACAACATAGGAGACAAACACTATGAGATTTCGACCCTTAGGGCCTCTTCCCCGGCACAACCTGCACCGGACTGTCGGTAGCGCGACGGCATTGATCGCTGTGCTGCTCACCGGTGTCATCAGCCCGGAGGTCAGCGCCGTGCAGCGTCTTGACCGACCGCCAGGTCCCGGCTGCCACGGCCCGCGCTGTCCACACGACCCGCCTGGCCCGACCGGCCCGCCTGGCCGTACTGGCCCGACCGGCCCGACCGGGGCCACTGGTGCGACCGGCGTGACTGGGCCGACCGGCGCAACCGGTCCTGCCGGCGTGACCGGCTCAACTGGTGCAACCGGTCCTGCTGGCAGGACCGGCCCGACCGGCGCGACCGGCTCAACTGGTGTTACCGGCGCGACCGGCCCGACCGGCTCAACCGGCCCGACCGGGCCAACCGGCTCAACTGGTGTTACCGGCCCGACCGGCGCGACCGGGCCAACCGGCTCAACCGGCTCAACCGGGCCAACCGGGCCAACCGGCTCAACCGGCGCAACCGGGCCAACCGGGCCAACCGGCTCAACCGGCGCAACCGGGCCAACCGGGCCAACCGGCTCAACCGGCTCAACCGGCTCAACCGGCCCGACCGGGCCAACCGGCGCAACCGGCGCAACCGGCCCGACCGGCGCGACCGGGCCAACCGGCGCGACCGGCCCGACCGGCGCGACCGGCCCGACCGGCGCGACCGGGCCAACCGGCTCAACCGGCGCAACCGGCCCGACCGGGCCAACCGGCTCAACCGGCCCGACCGGCGCGACCGGCGCGACCGGCTCAACTGGTGTTACCGGCCCGACCGGCGCGACCGGGGCCACAGGGCCGGGCGGCCTTGCCACTACCACCATCGTGACAGGAACCCCGGTGGTGGTCCCGCCGAACCCGGTGATCTAGCCTGCGCTTTCACTTGCGTCGGTGTCCGGATCGTGATCGGGAACGCGAAAGTGCCTTCTGAACTGGGATGATGAGGCTTGTCTAAGGTCTCCATCAGCCCAGCAGGAAGGCACTTTCTACGTACACACAGGGGGAAGCTCAAACAGGCAGACGCGACGGGCGCGCGACAGCCACCCGAAGCCAGTTCGGGGCTGTCTGGCAGCCCACCAAGCCACCACCAGGCGCTGGCGATGCCCGCCCCACCGACAGGCAGCCGTCGGACGGTGTGGCTGCTGGACGGCCTGTGGAGGTTTCTGGGCATCGCCAAGGTGCTGGACGCGCGGCAGTTCCGGAAGATTTCAAGTCCAGTGAGACGGTCGTGACGCTATGAGGTTTGTGGTGCGGGTTCCCTGCGCTTGGCGGGGTCGTTGATCCACGCTGTCT
>NZ_JBSFJU010000133.1:0-9716 GCF_053598215.1 Kitasatospora sp. NPDC001175 | reverse complement strand
CCCTGCGGGACGAGTACTTCAAGGACCGCGGCCGCCGCGCCCGCGGCCTCGACGTCGAGCTGAACGACATCGCCTGGATGGACGTCGAGCTGTAGAACCATTCCCCAGCGGCCCCGTGTCGCCGAAATGTGAGTGAGCGCTTCAGCTGGCGGATGAGCAGTTGAGTTGCCGGGTTGAACGCTTGGCTGATGCCGACTGGACCACGCAGCGGCTGGCCGGCCTCGCGGTGCACAGGCTGCCCACGGCGCGGTAGAGCTGCCGCCTGCCGAGGAGTTGGCCGCCCTGGTCGCCGAGTTCGACCGGATGCGGGCGCTGGTGGCCACGGCGTGGATGCAGGCTGCGGACCAGCTGGCGGCCGTCCCGGACGCACCCACTGCGCT
This sequence comes from Kitasatospora sp. NPDC001175, assembly GCF_053598215.1. Lineage (NCBI taxonomy): Bacteria > Bacillati > Actinomycetota > Actinomycetes > Kitasatosporales > Streptomycetaceae > Kitasatospora > Kitasatospora sp. NPDC001175. The sequence continues at coordinate 9,336 of NZ_JBSFJU010000133.1, read as the reverse complement.
GACCAGCCCGTACTGGTACGGCCAGGACTTGCCCTGCGCCGTCTACCACCTGCACGACATGGCCGACGGCATGGAACCGTAGGGCCCGACCGGGGGAGGAACACATGGCCCGTTCCCGGCATTGGAGCTGCCAGGAACGGGCCACAACGCATTCCGCCGCCTTGCCGCGCCTCGGCCGACCTCGGTGGGTATCCGGTCGCGCCGGAGGGCGAGGGCGCCCTCGCCGCGCAGGGGACGGCGGTCTCCGCGTTGCTGGGGTGAGCCGCCTCTCAGCTCGCCGTCAGCACGGCGTGCAGTGCCCGGGCCTCCTTCAGCAGGCGGGAGGAGCCGCGGCGCGCCGCCAGCGCCTCGACCACCGGCAGCGCACCGGTCGCGCCGCTGCGGGCGGCGCAGTCGGCGGCGATGGCCAGCAGCTCCGGCACGCCGCGTATCGGCTCCGGGGCCAGCAAGCCCGGCAGGGCGGCGCGGAGGACCGACCAGACCGTCCCGTAGGCGCCGGACTCGGCAGCCTGACGGAGGGTGAGCGGCACCCGGTTCAGCGGGGCCACGCCGCAGCGGACCGCCTCGGCGAGATCGGCGCCGAGGCGGTCCGCGTCGAGCGCGTCTTGGGCGGCGAGCAGCAGCAGCGCGTCCACGGCGGCCGTGCGGTCCTCCGCCGTCGCCGCGCCGAGCGCGCACGCCACCGTCAGGTGGACCCCGGGGCCGGCCGGACCGCCCGCCTCGACCAGCTGCGGCAGCAGCTGCGCGCCCTTGGCGCCGTACTGGGCGGCTTCGACGATCGCGTTGCCGAGCCGGACCGCCAGCTCCTCGCGGTGGCAGGGCAGCACGGCGAGGGCGTAGGGCGTCGCGATGTCGCCGTAGACGAGGATGTGGCGCCCCTCCCCGTCCACCATCGGGTTGAGCATCCGGCGTATGTCCGGGTGGAGCCCGGGCTCCTGATCCGGCGCGAGCCCGGGCTGGGTGACGCGCGGGCACGCACGCGGCCCCGCCCCGGCCGGCAGCCGCTCGGTGCGCTGGCCGGGCAGCCCGCCCTGGGCGAGCCACTGGGCCAGCCGTCGGCCCTCCGCCGAGCGGAGCTGCACGGCTGCCGCCTGCACCGCCGGATCGTCCGTCGGCAGGACGCGGAGCAGCGCCTGGCTGAAGTCGGCCGCGCCGACCTCGCCCTCCGCCGCCTCCAGGGCGGCGAGGCGCTCCACCAGCACGGCCGCCTCCAGCCCGCCGTCCGCGTAGCTGGGCGTGGCGACGAGGAAAGGCGTGCGTCCGAGCACGATGAGAGCGGCGGCCTCGTGCACCCGGGTGGCGTGGACGGCGCTGAGGCGCTCCTGATGTTCCGTCCGGAGCGGGCCCTGCCCCTGCAGCATGGCGTGCGCCCGCGCCTCGGTGACCTGACCTGCGGCCGCGGCTGCGGCGAGGGCGATCCAGGTGTGGTCCGGAGACCAGACGCTGAGCGTCTCGGCCCACTCCTCCTCGCCCAGCACCGGCTTCAGCGCCGCCCGGAGCGCCTCCCCGTCCCGGAACGCCTCGCGGACCAGGCCGGCCAGCGTCCGCTCGAAGGCGGCGACGCTGTCGTCGCCCGCCAGCACGGCGGCCAGCTCCTCGGCCACGCCGACGGGACCGTCCAGCGGCTCGGCCAGCGGCACCGACTGGGGGAGCGGCGGCAGCAACTCCTCGTAGGGCGCGGCCGCATCCGAGGCGGCGGGGGCGTCCAGGCCGAAGAGCGCCACCGCACTGGCGGCCTGGGCCGGACCGAGCAGCTCGGTCGCCGCCTGCAGTTCAGGCAGCAGGGCAGGACCCGCCACCTTCAGGTGACGCGCCGCCACCTTGAGCGCCCGCTCCTGCAGTTCCGCGTCGCTCTGCCCGAAGGCCAAGGCCGCGCCGCGCACGGCCGCCGCCGCCCAGTCCGGGGAACGCCGACCGGAGCGGTCCAGCCAGGCGAGCTGGGCGCGCAGCAGCTTCTTCTCGCTGCGGAAGAAGACCGTGGTCGAGGCCTCGGTCAGGTGCTCCGGCTCCAGCAGGCCCGCGGCGTCCGCCTCGGCGAGCTGTGCCTGGCCGAGGGCGGCCACCGGCGACAGGCTGTCCAGCAGCGGCAGGTAGGCGCGGATCCGTGCGGCGATCTCCTCCGGGGTCGGCGCGAGCTCCTCCAGCAGCCGCTGGAAGCCGCGCTGGTCGCCCGGCCGTCCGCCGCGCGCCAGCCGGGCCAGGCAGCGGTCGAGTATCTCGTCGCGCTCGACCACGCCGGCCTCGATCAGCCCGAGGACCGCGCCGCGCCACGCCTCGCCCAGCTGGTCGCCCGCGCCGACGACGCCGAAGAGCCCGAGGAGCAGCGAGGGGGTCGACGGCGCCTGGACCAGCCGGAGCAGCAGCTCGCGTCGGTACTCCTCGGTCGCGTAGGGCGGGACGTGGTGGCGCTGCCACGCCAGCACCACACCGTCCGTGACCGGTACCGGCAGGCCCGTGGCGCGGGCGAGGCGCTCGATCGCCGGGTACTCGTCGCCGAGCCAGGCGGTGGGCCGTCGTTCGGCGATCCTGCGCAGCACCTCCGACTGCCACTCCGGACTCTGTTGGTCGACGACGGACAGGACCGCCTCGTTCTGCCAGACCACGATCCCGGCGGGGGAGCCGACTCCGCTCGCCCAGGAGAACGCGGCGGAGGGCGCCGTGTTGCAGCCCAGCCCCGCCACCAGCAGGGCCAGCTTGTGGCCTCCCGAGTGCTCCCACCAGGCGACGGACATCTCCTTGCGGCGGCGCTTGAGTTCGGGCAGCAGGGCCCGGCGCTCCGCCGGACCCAGTGCGGCCAGCGCAGCCATGACGCCGTTGGCATCCCCAGCGTCCACACGGTCCAGCAGGCTCATCGCGCCGCCCTCTCCTTCACATCGTTCGAGGCGGCGCTCTCCGCCGCCAACCCCACCGCCAGCACGTGCTTGCACGGCCCGCGCCCGCCCCGGTACTTGGCCCACCAGAGGCAGGTGCACCCCAGCGAGCCGTCCGCCGCGCGGCGGACCCGCTGCACATGATCCTCCACGTGCACCAGCGCCCCGCCGTCGGCCTGTGGCCGGACCGCCCCCACGGCGACCAGAGCGCGGGCGGCCCGCAGCCGCGGGTTGTGGGACTCCGCCCGGCCAGCGTCGTAGGGGAGCTGGCGGTGGAAGAAGGCCGCCTCGGCGGTGTCGTAGCCGACCTGCCCGGAGGTACCCAGCCGGGTCAGCGCCGCGCGGACCCGCTGCGACGACAGGCCGGCCTGCTCGGCCAGCTCCGCCACGTCGATCCGCGGCTCCCAGGCCAGCAGCACCGCGACCAGGTCCGCGTCCTGCTCGCTGCCGGCCGATGCCAGCGCGTCCAGCACGCCGCCCTCGCCGGAGAAGCCGCGGGCCGGGTCGGGAGAGAGAGTGAGCGTCAGCCGCATGTCGGGCAGCTCGACCTCCCAGGCTGAGCTGGTCGGCCGGCTGTCCCCGGCCGTCAGCGGCGGGCCGTAGACGCGCAGCGCGCGAGCGTGGCGCAGCACCCGCTGCAGCGCGACCAGCCGCTGCGGGCCGGGCAGGCAGACGGCGCCCGGAACGGGCCGGCTGGTCGGGCGCAGCAGACGCCCGGTGGGGACGACCCACTGCGTCGCGCCGGCCGTGCCGCGCGCGCCCCCCGCATTTCCCGCCGTCAGCGAGCGGAGGAAGCGGACCGCCTCGGCGGCGGGCAACTCGGCGCGCAGGTCGAAGCCGGCGGCTACCACCTGCGTCTCGGCGAAGCCGCGCAGCCAGCGGCCCGGCAGCGGAACCTTCTTCTCCACCAGCGGTCCGTCCGGCGTGGTGACCTCCAGTGCCTCCGGACCGACTGCGAGCCGCAGCGGCTCGGCCGGGCCGAGGCGGCCGAGGGCGTCCCGTAGCGGGACGTTGATGTCGACGTTGGTGGTTCCGTGGCCTATCCCGCCGCCGTCCAGGCCGGACTCGAGCACGTCGAGCCGGGCGTAGACGCCGCCGCAGCCGGAGAAGGACTCGAAGCGCAGCCGGTCGCCGTTGGCGGTGACCACCGGGTCCAGCGAGGCGGGTAGTCGGGGCTGGTAGTAGCGTGCGGCGGCCACGTCCGCGACGGCGAGCAGCCCGGCGGCCGCGGCCGCCGGGGCTGTCAACATCCCCTCGAAGAAGTGGGGATGGGTGACCTCGCCGAAGGGTGTGGCCCCGCCGGAGGTCTCCAGCCCGAGGCGCCCGTGCAGGTCGTCCAGCACGGAGGAGCGCAGATAGCGGTACGTGTGAGCGGCTTGCGTCATGTCGGGAACGCTAGAGCAGGGGGCTGACAGCGTTCGGCGCCGGGCCTGCGGCGACGGGGCCCGGGCGCTCAGTCGCTCGGGGCGGCCCCCTCCCTCAAGCTGCCGCGCCAAGCGGGGCGAAGACGAGGCCGAAGACCGCGGCGATCACGACGTCGAAGCGGTGGTGCATGAGCAAGGTGACCACGGGTTCCTCCACGCGGTAGGGGCGGACCGGACTGCGCCGACCGGGACGGGCGGCGCAACCGTCGTCCGCCCCTTCCAGGCCGCCTCCGGCACCCCAGACACGGGCCCCGCGGAAATTGCGGCCGCTGCCGGTGCCGCCGACCGCCGGGCGCCGGCTGTTCCGGGCGTGCTCGGGGTCACTGGTGCTGGGTCTGTCCGGGGTGGGTGGTGCCGGGGCCGGCCTTGTTCTGATGGTGGGGTGCGGGGTGCAACGCGGGGCTGTCCCGAAGTCGGACAGGCCGTGCAGGGCCTGCAGCGTGATCGCGGCGGCCAGGATCTGCGGCGGCATGCTCGGCCTGCCGTTCGCCGACGGATACATGTCCGCGAACATCCCCGTCGGGAACAGTCGACCCCGGTGCTCGGCCAGGAACGCGAAGACACTCCCCGCCGGGATCAACTCCCGGCACGTCTGCCACACGTCCGGCCCAACCGTCTCCCCGACTTCGGCTGGGAGTGCAACACAACCGAGCCCGGCGGCATTTAGTAAGTGAGCCGCTCTACCGCAGCGGATCGTCTGAATGTCATGTCCTACCAGGGAGCAATTTTGAGTAAGCGTCATCTCCGCCGTACCGTCGCCGGCCTGGCCTCTTCGGCGCTGGCCCTGACCGCGCTCGGCACGGTCGGCGCGACCGTCGCGTCGGCTGCCCCGCACGCGGCCCTCTCAGGGGCGGACGTCCCGCTGTGTTACAACTGGGAAGGCTATACTCCCGTCGTCGGCGAGATGGTCGGTCTGCACGTGGATGCCGATTCCCGATGGTCCGGTGTCGTCAAACTCGCCAACGTCTCGAAGCAGGCATGCGTGATGTACGGGCCCGCTGATGTGCGGACCGACGACGTGCGGTCCGCCAACTGGCCCGTGCTCACCAAGCTCACCACCGGTGTCCTGGGTGACGGAATCTTCTCCGTCGACAAGGAGCACGGAACGGTACTGGAGCCTGGACAAGAGGCCTTCCAGCCCGTCACCTGGCTTAACTCTCCGCCGATCGCTCCCGAGGCGAGCTGCGCGCAGGGCTCTCTCCTCGACATAGTCCGCAACGGCGAAGAGTTCGACGTGGCCGTTCGCGTCCCTGCCACCCGCTTCTGCCCCAGCGGGGACATCGGCTCCCCGCAGGTGCTGATCGGGGTTCCGCAGACCACCCTGGACGACGCGCGGGCCCAGCTCCAGAACCTCTGACACCAAGGAGAGAGCGCCACCGACCGGCAGGCGGGCTGCCGGCTGAAGTTCCACCCTGCGGTGTCCAACCGCAGGGTGGAACGCCTCCGCCAAGGCCGAAAAGTGCTTCGGGTCCAGGAGCGCGTGACATCGAGCCACAGCAGCAGGCGTGCTGAAGCCTGCCGCAGGCCACGTCACGTCTGCCGGCGCATGGTCGCCGCCGGCGCGGTCCCGTCCGAGTCCCGCCGCTCCACCCCCGCGGAACCGGTGATCGCCCTGACCGCACCCCGACCCGACCCTGATGCCGACTCAGGTCCCACACCCGCAGAGCTCGAAGGCCGGCCTGGACCTCCCTCGGGAAAAATAATCTGATCACACCTGCAACATCATCAACTTCTCACGGCGTTAGCGGGGCATGGACCACACCTCGACGAGCGAGACGACGGCCCCGAGGCCGGTCGACTTCCTGGAGTTCGCCGCCGCTTGCGGAGGGCGCCTGTTCAGGACGGCCTACCTGCTGACCGGCGGTGACGCGTACCTTGCCGAGGACCTCGTCCAGGAGGCGCTCAGCCGGATGTACGTCCGCTGGCGGCGGTTGTCGCGACTCGAGAACCCGGCCGGTTATGCGCAGGTCGTCCTGGCCAACACCTTCGTGTCGTACCGGCGGCGCCGCAGCAGCAGCGAACGTGTGGTCCACGAGTTCCCGGAGATCGTCGTACACGACGGCGACCCGACCCTGAGACTGACTCTCCTGCAGGCACTGCGCGAACTCTCCCCGCAGGACCGGGCGGTGCTCGTCCTGCGATTCTGGGAGGACCGCAGCGTCGAGGAGACCGCGGCCGCCCTGCAGCTGTCCTCCTCCGCGGTGCGCTCGCGCAGCCATCGGGCGCTCGGGCGGATGCGCGTACTGCTCGGTGACGGCTTTGCCACGCAGGCGATTCACTGACCTTCCCAGCTCCCGAGAAACGGTGTACAGCCATGCCTTTTGAAGACGAGTTCGCCTCGGCGCTGCGGGAGGTGGCCGACGTCAGCCTCGTGCGCGGGGTCGACGAGCTGGCCGTCGACGCCGCACGGCGCGGCAGACGGAAGAAACTGCGCCGCAACGTCATCGGCGGTGCGGTCATGGTCGCCGTGGTGGCGAGCGGCGCGGCCGCGGTCGCGTCCCTGCCGGGCGGGAGGGGGACGACGGACCCCGCAGCCCCCGCGTCGGCCTCCGTCTCCGGTTCCCCCGCGCCGACCGCCGCCGCCTCGACCCCGGCCGCGCCGGTCGGCGCCGACCAGATGCTGAGCCTCCTCAAGTCCGCGATCCCGAGCGGCTGGCAGGAGAGCAACCCCGACAGCCGAAGCACCGAGCCGGACCCGAAGCTCAACGGCCGCCGGGCACCGTACGCCGGCCTCACGCTCGAGGACGGTCAGGGGCAGGGCTCGATCACGGTGAACCTCCGTCGCGACCCCACCCCCGTCGACATGAACGCGGACTGGGCCAAGTGCCCCGACCCGACCTACGAGCCGTACACGGTCTGCAGCCACACCGCACGACCGGACGGCTCCTACCTGACCGTCCTGCAGCGGTGGACCCACCCCGACAAGGCGCGCGGCTTCAAGCAGTGGTTCGCGACGCTGCGCCGTCCGGATGGAGCGGTGGTCGACGTCACCGAGTACAACATGCCGGGCCAGACCGTCTACCAGCTCACCCGGACCGATCCGCCACTGACTGCGGACCAGCTCGCCGCCATCGCCACCGACCATCGCTGGGACCAGGTCCTGAACGCGCTGCCCGCCGCGGCCGCTCCCGCGAAGACCGACATGCCGCCGCCGAACTTCACCTCGCCCAAGGTCGACCAGATCCTGGCCACCGCCGCCCAGCTCCTGCCCAACGGGCTGAAGGAGAGCGACACCGGCGGCAGTGGCGCCATCGGCGACGCCCACTTCACCGTCGACGACGGCCAGGGCAAGAGCCTGATCGAGGTGATCGTCCAGGACTGGAGCGGCTTCCAGCCGAGCAAGTTCTCGGGTGCCGACGTCAGCACCGAGTTCAAGAACGCCACCACGCTGTCCGACGGGACCAAGGTGCTCTCGTACACCGAGGACGACTTCGCGGGCCACAAGGGCATCGTCCGCAACGGCGTCGACATCCTGCGGCCGGACCACCTGCGTGTCCTCGTCCACTCCTTCAACTCCGCCGCTCCGGCGGGCCAACCGACGCGGGACGCCCCGGCCCTGACGCTGGACCAGCTCCAGGCCCTCGCCACCAGCCCCGCCTGGCACGGCCCGGCGAAGTGACCCACCCGGCGGCTCACCGCAGTCGGCCTGGGCCTCCCGCACGAGGGGACGGGAGGCCCGGGCCGATCTGGTGGCGCTCGCCTCCCCGGGGACGTGAGCGCTACACGCGCCCTGGCTCGGATCGCGATGAGCCGGACACGGCTGCCGCAGAGCTTCGCCATGCCGTCGACATCCGAGGTGAGCATGGCCACCGGCCCCGGCCGGCGCAGCACCGTCTCGGCGACGGTCGCCCATCAGCGCGCCTGATGGGCGAGCTGCTCGGCGTGGTCAGGTCCGGTGAGGAATGCCTGCACGCGCTTCCAGGCGTGCTTCGCGGCATCGGGGTCGGTGTCGAGGAATCGGTGCCCGACTCCCGGGTAGACGACGAACTCATGTGACACGCTCGCTCCGTGCAGTGCGTCGCGGATCTCCTGCTGCGAGTTCGGCGGGATGATGTGGTCGTGCTCGCCGACGAGGAACAGCACTCGTGCGGTGATCGCGGCGGTGCGGGACAGGGTCGGTTCGGGCCTGCCGAGCGGGACTTCGGTCGTCGGCAGCCAGCCCCCGTAGAACACCACCACGGCGTCGAGGTCGTGCGCGGTCGCGGCGAGGTAGGCGATGTGGCCGCCCATGCTCAGGCCGACCATCGCGACCCGTCCACTGCTGGCGGCACGCAGGTGGCCGATGGCGGTGCCCACGTCGGCGAGGACCTGTTCGCGCGTCATGAGATGCAGCAGCTCGAAGCCCCGGCTGCGACCCGCGTCATCGCGCGGCAGATCGGCCCAGGGGGCCGGTGGTGGAAGTCGGGGGCGAGCGCGACGAATCCGAGCCCCGCGAGCCGTTCGCAGACGTCCCGCACACGCTGGTCGATCCCGAACAGCTCCATCCCCACCACGATGCCGGGGAACGCTCCGGGTGCGGCGGGACGGGCGAGATAGCCGCCCATGCCCGCCCCGTCGCGGCCCACCGGGATCTCGACGTGCTCGGTGCGAACGGGGTACGTGATCGGAAGTCCTGTGGTCATGCCCCGACCGTACGCAGCTGTCTAAGACCGACCGGCAAATGGTGGGTGGGGCAGCCCAGGCGGGCCCGAACGCAAGGCAGGCACGAGCCTGAGTGATCATGACGCTCAGTGATCACCCGGAGGGCTCGTGCCTGCGGTCCCATCATGCCTTTTGGAACCCCCTGTGGGACCAATTCGCCGCTCTGCTGCCCGTGCCACGGATACGCCGAGAGCCATCCGCTGGGTTGTCACCGGCGACGGGTTCCAGAGCGGACCGTCTTCGAGTACATCGTGCTCGCGCTGGTCCACGGCTCCGGCTACGAACGGATCGCTGGCGCCGGATGCTCCGGTCGGACCATCCGGCGCCGCGTCAAGCAGTGGGCTGAACTGGGGATATCCGAGAAGGTCCATGCCCTTGCACTCGAGGCCTACGACCGCATG
>NZ_JBSFJU010000132.1:0-9982 GCF_053598215.1 Kitasatospora sp. NPDC001175 | reverse complement strand
CCCGCCACCTGCCACAACGCCCATTGCTCACCGGTAGAAGCGGCGCCAGGCGCTCCCACTGGGCATCCGTCAGATCACTCCTACACCCCATAGTCATATCAACGACTCAACTGATCGCCAGGACACTGCCTAGCACGGAGTTGGCGGCTCGGTCGGCGCCAAGGTGACCCGCGTTGAACTGGTTGTGCGAAGTGACGCCGAGGAGAACGATCACCACCGCGTGGCCGACCGCCCACACCGTGCCGAGGACTGCTCCGACGGGGTCGTAGTGCTTGCCCCGGTGACGGTTCTGGGACTCGTGCACAGCGAACTCCTCGCGACAGGGCGGCAAATGGAGAGTTCTTGCAGCTCGGACGCTTGGGGTTCACGGCCGACGGGGTAATGACAGCCGCAGAAAGGACTGTGACGGAATGGTGAGCTAAGGTCACTCACGGTTCATTCATCACTCACCTGGGGGCGGAGCGGATGGAGACGCAGGCCGACGACGAGGTGGTCGACCCGACGGCGGAGGCGTTCGCCGCCGAGGTCGCCCACTGGCGGGAGGTGCGCGGCCTGTCCAAGCGTGGGCTGGCCGGGAAAATGGGCTTCGACCCCTCGTACGTAAGCCACATGGAGTCCGGCTGTCACAAGCCGACGGAGGACTTCGCCCGCCGGTCCGACGAGGCGCTGAACGCGGGCAAGGCCATCTGGCGGCGCTGGACCGAGTACGAGGGCCGTGCCCGAAGCCGCCCGCAGGCGGGGCCACCGGCACAGCGCCAGCCCGAGCAGCCATACGCCTCCGGCTCCGCGATCTTGGTCGGGCACGACGACGACGCCCTCGAATTCGATGGCGTCACCTACCGGCTGACGATGCGCCGACGACCGAGGAACACCGGAACCGAGCCCATCACCCGCTACCTGATCCGCATCGCCGTCGACCGCTACCCGGGCGAGCCCGAGCGGTCCAACGCGCACTACCGCGAACACCCTCTGACCTGGGACGAGTTGACGCTCACCGCCTCATGCCAGGGCGAGGAGATGCGGTGGCAGGCCAAGCACGACCGCGACGCCTTCAAAGGGGTCTGGCTCCTGTTCGAAAGCCGCGTGGTCCACAGTGAAATCCGCCATCGGCATCCCCCCGGATGTTCGTACTCTTCCCCAACCCCTGAACAGACGTCAGGATCATGCCCGCGGTTCCCGATGGTCCACGCCCCGGTGGCAACACCCCAGGTCCAAGGGCATGGCGCGCCCGCGCAGCCGGGCGTCAAGGTGTTCGACGGCCGCGAACAAGTCGGCGACGTTAGGCTGGTGGCTGTCGTGCCTGTGGTGGAGGGGGAGCTTGGTGGCCAATGCGGGGCTGACGCATCAACTGCGGTTGCTGTATGCGCAGATGGGGGATCCGTGGTTGTTGGTCGGGGAGTTCCGCTCGAGTGTGGTTCTGGTGCCGAGGACTTCGGCGGGTCTGGTGTGGACCGGTGATGAGGGCGGGGTGCGGTGGATCTACGCGTTCAGTGGTGAGGCGGAGTTGGCGGCTTTCGCCCGGGCGCGGGATTTCGAGGGTGACCGGCTGGACTATCTGACGGTGTATGGTTCGCGGTTGCTGGATGTGGCTGTGCCGGCGTTGGGGGTGCCGGGCGGGGTGGTGTTGGACGTGGCGGGGAGGCTACCGATGCTGTTTCCGCCGGTGCGGGGGATCGTGCCGGACTCGGTGGCGCTCGACGCGGGTGCGGGTGCGGGTGCGGTGAGCGGGGGCGGGTTCTGATGGCCGGGGGATACCGGGTCGATCCGGAGGCGTTGAAGCAGACGGCTGCCGGGATCAACGGTGCGATCGACGAGTTGAAGTCGATCGGCATCGCCGAGGGCGCGGAGGTCGGACGCGGGTTCACCAACCTGGAGCTGACGGGCATGCAGGCCGGCAGCCTGGACGTGAAGGCGACTCTCGACGAGTTCTGCGAACGCTGGTCGTGGGGTGTCCGCGCGCTGGTGCAGACCGGTTCGGAGATCGCGGAGAAGCTGCACCTGTCGGCGGGCCTGTACCACGACCAGGAGCAGTATGTCTCGGGAGTGGCCAAGGACGTGACCAACGCCGCGCTGGGCAACCCGAACCTGACCCGCGAGCAGGTGGAGGGCCAGTCCTGGGGGAAGACGCTCTCGGACAACCCGTACACCCAGGCCCGCGACGCGGACTACTCGGCTGAGTCCTACCGGTACGCGTCGGTCCACTCGCAGGCCACCTGGAAGGCCGCTGAGGCGGACCTGCTGGCCAACCCGAACCTGCAGGTCGCGGCGATGACGGCCGGCCACGGCGACGACCTGGCGACCGCGCAGGCCAAGGCCGACGCGGTGGCGAAGGATCTCAACCAGCTGTCCTCGACGATGAAGGGCCAGGACGGCTGATGGGTGTCCTCGGCTCGCTCAAGAGCGGATTCGGCGAGTTCGTCGACGCGAACGCGCACCTCGTGGGCAAGGGCCTGGACATGGTCGGCGCGCACGGCGCGGCCCATGCGGTCGACAATTGGGGCGACCACATCGCCGACGACCTCGGTGCGGCCGTCGGTGAGTTGAACCTCGGGCAGAGCGACGACCCGAAGGACCTGCTGCACGGCGACGCCAAAGCGATCGGAGAGAGCGCGCAGCATCTGCAGAAGTTCGCGCAGGCCTTCGAGGAGACCGGTGCGGGTCTGACGCGGCTGGACTCCGAGCACTGGCAGGGCGAGGCGGCCGAGGCGTTCCGTAAGAAGTTCTCGCCGCAGCCCAGGGCGTGGGTGGTGGTCGGTGAGGCGTGTGCGGCCGCGGGGAAGGCGCTGGAGACGTACCAGAGCACGATCACCTGGGCGCAGGACCAGGCGCAGCAGGCGATCGATGGTTACAACGCGGCGAAGAAGGCGTCCGAGGAGGCGCGCGGCGCCTACAACCGGCGGGTCGAGCAGTACAACAGCGCGTTGGACGACTACAAGCGGGCGGCTTCGGCGGGGCAGAGCGCCACCCCGCCCACCGTGCTGGGGGAGTTCCACGACCCGGGTGAGGAAGGTTTCAAGCAGGCTCAGGAGGTGCTGCGGTCGGCGCGTCGGCAGCGTGACGATGCGGCGCGGACGGCCGGGCAGGCGATCGCGGCCGCCACCGGCAGCGCGCCCAAGGAGCCGGGCCTGTGGGACCGGATCGGCATGGATGTGGCCGATCTCAACACGGGCGCGGCGGTCGGTGCGGTGCATTTCGCTGGCGGCGTGGTCAAGGGCGCCACCGATCTGGTGAAGTTCGTGCGTGGCCTGAACCCGCAGGACCCGTACAACATGACGCATCCCGCGCTGTATCTCGACCACGTGAGCACGGTCGCCGCGGGCCTGGTCCACACCGCGAACCATCCGACGGAGCTGGTCACGGCCATGGTCGGCTCCGGCTGGGGCAAGGACCCGGCGGAGGCCGGCGGCACGGCCGTCTTCAACCTGCTCTCCGGCATGGCCACCGGCGGCGGCAGCGAAGCCGGTGTCGCGGGCGCGCGGATGGCCATGGACGCGGCGGCCGCCGCAGGCGAACGCGGCGGCATCAAGGCCGGGGAGAGCGCGGCGCAGAACGCAGCCGAGAACGCGGCCAGGAAGGCCGCGACCGACGGAGCCGAGCAGGCCGGCGCCTCCGCGTTCAACCGCCCCGGCGCGCCCCAGTTCGACGTGAGCGCCTTCCCCCAGCACGTCCGGCCCACCGAACCCGCCGCCGTCCACCCACCCGCACCCGAACCCGCCCCCGTCCATGCACCCGAACCCGCTCAGGTTCACGCACCCGAGCCCGAACCGGCTCCGGCCCACGAGCCGGCTCCCGCCCACGAGCACGCCGCGGAGCCGGCTCCCGAGCACACCCCTGCTCACGAGCCTGCCCCGGGCCACGATGCGGCTCCCGCCCATGAGCCCGCTGCCGGGCACACGCCTGCCCCCGAACGTGAACTGCCGGACTGGCACCGGAACAGGGAGGACCCCGCCGTCTCGCAGCAGCGGATGGTGGATCAGGAGCAGATGAGGGCGGCTCAGGCGGAGATCTCCAAGGGCACTCGCAGAATGATGGACGACTACGACGTCCTGGACTTCGGCCGGACCTGGAATGACGACGTGAGCAGGCTTCCTCAGTCGCAGAAGGATGCGATTGAGGGATACACCCAGAGCAAGGACGACGCCCCGGGCCGCTCGTACGAGGACATCAACCGAACACTCCGGGGGGAGCGGTCCCAGACAGCGGAAGTGGCGAACAGCGTCAGCCAACTCGACAAAGCGCTGGCGGTTCACCCTGTCCCGGAAGATGTTGTGGTCAGCCGGGGCACCGACCTCGGCCATTTCGACCTGTCCCCGGACGAGATGAAAGGGCAGGTCTTCACCGAGCAGGGCTACATGTCCACCACGCCGGGCACCGATGTGCCCTCCGCGTTCAGGGCCAAGCAGGCGATCCTGCACCTCAAGGTGCCTGCCGGGACACCCGGACTCTGGGTGGAGAGTGCGGGCAAGTGGGCCGCCTCCGAGCGCGAGCTGCTCCTTGGCCGAGGGCTGCAGTGGCGTGCCGACCAAGTAGTCAAGACTGTGGACGGCAAGGTCCACATCTATGGTGAGGTCCTGTGATGACGAAGAAGGATGACCAGTGAGCAATTCCGACTGGACCAGTGATCGTCTCAGCCAGGATCTGCAGTTCAAAGTGGTCGGCGAGGGACCACCTCGCTATACCCGCACAACGGAGCAGTCTGTTGAGTTCGTCAAGGCGATCAATGACCGCGGCCTGGTGACCGGCTACCTCTGGGTGTGCGATGCCGACGATGCGGCCGGATTCGAGCGACGGCTCGTGGACCGCAATCTGAATTCCGACATCTTCTGGTACGGGAAGCTGCACGACGCCAAGGCCCAGGGGCTTTCCCCGTCGCAGGCCCTTCAGCGGCTCTTCACAGACCCGGGCAACCCTTCCGATGGACGCCTTGTCCCTGATACCAGAGCCGTGGCGAGCAGCCTTGCCGAGCTGAAGGGCCTTGCGGCTGAGGGCTGGACGCCGCCGAAGGAGCCGGTGCCGCCGCTCGGGTACCGCCCTGACCCGCCAATCAGCGACGCGCAGCTCAAGCAAGCCGAAGCCCGGTCCGGTTGGCTGTATAAGGTCGACGAGGGCTACGACCCGGCGGGGCGGATCCCTCCGCACGCGGTCGAGGGGGCTTGGCAGGTCAACTCCCGCGGCGCGCTGATGCGGTTCTGGCACAACCCGGCGTACGGCTCCGCCCCAGCAACAGCCACCCCCTCCGGTGAAGCCACTGCGGTGCCACCGATACAGGCCGGCCGACGCCCGGCCGGACGGGCGCTGCTGGACTGGCTGGAGGACCCGAGAGCACCACGGTTCTGCCGCATCGCGGGCTCGTCCGGCAGCGGCCGCACCCATCTGCTCACCTGGCTCGCCGCCGCCTGCCCGCCCGACAACCCCCACACCGGTCGGCGCGTCCATGTAGCGCTCTCCGCCGAGGGGTTGACGGTCCGCAGCGCCACCTGGCTGCTGGCCGACCGGCTCAACGTGGCCGCCAGAACCCCCACCGACCTGATGGAGGCACTGCAGGACGGCATACCCCGGGTCCTGGTGGTCACCGACCTGGACCGGGCCGGCAGTGACCTGCTGCCCGACATGCCCGAACGGATCGCCACCGAACTCCTCACCCCACTGCTCCAAGTCCCCTGGCTGCGACTGCTGGTGGAGTCCGCCTCCGGCACACCAGCCGCCGCCACGTTGACCGCGGCCGCGCCCGGCTGGGCCGTACTCGACCTGGACGCCCCCCGCTGGACCGACCGGGATCGCTTCATCGCCTGGTGTGCCAGACGGCCGGACCGTCCTCAAGTGGTGGCCGACCAGGTCTACCCGAGCCCTGGCCTGGCCCGCCAAGCGACCCGCCTCGCCGCCCTCACCCCCACCGGAGCGGTCCTGGACCCGGCGGCCTCACCCGCCGACCGGGCGTCCGATCTGGCCGCGGCCTGGTGGGCGGCACTGCCCGACGAGCTGCGCCCGGCCATCCGCTCGCTCGCCGCCTCCGGACGGCCGCTGACCGCTGTGGAGTGGATCTCGCTGCCCGTGGACGGCCAGAGCTTCGTCCGCAAAGCGGACGGGTGGGTGTCGCCATCGGCCGACGGCCGGGGGTGCCGACTGGAACCCGAACAGCTCGCGCAGATCACGGCCGGGTCGCCGCCCTTCGATCATGCCGCGCTGGTGCGGGAGATTACCACCGGTCTCCGGCGGCCCGATGGCGGCTGGGCCGACCTGGCGAAGGTGGAACCTGGCTGGCTCGGGCTGCTGCTGCGACACGCCCTGTACGCGGGATGTGCCGACCAGTTCCTGTCGGACCCCGAGTTCCTGGTCCACGCGGATCCGGTCGAGGTCACCGCCGCCTTTGAGTACACCCGGACCACCGGCGGTCCACGGAGCGAACTCGCCGAGGCCTGGCACCTCGGCGGGCCGGTGATCGCCGGAGCCTCCGACCCCGCCGTCCGGGCCGCCGCCCTGCACGCCTGGCTGGCAGGCCGAAACCAGGAGGCCGCCGACCGATTTGCCACCGAATCAGGTCAGGGCTGGCGGGCCCTGTGGTCCTATCGGCGTGGCGATATCGAGAGGGTGCACAGGACGGCGTTGGGATACGGCCCCTTTTCCGGATTGCTCGCGGTGGCCGTCGGCCACGCAGTGCGATTCATCGATCCGGGTACCGGCAGCGACACCGCCAAGGCGGGCCCGGTCCGGCTGCTCGACCGCCGGATCGCAGGCCTGGCCTGCGGCGAGGACGGCGGTCTGTTCATGCTGAACCGACTCGGGGCCGTCACCGCCGTTCCCGCCGGCGGCGACCCCGGCATGCCCTCCCGCGCGGCCGAGGGGCTCCCCGAATACATCGACAACGGGGTCTCCGCCATAGCAACCCTCAGCGTTGACGATGGCCCGATCCAGGCGGTCGGCGACGGCGGCGGTAAAGTGACGTATGTCCGCCTCGGTGGCGCGGCGTTCCTGTCCCCGGACCAGCCGCTGCACAACGGCCCGGTCACCAGCCTCGACCTGGCCCAGGTGGACGGCGGCGTCCTGGTGGTGAGTGGCGGGGTGGACGGCAAGGTGTGGACCTGGATGCACGGGCGCCCGCCGATGCCGGACCCGGTCGACGCCCGCGAGCATCCGGTCACGGCCGTGGCCGTCGCCAACACCCCCAAGGGCCTGCTGATCGCATCCGCCTGGGCCGACGGCCTGATCCGCCTCCGCCGCTGGGGCGCCACCGCCACGATGGTCGACCTCCGCCTCGGCCTGCCCGCCCGCGACCTCACGCTCACCCCTGCCGGCCTGGTCTGCCTCGCCCTCCCCGAGGGTGTTCTGGGCCTGACCCTCGACTGACCACCGAACGCCCCCTGGCGGTCCGGCGGCTTTCCGCACGGACCGCCAGGCCAAGGAACCGATGTCCCGAGTCGCCCTGGTGCCTGGAAGGCGTCAGCAGACCTACGACGGCCGTTGCTCGCCCGGGCAGACCGCGGCGGCGAAGTCGTCCGCGAGCATGGCGATCTGGGCCCGGCCCTCGATCTGTTCCAGCCACTGCTGCGGCAGCAGCCCGTCGCCGTGCCGGGCGCCGAGGAGGTTGCCGCAGATCGCGCCGGTGGAGTCGCTGTCGCCGGAATGGTTGACCGACAGCAGTAGCGCGGACTCGATCGGCGTGTGGTCCTTCCAGAACTCGGTGCGGGCCAGCGCCGCGTAGACGGCGATGGCCAGTGCCTCCTCCGCGATCCAGCCGCCCCCGAGGCTCTCCACTGTCACGGGGGTCGCCGGACCGGCTGCGGCGAGCTCAACCGCTCTGCGCAGCATGGTGGTTGTCTCCTCGTGTCCCGGGTAGCGGGCCAGCAGTCCCATGCTGAGCCGGACCGCGTCCTGGAGGGACTCGCCGGTCACCAGGTGGCTGATCATGGCGGCGAAGGCCCCGGAGGCGTAGTAGCTGGTCGGGTGGCCGTGTGTCATCTGCGCGCAGCGGGCGGCGAGTTCGAAGGCGTACTGGGGGCTGGCGTCGGTGAGGCCGAAGGGTGCGGAGCGCATGACCGAGCCGCATCCCTTCGCGTCGGGGTTGACCGGGCCGGGGGTGCCGTCGATCGCGCCGCGCGGGTCGGGGATGTGGTTCTTGGGGATGCCGAACTCGCAGGCGCGGCCTGGGGCGCGTCGCGCGTAGAGCCAGGGCTCCTCGCGCAGCCATCCGGTGCGGTGCGGGCTGCTGAGCTCGGGTTGCGGTGCGTCGGACTGCTGGGTGTCCAGCCAGCGCAGGTACGCCTCGTGTACCAGGGCGGTCTCCGTGCCGCCGCCGTCCGTCATGATGCGGGTGTAGCCGCGCAGCCAGCCCTCGGCTGTGAAGAGGGTCATCTGGGTGTCGTCGGTGATCGTTCCGACCATACCGTTGCGGTCCGGGACCAGCCCGGTGATACCGACCTCCCCGTACTGGGCCTCGACGGTGACCATGGACTTCATCTCGATCGGATTGCCCAGCGCGTCCCCAATCGCCCCGCCGAGCAGGCAGCCCCTCACCCTCGCCCGGTAAGCGGCCAACTCCGCCCACGACAGGTACTTCACGCGCAAACCGCCTCTCTCGGTTGATCAACCGTCATGCATGCTATCCGCCTTCGCTCGCACCCGATCAGACAGCCAGGAGAGCAAGCAGGCACCGCCGCCGAGATCTCGGCCATCGCACTGAGCCCCGCGCCGTAGGTGCCGACACGCCGCCATCGACCGCTGCAACTAGATCCAGCGCTCCTGGCCCCAGGCTCCTGACCGATGCCGCGCCGACGGAATCCCGACGGTCCTCGCTGCCGCAATCACACGGAACGACCACCGCAGCACGAAATTCAGCCTCCTGACTGCCGTTTCCCACACGGCGCTTGACTGCGTGCCGGAAACCAAGCGTCCATGGAGCCAGCCTGACGGGCGCGGTGCGCACGCGCGGGCCGGGCAGCGACGCGGTCTTACCCCGGCTGTCCCGTGACAGATGATCTCGACCGTTTGCCAAACGATCTTGATCACTGGACTCTCGAACCTTGACCTGCCTCACCAAGGGAGGCTGGTGAGACGATGCACGGATGGATCTCATAGGGGTGACTGAGCGGGAGCGCTTCGCCAACGTCGGCGAGTACGTCAGTTTCGCTGCGGCATGCCCTGTTTGCAGAGGCGAGGCGCCATGCTCGGGCGGGCAAGCTCTGACTTTCGGCCGCCTGGAATGGAGCATCGAGGCCGACTGTGCCGTTTGCGGGCCGTCAGCGATATGCGGGAGTGGAGACATGCCGGCCGATCTGCGTGAGCGATTGCTCGGCGAGCGCGGCCCCGCGCGCCTTGAACTCCCTCAGCAAGGTGCCCGAACTGCTGTGATCATGAAGGTGATCCGGGCGACGTTGAACGTCGAGTTGAATGAGGCCAGGAAGATGCTCCAGGCTGTGCAGTCAGGTCAGCACGCGGCGACGTTGCCCGAGATCGAGCAGCTTGCTCGGAGACTGCGCGCGGTTGGTGTTGAGGCCCGAGCCGTTCGGGGCTGAAGGTCCTCGCCGTTCGGTGGCGGGCGGTCAGGCGCTCCACCACGCGTCGTTGCCGCACGCGACCTCGAAGTGCCACCGCCCTTCCTCCTTGCCGCGGTTCAGGGGCTTCTTGATCCCGGAAAAGTCGGCGTTGGCCGGAACGTTGAAGGCGACCATCGGGAACTCCTCACTGAAGACCTCGCCTCCGAGCCCGAATGCCGAAAGGTGCTGATGGACGGCTTGGGGCTGCGGCCCAGCGGACCGGAAGGGATGGGCACGACCCGAATCGTGCAGTTACCGGAGGCGCTGACCCGTCCGACGGCGCAGTGCCTGAACCCGGGTCGGCGGAGCGGATGGCGGCGCTTCCCTCGCGGTCGGCTCGTCATCGTGCTGTCCACCTGGGCTTGATTCGCTTTGACGGACACCCCTGATCAGGGGCTTCGGTCCCGGTAAGGATGATGTCCATCATGGAGAGCATGGGGAAGAAGCCGCGC
>NZ_JBSFJU010000131.1:0-10175 GCF_053598215.1 Kitasatospora sp. NPDC001175 | reverse complement strand
CAAGAAGGTCCGCAGGGGCCGCTACACGGCAGCCGCCACACCAGCGGCCCCCACCTTGCACCCCGGCCGAAATCCTTAACTACCCGGCCTTGGGGGAACTTCAGTGCTCGGAATCCACGATGTACAGGATCTTGCGCGAGCGGGGCGAGGTCCGAGAACGGCGCCGGCAGGCGGCCCACCCGCCGCGCAAGAAACCCGAGTTGATGGCGGACGCCCCCAACCGGGTGTGGTCCTGGGACGTCACCAGGCTGCGAGGCCCGCACAAGCGGGTCTTCTACTGCCTCTACACGATGATCGACATCTACAGCCGGTACACCGTGGGCTGGATGGTCACCGCCCACGGGAGCGAGGAACTCGCGAAGCAGTTCATCGAGGACACCGTCGCCAAACACGGCGTCAACCGGAACACGTTGACGATCCATTCGGACCGGGGAGCGATCCAGACCGCCAAGTCGGTCGCCGTCCTGATGGCCGATCTCGGCGTCACCAGGTCGCACTCCAGGCCGAAGATCTCCAACGACAACCCGTACTCGGAGGCCCAGTACAAGACGATCAAGTACCGGTTCGACTACCCGGACCGGTTCGGCTCCCTGCCGCACGCCCGGCAGTGGTGCGCGGAGTTCTTCCACTGGTACCACTTCGAGCACCGACACAGCGGCATCGGCTACCACACGCCCTACGACGTCCACCACGGCGAGGCCGAGCTGGTGCGCGACCTGCGGGCCAAGGTCCTCGCCGACGCCTACAACCAGCACCCCGAACGCTTCGTACGCAAGTTCCCCGAACCACCCGCCATACCCGAACAGGCTTGGATCAACAGGCCCTCCGAGCACGCCGCCGAGAAGGAGTTCCAGACCCAAAATTAGGCAACATCACCTGCCTTGATCGCCTTGACAGGTTCCGCTTCGCTTCCCGTCCTTGGGTCGTCAGACGTGCAGGGCACCATCCAAGACCGTGACGGCATTCCCGGTGAGGTGGACGCGGTCGCCGCTCACAGCGGTGCGTACCAGGCCGCTGCGTGCGGACACCTGGAGGCCTGTGAGCTCCTCGCGGCCGAGTCGTGCCGACCAGTACGGGGCGAGCGTGGTGTGGGCGCTGCCGGTCACCGGGTCCTCGGGGATGCCCCGGGCCGGTGCGAAGAAACGGGAGACGAAGTCGTGGCCCAGGTCAATCTCGGTGGCGGGGGCCGTGACGATGACGCCGCGCAGGCCCTCGCGGTTTGTCAGGTCGGCGACGGCGTCGAGGTTCGGCGTGAGAGCCCGGACCGTAGCCTCATCTGGGAAGACCGCGAGCAGGTCGCCGAGGCCGTCGGAGCGGAAGGCGGTCTCGGGGACGGCTCCCAGGGCTTTGTGGAGCTCGTCCGGCATGGGCACCGCGGTGCCGGGGGCCGCCGGAAAGTCGAGCGTGATGGTGCCCTCCGCGTCGGCGTGGGTGACGAGAACGCCGTGGTTACGGCTCAGGAACCGAACGGCTCCGACGAGGCCCTTCGCAGTGCGTAGCGCGTGCGCGGTGGCGAGCGTGGCGTGGCCGCACAGGTCGCCCTCGACTCGCGGGGTGAACCACCGGATGGCCCAGTCGGCCTCGGTCGAAGCGGACAGCGGAAGGGCGAACGCAGTCTCGGAGTGGTTCATCTCGGTCGCGATCCGCTGCATCCACGTGGCGTCCGGCCACGGTCCGGCCGGCAGTAGGCACACAGCAGCCGGGTTCCCGGAGAAGGGACGATCGGTGAAGGCGTCGACGACGTAGAGGTGCATGTCGGGCACCGTAGCGCCACCAGGACCAGTGTCGCCAAGGCCAATCCGAAGTAGGTGGACTGACGTGCCCTCGGCGAGGAACCGGGGTGGGTCAATCTTCGCTGAGAATCGTCAAACCCGCCGCCCCGCCGCGGCGAACACCGCGGCCCGGACAAGTCGCCGAGCGGCGGTGACGGGCATAGCCCGCACATCATGCCTCAGGCTCGCGTGATGCGGGGACCGTCCTCGGGAGGACGGCGACGGGGGCCCAGGTCATCCAGCGTGATCCACCGTTCGATGGTTTCGAGGTCCATGTGGCTGTCGTGGGCGATCAGCTCATAGGGGATGCCGGCCCGCCCCGCCGTCACTACGGCGCGGCGCAGATCGGCGACCCGCGCGGCCAGGCCAGCCTCGCGGGCGGGGGCTGACGCCGTCGCCAGCATCGCGGCGTCCGTTGCCAGTCTGTCGGCCGCTGCCTTCAGCCGCTCGCGGGCCCTGTCCGCATCGCCGCTGTTCATCCGTACACCTTCGTCGTGTGGAGGATCAGCCGAGCTGACGCTCGGGGGCGAGTGCGTGGGAGAGCATCCCCGGCGGAACTGCCGCCGCCTCGTTCAACTCAACCGTATGGCCTGGAGTCGGGCTACCCGGCCATACGGCTGTGTCGGGTGCAGTGATCAGCTGGCGCAGGAGCATCCGGCGCTGGGGCTTCGGCTGGAGTCTGACGGGGGTCGACGGCCTGCTCGTCGGGGTGCAGCAGGTGATGGTGCCGCAGCGGGCCTCCGGCGTGGCGGCGGCCTTGTCCAGGGTGTCTACGAGCCGACGTAGACCTCCCAGGGGTTCCATGCGGGGCCGTGACCCGGACGTTGTCCTGGAGCGAGTAGTAGCAGGAGGTGCCGTTCTCTTCGAAGGTGGCCAGACGGGTTTCCTGGAGGCGGGTGGTGGCGGCGGTGACCTGCTCGATGCTCTCGACCTCGACGCCCAACTGGTCCAGGCCCTCGCCGCCACCGAAGACCGCAAGCTCCGCGAGGACCTCTTTGTCGACCTCCTGCGCCGGGGCTTCACCGCCGAGGAGGCCCGCCGCCAGCTGGACATCGCCATCGACTGGGCCGCTACGCGGAGCTGTTCGGCTACGACGCCGACGACGGCGAACTCACCCTGGACCCTGGAGCCCGCGCCGTTCTGTAGCCGGTCGCTCAGCTGCCCGCGGGCTGCGCGTCGGGCGTGGCCTCGAAGGGCCGGCTGCTCGACCGGGCCCCTGGTCGCCATCGCCGGCGAACTGCTGGCCAACGCCGCCCGCCACGCCGGCCCGGCCCGATTTCGGGCGGTGCTCGCCCTGGAGCCGGGCGGTGACCGGCTGCGGTTCGAGGCCGAGGACCAGGCCGAGGAGCTGCCCCGGATAGTGACCAGAGTGGGCGACCCAGGCGCTCGCGGGCCGGGGCATGCTGATGGTCGAGGCGCTGGCCGACCGGTGGGGCTGCGATCGCACGGAGGACGGCGAGGTCGTATGGGCCGAGCTTGCGCTTTCGGTGCCGCTCGATGCCGCGGTCGTCGAGAGCCGCAGCAGGCAGGGCGCAGCCCGGGCCGACTACGTGCTGGCCGCCCGCATGGGTGCTGCCCCCGCGCGAGAGCGGCGTTGAGCCGGGCCAATACGGCGGCGACCGCGTCCCGGGTGACCGGGTCCGGGTCGGTCACCCGGTCGGCGAGGAGCTCGGCGGCGGCCGCGACGACCGGGGCGGGCAGCGTCAGCGGCACTGCCTCCAAGCGAGACCTGGAGCGCGTCACCGCGCTCGGTGCTACCGCCGTGCGCTACCCGCGCGGTTCGGCGAACTACGCGCCGCCATCGACCGCATCAGCACCAGGATGCTCGCCGACCGGCTGCGCGAACTCATCGACGCCGGACTCGTCACCCACCACCAGCTCCCGCCCGGCCCCGCCACCTACACCCTCACCCCAGACGGCCGCGCCCTGTTGCCCGCCCTGGAGCAGCTCCGCTCCTGGTCCGAACACCGCACCACCTGACCCGCTACAGCCTCGAAGAATGGAACTCCTCATGTCCGAGGGCACCCTGCCCGAGGCGACCTACGTCCGCACCGTCATGGGCTCCGGCCCCGGCCTCGTCCTCGCCCATGGCGCCGGCAGCAGCATCGCCGGCACTTACGGACCGATCCTGGAAGGCCTCGCCGCCGGACACACCGTGGTCGGCGTAACCGCACGCACTCCCCATCGCCGGCACGACGCCCGAGAAGTCCTCAAGGTCCTCGTCCGCTGTCACTGACAGCCGGACCCACCCGTACGGCCCCGCCCGCGACTCCACCCCACCCCGCACTCAGCAGAACCACGCGGCTCCAGCCGACACACGACCACCCATAGGCCGCTCCACCTCGCTGACCCGCAGGCGCGCTCCGGCATGCCAACACCCTTGAGACATGCCACGGTTGACGGGTGACCAGCATCGCCGAGTCCATCGCCAACCTGCCCGGGCCACCGTTCGTCCGAGCGCTACCCGTACGAGTACGCGCTCGACCTCGCCCTCGACCACGACGTCATCCCGACCGAGTACGTCGAGGAAGCCCACCGGCAGGCCCGCAGCGAGCTGCGCCCGGGAATCAAGCGGGGCCCGGACCGGCGTGCTGTGCTGCGCCGTGCGATCGTGCGCTGGTGCCGCGCGAACGGCGAGCAGCTGGAAGACGTCTTCGTGCTGATGGCGGACCGCTACCTGGAGCTGCACTCGATCAACGGTCCCAGCGGCCCCCGGCACGGCGCGGGTCGGGGTGCGTCGGCGAGGGCGGCTGGGAGGATCTAGCCGCGCTCACCGCAGGTCCAGGAGCCGCTCGTACTCGGCCTCCTGCGGCGCCCGGCCGGTCGGGGGGTGGAAGCGCAGGTACAGCACCCGCGTGGTGACGACAGTGATCATCCGGCGCTCCCGGGGCTCACCAGACGATTCAGCATGTCTCGCCTGAGCAAGGTCCCGCGCACGCGAGGGCGTGCTCGACCAGGTCGCGCAGTTCCTTGTCGCGGAGGATCATCGGGTATCCCCCTTCCGCGGACAGGCGGCGCTCCGACTGCCGTACGGCCAGCAGCGCGGCCCGGATCGCCGGGCTGACCTCGCCCATTCCGATCAGGGCTTGGAGCGCCTCGCGCAAGAACCCGAAGCCGTCACCGCCGTCGGCGATCGGCAGCACGAACTCCTCCAGGACCTGCATGCTCGGTTCGGCCTGGCCCGTGATCGCCCAGAGCGTGATCGCCGCGGTGAGCCTCGGCCAGTGCGTGCTGTTCTCCATGGCGATCCGGACCCGGTCCGCGTAAGGTGCCGCGTCGAGGCCGAACTCGGCCAGGGCGCCGATCGGCCCGTGCCAGGGTTCCGCGGCCGCCAGGACCGCGTCGCCGAAGAACTGCAGCGCCGCCGCGCGGTCACCGCCGATGCGCACGGCGGCCGAGGCGACCGCGTGGTGGTTACCCGGGGAGTCGAATACCTCGCAGGCGTGAAGGGCCGGTACGGCGGAGGCGGCAGCCGGGCCCATTGCCGCGAGCACAGCGACCACATGGAGTGCGGTCCAGGTGTCGGCCAGCAGCGGGAGGAGATCGGGCAGGGCCGGCAATGCGTCCTCACCCCATGCTTCCAACACCTCAAGGAACCCGCGGGTCGCACCACCTCGGGCTCCGCCCTGCCGGATCGTCTCCCGCATCGAGGGCAGCAGGACGTCCGCGTGCGCCCGGAGCGGGATCAGCACGTCCTTGATGTCCGGCCGCCTCGGATCACCGATGACGTAGCCGCGGCCCTGCTCCTCCTCTTGCGCGCGGAGCTGCTCGATCAGGCCCGGAAGGGCGCGCGGGTCACCGGTACGGGCCAGTGCCCAGCGGGCGATTTCGCCGACCGTTCCGTCGAGGTATTCGTCGGCCGCGTTGTCGTCGAGCAGTTCGGCGAGCCGGTCGGCGTACGGGGCCGCCGCCGGACCCAGCACCGCGAGCATGTTTGCCGCCCTGAGCCGGACGGCGCCGTCCGGATGGGTCAGCAGCCCGCCCGCCAGCGGCAGCAAGGCGGCTTCCACGGAACGCCGCTCGGTGAGGAGCCGCCACGCCAGGTCCAGTGCCTCCCGGCAGAGCGCGGCGTCTTTGGTGCGGTCCGCCGTCTCGACCAGCCGTACGGCGAAGGAGAGTTCCGCGTCGGGGTCGTGCGCGAGCATCCAGGCCGTCGACCGGACAAGGTCCTCGCGGGTCCAGGGACCGTCGACATCCGGGGTGTACCAGACCTCTTCGAACCGCGGTCGGTGCGCGGGATCGGAGAACACCTCGATCAGCCGGTCCATCTGCCGGACGGGTAGCTCTCGGTCGAGTCCCGCCGAGGCGTGGACGGCCGCGACCCACAACACCGGGTCGTCCCCGGCCAGCACGTTTGCCAGCACCGCCCGCGCCTCATCGAAAGCGTCGCCGGTCCTATCGACCCTGGCCTCCCCGGATGCGGCCTCACCGAGGGCGAGCAGCAGCGGGAGCCGCACCGTCGGGACCGTCTCCACCCGCCATCGCTCCAGGAGCCTTACGAGCCCGGCAGCCAGGGGTATCGCCGCCCGCCGCACCGTCGGCTCCGAATCCGCGAGCAGGGCCCACGCTCCCGTCCAGTCCTCGTCCGTCAGGGCCGGTGCCTGCATGGCCACCAGCAGCTCGACGAGGGCGACCCGCGCGCCCATGGCCGGGTCGGCGGCGAGCGCAATGACGAACGGCAGGGCGGCTGCCGCTGCGGACGGCGTCCGCCCCCCGTCCCTGGTGACGAGGGAGTAGAGCGGATAGCAGTTCTCCTCCGTCGCCCCCGCCCCCGCCAACGCGAGCAGTCGCAGCGCCCGCGGTATGTCCTCGACCGGCTCGCGCGGATGCGCCGTCTCAAGCTCGTCCCACGCCACGGAGTCCAGCGCCTCCAACGACATTCCCGTCACCGTCATCCCGTTCACCATCACGTCGTCCCGCTCGCCATCGGCCGTCATCGTCCAGGAAACCCGCCGTCCTGTCGCCCAAATTCGCTGATGCTTCATGAGACGCAGCTCAGCCCGGAGAACCGGGGCTCGCGTGGACGAGGCGGCGCGGGGAGGGGGAGCGCTCGCCCGGGGTCTGGAGGTCGGCCCAGGGGTGGCGGCGCGCGCCGGTCGGCATCACCTCGGGCCGCACCGCTGCGCCGGCGGGGTGCGGCAGCCGCTGGGCGAGGCGGGCGGCGACCGCGTCCAGGCCCTTGTCGGAGCGCAGGTCGGCCAGTTCGCCGAGGTCCCAGCAGGCGGTGCCGGTGATGGGGGTGCGCGGCCCGCGCCGGGTGATGGCGCCGCGCGCGAGGAGCAGGTGTAGGTTCCGGCCGCGCCTGGTGTGTGGCAGAGCGCTGACCTGGGATTCGTGAGCTAGTCCAGATCTATGGCGGGGTAGGTCCGCCCGAATCCGATGGCGGATTCCTCAGGGCAAGCGCGAAACTGTGGCGATGCACTCCACGGGCCCGTGCCAGGTGGGAACCTCTGCATCTGGCCCGAAGCCTTCGAACCAGTACTCCCGCAGTTGAACGGAAGCACCACCGATGAGCCGTCCCGCGATACCCGACCTGGCCTGGTGGTGCGAGGACCCGGAACGGTGGGAGCTTCTGGAGTTCGACGGACGGCACGATGATGACGGTCTGCCCGTCGACATCCGTTGGGAGGACCGACAACAGGTCCTCGAAGCCCTGATGCTCACGCCCGAACCCGGCATCGGGGACTTCGCCAGGTACCTTCTGGTCCAGGAGACCGAGCGCCACCGGCATTCCTGGGGCTTCAGCCACAGCATCGAGCTCGCAGCCCTGATGGTCGCCGAGGAACGCCGGATCGAGGACGTCTGGCTCCTGTGGAACGCCATCTGTCGGAGTTTCGATACCTGGTGCGGACTGCCGCACCGCCTGCTGCTCAGCGCCGGGGTGGCCCGAACTGTCGAGTACGTCAGCAGCTCGAAGCACCCGCAGCGGGACAACCTCCTGGGGCATCTCGGGCAGATGAACGAGACCAATGACGACGAGGTCGCCCAAGCGTTGACTGAACGGCGTCGCCACTACAGCGAGATCCTCGGCGAGCTGGCTGGAGAGTGAGATGCCGAGACCGTGGTGCAGCGAGTACAGACCCATCGGCTGGTTGCTGAAGGCGAGATCGACGTGTTCGAGTACATCCGTGGCCTCACCCCATCCCGGGCCGCTCACCTGACTGCACTGGTCGAGGAGTGCCTCCCACTGCTGAGTGGTGATGGCGGGATGGACTTGGTACGTGAGCGGGGATCCGGTGTCCTCGAAGCCATCATCGTCACGCGCGAATTGCTCGGCTTCGACGAGGTATCTCTGCGAGAAGCCCACTCACTCCGTCGCCGCTGCAGGCGTGACCTTGTGCTGCCCTGCCGTGCGCCCCGCTCAGTCGGCGTTCCCGAACCACCACTCGGCGTTATCCACACTTGCGGCCCAATCGTTCATGGCTCGCTCGATGACGGGGAGTCCGACTTCACGGGCGACCGTCCCCACGATGAACCGTCGGTCCGCCGGTGCCTCGGCCAACCCATTCAGAACGGTGAGACCAGCCGCCAGGGTCCAGCCAGCTCCTCGGGTGAGAAGGGGCCTCCGTGGTATGCCTGGACGCAGACGTTAGCCCCACGCTCGGTCACCTCGAACGCCCCGTCGCCGGCGACCTGCAGTACGTCTCCGGCAGCGCACCCCAGCACCAGGCCTGGACTGCCGGTCAGCTCGAACAGGTCCGCTCCCAGCGTTCGAGCTGGAAGCACCTCGAAAACCGGCTGCCCAGCGCTGCTGTGGCCTGCCAGCAGCCGTATGTGGGTGTCAGCACCGACGTAGGACTCCTCCATCATGAGCGTGATCGTGTCACACAGGAGCTTCGAGCGTGCTGCCGGCTTGCGTCCTCACACGGTGGGCAGACCGTCGCAGCGGAGGACACGCTGGAGCACCTGCTGGACGTCCTCGGCGATCGCTTCCAGCAGTTCGGCACCGAAGACGCAGAGGGAGTGTTCCCAGGGGTGTCCGAAGGTGCCGAAGCGGAGGTCGTCGGCGAGGAAGATGTAGTAGTCGCCGTCCGGGTAGGGGCTGAGCGGCCATCCCTCCCGCGAACGACCTTCGAGGACCCGGGGAAGGAACATGTCGGTCGCCGGAAGATCCGGACGGAGCCGGTAGCAGGTGTGCTGCCAGTCCAGGATCCAGAGCGATTCCCCAGGGTTGCTGCACTTCACAAGCCCCTCCTGCACCACCTCTACCAGGCGGTCGAGTTTCTGATCTCCGGGATCGTCTTTCAAGGCATCAAGACTCCACGTGACCGACACCGAAGGCTCTGTGATGCCGGGGAAGACGTGCATACTGGGCCGAAAGTCGAACCTGCCATCGAAACGGTCCCAGATGTCGGCGTGCTCGCGGCCATAGAGTCGGTGAAGGGCTTCGGAGGTCATTGGGCGAACCTATCGCCCGTGAGGTGCAACTCGAGACGGAATTCCGGTGGCTACCCCGCGCTCGACTCCCCTCGAAGGAAGCCTTGGATCGCTGCAAGAAGGCGTTCGCCGAGTGGCGTGAGTACCAACGGACGCCTGGGACGGTGGAAGAGGTCGCCCCCGATCTCGCGTTCGATCCTGTTGAGTTGCGCGAACAGGGTGGAGGAGCGTGCCCCAAGTTCTCTGGCTACGCCTGCCATGGAGCGATGGTTGGTCATGACAGCGAAGCGCTGCAGCCTTTGCGGGACTCCGTAGCCGGTCATGACCTTCTGCAGGATGGGTGGTGCTGCCGTGGCTTTGGCCTGGACAGCGAGTGTGCTGGCATGACTGGCGCCGCCTCCGGGCCTCATCGGGATTTCCAGCTTGTGGGCTCTGTAGAGAAGGTTCGAGCCGCTCATACCGAGTTCCTCGGCGATCTGGTCCAGGGTGCGTTTTTTGGTGACGTACTGGTCGTGGAGCCAGGCGCGATGGATCGGCATCGGGGCGGGGCCACCACGACGGCGCGTGACATTGCTGTACTCGCGGGCGAGGTCGGAGACAGCTCTACGGCTGAGGTTGTGTTTGTCGGCGATCTTCAGCAGAGAAAGCTGCTGGTCGTAGTAGAGCCTGGCGAACTCGGCCTTGGGGAGGATGCTGCGGGCTCTGCGGCGTAGGTCGCCGTTGGCACGGGCCTGCGCGGGGGTCCTCGGTGCTGAAGGCGCCGGGCGCTCGGTGAGCACGTGCCGGACGGTCTCGATGCTCGTTCCGAGGGCTCGGGCCACACGCCCTGTGGTGCTGTCCGGGTTGCGGATCAGCTCGTGGAGGCGTTCCGTTTCCACAGCGTCCGGGTCGTCTCCTGGTAGTTGGAGGCCGGCCAGGAGTTCCAGGGGAGGTGGGCTTGATTCGCTTTGACGGACACCCCTGATCAGGGGCTTCGGTCCCGGTAAGGATGATGTCCATCATGGAGAGCATGGGGAAGAAGCCGCG
>NZ_JBSFJU010000130.1:0-10260 GCF_053598215.1 Kitasatospora sp. NPDC001175 | reverse complement strand
CGGTCCAGTGCCGGCCAGCGCTCGCCTGGCTTGTAGCCGTGGCCGCGCGGGCGCTCGCGCATCTTCCCGATGGTGCCCTTGGCGGTCTGCTTGATCGCGGGGCGATCTCCGGGGACGTCCGGGCAAGGGACGGCTGGGAGAACAGCACGCTGCGAACGGGGTCTTCTACTTTCGGGCCCTCATTTGAGGGCCGATCTATGAACTATCCCCAGGTCAGAGCCCTGCGCCGCAGCCAGGCCCAGTCAGATCTGCCGGTCCGGGTCGGAGAAGGTCAGGCCGCCAGGCGCGAGCGGACGCCGGGCCGGAGCGGGTACGGCCACGGTCTCACCGGGCGGCTGGCGGAAGTCGGCACCCTGCTCGACCGGCAGCAGCCGGCGCCCGCCGGACTGAGCGGGCAGGGGAACGTCGGTGGCGGCCGCGGAGAAGGCGGGCATCGCGAGAAGGAGGAGGGTGATGCCGTACTCCCCCGCGATGGCGGGCAGTTGGGCGGCGACAGCGGCCAGTGCGTCGGTGTGGCCGGGGGCCCGCGGCTTGGGGGCGTTGGACGGCAGCGGATCGCACCGGCGCGGGGTGGCGGGGCGTGGGGTGAGATGATCGGTCCGGCTCCCGGGCCTTTACTCATTGCCTGTCCGGGGGTCACTCGCATCTCTCCGATGTCCCGTCAGTGCCGGGTGTGGGTGTGGGGCGCAGCGTGGCGGCCGGGTGTGCGGGGGCTGGCTGCGCAGGTGAGAGCGGAGAGCGCTTGTCGGTCAGAGCAGCCGTCGACCTGTGAGACGCAGAATATCGACGAGAAGTAGAAGCACCGGGAGAGTCGCGTCCCGACGTGTTCAAGATCGAGAACTGAGGTTGGGAAGGGTCGCCGGGACCTCTGGGGTGCCCTGGACGATGTTGGTGTTGATCTCTTCCAGGGTGATGTCCCAGGTCTCGTTCCAGTCCGAAGGACGAAGGTCCCGCTGAATGACGGGCTGCAGCTCGTTGGGGTACCCGAGTTCGAGGCCTGCTCTCCCGAAGCTGCTGCCGCCCGTCGAGGTCCCCACGGATGGCTCCGACCGGTGTCCTACCTGGGCGCCGGCGACATCGAAGTCACCTGCCTGCCACCTGCCGATGACGACATGCCCAGCTGCGGGTTATCCGATGGGTGTTCGCTGTTTCCGCCAGCGGGCCTGGTGAAAGATCGGTTCGATGGCGACGACGCAGAACGCGTGCATGGGCTGGTCGGTGCCCTTGGGGTCGAAGAAGCCCACCATATCGCCGAGGAAGCTCTCGCCGTGCTGATGGACGTGGGGGTCTTGGGCGACGCGGTCGCCGGCGGCGGTGAGCCAGTCGCCGATCCAAAACAGAAGTTCGGCACGGGCGGTGATGACGATCGTCGCGGCGTACTCGGCGAAGCGGGCGGGGTGGCGATCGGCTCGGCGACGGACGTCGTCGGGACGGTCGGGAGATCGTGCCGCTGGGGCGGTCACCCTCAACGGCACCGAGGCGCGGCGCATCCTGTGCCGCAGATCCGGCCAGTCGGAAGGCCGCAGTCCCGTGTCCTCACGGGCCAGGAGCATGGGCATCGGATGGGTGTCGCCGCTGGCGGCCATCGGATGGGCGCCCGGTGGGACCGGGATGTAAATCGCGCTGTGCGAGCTCGTCGCGGCGACGCGGAATAGAGCGCCGAGCCGAAGGAGATCGGCGCGGCTTGCGTTCAGATACCCGACTTGGTAGCTGGGCGGGCGGACGAAAGTGTTGCGGAGTATGGGACCGGCGCTCAGGATCCGGCTGAGCCCGGATCCGGGATCGGCAACAGGGTGGCTCGTCACCCGCAACCGCATCCGACCGTCGCCAACCCCCATGCGCCAAGTACAACACGCGCGCCAGTGGCCTCAAGCTCCTTTTTTTGCGAAGCCCTGGGAGCCCCTCGCGGTGCAGAGCACAACCATGGTCCCGAAGCAAGCACCCGAGCGCTCTCGAAACTTGGCGACATCACACTTCCGTGGCACGGGGTGCTCTCGCCGCTGAGCAACAGGTGCTCTCACTACTCGCCTACAAAGTCACGGGGCGGCTGGCCGCCGACCGAGGACACCTCTGCCCACCGGCGGGCCCGCGATCGTCTGTTGGACACCGAAGGTCCCAGAGACGCATGGTGAGGACACCAACCACCTGACTGAGTGTGAGGAGGGCAGGGTGACAAGGCTTTTCGACCGGCAGTTGGCCCAGCCGGATCCGGTGTCGCTCTACGATTTTCTGTCCGCCGCCCGGGACCTGGGTCCCGTGGGGGATCCGAGGGCGCAGCGGGCCCGCACGGTGCTGGCCGACCCGCGGATGGCTGCCGCGGCCCGGGCGGTGCGTCCGGCGGGTGAGGGGCTGCTGGACAAGGTCGAGGACATCCCGGTGGTCGCGGCGGAGGCGGTGCACGAGCGGGTCGTGCGCACCGAGGCGCTGGAGCTGTACGGGCGGCTGCGGCAGGCGGTGGTGCGGCCGCGGTGTGAGGCGCTGTATGTGGAGGCGCAGAAGCTGCGCGGCCAGCTGGGGCCGGTGGAGGCGTACGGCTGGCTGGTGATCTGCCGGCCAGCCGGGAAGGGAAAGGGAAGCGAGCTGCAGGCCTTCCTGACCGTGGAGGTGGGCGGCCGCGGCAGACTGATCTCCCCCATGGCGACGTACCGGATCGACCTGGACGACGAGGGCCGGTACGTGCCGGAGGCGGACTCGGCCGCTCCAGGCCGCGGGCTGTCCGGCGTGCGGGGCGGAGGCCGGACAGCCGTGCCTCGCGCCTCCGCCACGGCGGGAGGTGCTGGCCGAGCATCACCCGCACCGGGCACTGGAAGCCCGCAAGCAGCTCTACGGCACCCGCACCGTGCCCACGACAGCACCGCCCCGGGTCAAGGGCCCCAAGCGCGCGGACCATCATCCGCCAGCGGCGCAGGCAGCTTGGGCACGCGCACAGCTTCGACGGTCCCTGTCAGCACCTACGACACTGCGAGTTCAACCTGGGTGACCGGTGGCGTCGGGAGGGAACGACGCCGGATCTCCGGTTCGCCCCGAGCGCTTCCCTCAGGGTGGCCATGCGCTCGACGGCAACGGCCTGAGGGACGGCATCGTCCCGACCTGGCTCAGCGGCCGCGATCCGATGCAGCGTCTCGCTATCAGACAGGCGGATCAGATGGTGCAGCCCGTGGCCCCGCCCTCTGCTGCGTGCCGGGCCCTGACGGGTCGTCGGGTCGTCAACCTCCGTCGGCGCCCCGGGGCCCTGCCGGTCACGGTCAACCACGCCCCGTGCCGCCAACGCCGCGCCTCCCGGCACCCCTGCCGCGTCAGCACACACAGGACCCGTGCCGGACGGCCCGCGTGCGAGCCCTGCTCCCGGCACAGCGCGACCCACTGCCGCTCAGTGAGCCTGGCCAGGATCTGCGAGACCGTACTCCTGCCCAGAGCTGTCTGCTCGCTGATCCTCGCCGCCCACAGCGGCTCGTGCGGCCGTGTCGCCAGCAACAGGCGCAACACCTCGACGGTCGGGCGGGGTCATCCGAACGGTTCCTGTCACGCGGCCCACAGCACCACCTCCCCTGGCCATAGGTCAAGAATGAACTACGGTCGCTCAGCAGCCAGATTCAGTGACAGCGAAATGACGAACGACCAGTGGCACTCTCGTGCGGACCATCAAGGGCCCCCAAGATCACGGCCGGCGCGGCCGAACCGCCACCACACCGGCCCGAGCGGCCCGTGCTCGGCAAGGAGTTCCAGCGTGGTGGTGACGACCGGCACCGAGTCGTCGTAGGCCCGCCAGCCGTCCTCGCCTGGGTGGAAGGGGACGGTCCGCCATGAGCCCCGCCAGCAGTCGACGGACAGGTCCGCCACAGCCTGCTACCGGTTGGCCAAGCCGGTGAATCCGGCGTCGGTGACCACCAGGGCAACCGGCGGGTACCCGGCGCGGGTATGGCTCGGCGCCACCGGTCGAGCCGCCCGGGTTGTCGGCGCCGCGGCGGTACGCGGTGCGGCCCGGCCGGGGCAGCTGCCCGTCGTGCTGGTCGTCGTCGGGCCGGGCGGGGCTTGGACGGGTGCTCACAGGCGTCTCCCGGTGATCATGACCGCTGCTGCCTCTCCGGGATATCCGGCGCTCCTGACAGCGGCCAAGCCCGCTCCAAGCCCGTGCGCCGCACCCTCTCCCACCACCCCGATCCGGCCCACGACGCCACCCCCAGCAGCCAGCGGCCGGCACCAGCCGGACGCGATGCCGGTCTGATTCAGGACGACAGCGTTTTGCTCGCCAGTATCCGCCCCTGGGCGTCGTACGCGGCGAGCTTGATGCCCTCGAGCGGGTATGCCTTCGGATCATCGGGGGTCTTACGGCTGGGCCCCCAGACATAACCGGTGGCGTAGCCCGGGTTGCCGGGAAGCGAGGCGACGGTGGCCCAGTATGCCTGGCCGTCTACCTCGATGGTCATCCGGGCCACCTGCCCGGGCCCGTGGTAGACGAGGTTGTACAGGCCCTCGTGGTACTGCGGCGGGTTCTCGTAGTACTGCATGGTGATCTCGGTCGTGCCCGCCGCCCAGGAGTACCCGCCGCAGCCCGGACCGCTGCCGTAGGCAGGAGCGTCGTGGATGCAGATCTCCCGGTCCTTCAGCTGCATCCACCAGTCCTGACGGCCCAACGGCAGCTGCTGGCCGGGCTCCACCGCCACGGCCTCGGGAGCCGGCCCCACCGGTACCCGCGGAGCCTGCGAGGCCGGCCCGACGGCCTGGGGCCCGTGCTGCGCGGAGAGTACCGCCCCCGTACCCGCCACCACCGCGAGCGCGGCCACCACAGCCGACGCACCCATCGCCACCCGGCGCCCCCGCCGCTGCCGGCGCACCTGAACCCGCACGGGTCCGGCAGACCAGTCCGCCACCGCGACCCGGGCCGCCTCATCCCGCAGAGCGCCGCGCACCATGTCCTCGGTGTCCATCACCTGTTGCCTCCGTTCGTGCCGTCGATCGTTGAACCGGTGTCCGCCGCGTACGAGGCCAGCGCCGGGTGGCCGCGCAGTTTCGCCAGGCCTCGGCTGGCCTGACTCTTCACATTGCCCGGCGAGCAGCCGAGCACTTCGGCGACCTGGCACTCGCTCATGTCCTCCCAGTAGCGCAGGACGACCACGGCCCGCTGGCGCGGCGGCAGCTCCGCCAGCGCCTGGATCAGCACCGAGCGCTCCTCGACGTCGCGGTGGCCACCGCCCGCGGTGTACGCCCGATCGGGAAGGACGGGCATGAGCAGCTGCCTGACCCGGCGCCGCCGGTGACGGCTCAGGTTGTTGTTCACCAGGGCCCGGTGGATATAGGCGTCCGGCTCCTCCAGACGGCTGATCCGGGACCAGTTCCTGAAGACCTTCGCGAAAGTCGCCTGCACCACATCCTCGGCCTCGTGGTAGTCGCCTGTGAGCAGGTAGGCAGTGCGCACCAGCCGCCGCCAGCGCGTGGCGGCGAACCCCTCGAAGTCAAGCTCACGCGGGCCGGGGCCGCCCGCAGCCGGTGCCGTGACGGGCCGCGGCCGGTCCCCCACCGGGATGTGCAATACGCTCGCGGTCATCCAATTCCTCTTCGCGTCCGCGCGACGACCCGATCGGGCCCTCGCTCTGCCCTACTCACCGCCGCGCCGCCGCAAGGGTTGCATGGCTCTGTCCGCGAGAACGGGCGCCGGCTCAACTTCCCGGCCCTGTCGCTGATTGAGGGGTCCTCTGCTGTTTGATCACGGTGACAGGAGGATGGCGCGCCTTCCACACAACGGCCGGCTCCGCCGTGACGGCCACCTCCCCGAGGCCCTGCGCCCGGGCGTCCCGGTGCCGGGCTCGGAGAAGCCGGCGGTGAGGCACGGGCGCGAGCACCTGCTCGACGTCGGCCGGATCCACGCGGCCCCCGTCACCGACGCCCGCACCCGCGGTGAGGCCTGCGGCCCGCTCGACCTCGTCCCCGCCCCGAGCTGCCCGCCGGCAGCGGGGTGTACCGGCCCACCGCCCCACCTCCCCCTGCACCGCCGGCACCGGCGACGACCGGCACCGCCTGCGCGCGTTCATCGAGCGCCACCGCCCCCACGCCGGCGACGAGCAGACCGCGGCGCAGCTGGCGGCCTGCGCCGGGCTGTGGAAGCAGGCGGGCGAGGACGGGTCGGGTCGGGCGTGGGAGCGGCACTGGCGCTCCTTCCGCGGCTGCTGGTGGTCCTAGCCGGCACGGCGGTGGCGGATCTGCGGCTGACCGCCGAGGAGAACCCGGCCGTCGCCGAGATGCTCGCCGCCGTCCCGGCCGGGGCCGCCCGCATCCAGGGCCTGGTCCAGCGCGGGCCGTCCGCGCCGATCTGGCACCCGCTCGGCGCCCGAGGCGGGCGGCCCTGCGGGTGGGGAGAGCTGTAGACCAACCGGGAGCGACGGTGGGGTGAACGGCTCGGCGCCGTCGGGGCGGCCGGACCCGGTGCGACAGGTGGCGGGTCGGCGTCGGCCGACGCGCTCACCGCGTCAGCCGACGCTGGCAGTTCGGGCGGGGCGGGGTCAGGCCGCTGCCTTGACTGGGGTGCGGTGGACGTGGGTCTGTTGCCCGGCGACGCGCCGGCGGCGGGAGGGCAGGCCCGCGGTCGGGTTGGCGACGCCCCAGGCCGCGCCCTTGCAGATCAGTTCCTTGTAGAGGGCGGCCGGACGGCCAGTCAGGGAGCTGTCCTTCGCTCGGTCATCGGCGGTGACGAACTGGATCAGGCCCTCCTTGCGGCCGAGGGAGACGCACTGTTGGAAGTAGCGGATCGAGACGTGGGGGACCTTGGCGCCGGTGAGGCGGGCGGCGATGGCGTCGGCGGCCTGCCAGGCCATGGGGATGCCCGAGGCGCAGGACATGCGCAGCGGCTTGTCGTTCGGTCCCATCGCCATCGCCGCGTCGCCCACGGCGTACACGTCCGGGTGGGAGACCGAGCGCATCGTGGTGTCGACGACGATCTGGCCGCGGTCGGTGAGCTCCAGGGTG
Source organism: Kitasatospora sp. NPDC001175 (assembly GCF_053598215.1). NCBI lineage: Bacteria > Bacillati > Actinomycetota > Actinomycetes > Kitasatosporales > Streptomycetaceae > Kitasatospora > Kitasatospora sp. NPDC001175. The sequence goes on along the minus strand of NZ_JBSFJU010000130.1, from coordinate 3,300 downwards.
GTGGCCTGGGCGATGGGGTGGACGGCGAAGCCGGTGGTCCAGACGGTGACCTCGGCGGGGATGGCCCGGCCGTCGGCGATCGTCACGGCGTCTGCCGCCACGGCGGTGACGGCGGCATGTTCGTGGACCGTGATGCCGAGCCGGTCCGCCACTTTCCGCAGGTGGGTGCGGCCCTTGTCCGAGAGCCAGTCGCCAAGGGCGCCGCGGACCGCGAGTTCGATGCGGAGGTCCGGGCGGGCCTCGGCGATCTCGGTCGCGGTCTCCAGGCCGGTCAGGCCGCCGCCGACCACGACCACGGGCCGGCCGGCGTCCAGGGCGGCCAGGCGGTCGCGGAGACGGAGGGCGCCGGGGCGGCTGGAGACCTCGTGGGCGTGTTCGGCGGTGCCGGGGACGCCCCCGTCGTTCCATCCGCTGCCCAGGGCGTATACCAGAGTGTCGTACTCCAGTTCCTCCTGCTCGGGGCCGTTCGCGGCGGTGACCGTCACCGTCTTGCGGTCTACGTCCACGGCAGTGACCCTCGCGAGCTTCAGTGCCACGCCCGTGCGCGCGAACATCTCGCCGAACGGCCGGGGCCTGAGGCCCTGGCCGGCCGCCACCTGGTGCAGGCGGACGCGCTCGACGAAGTCGGGCTCGGGGTTGACGAGGGTGATAGCGACGTCCTGACGGTGCAGCCGCTTGGCGAGGCGGCCGGCGGCGACGGCTCCGGTGTAGCCGGCTCCGAGGACGACGATGCGGTGCTGCATGTGCCTGCTCCTGTCTGCGAGGTTCCGCCGCTGTCTTGCGCGGTTTCGCCCCTTGAACCGGGCAGCCCGGCGTTTCCTGACAGGATCAGGATGTGAAGCACGTCACATTGGGTCAGAGGACGTGGAGCGGGGTACCCCTGTGGTCAGCGGCGGCCCACAGCTCGGTCGCGCGGACGAGCTTGTCGGGGTTGACCTGGCTGCGGACAGCGGCGATGCCCTCCGCGGTGACCTCCAGGCACGTGATCCCGACGACCCGGCCGTCCACGACCGCCACGATGGCGGGCCCGCCATTGGCGGTCGTGGCGTAGATCTCGGGCGCGCCGCCGACATACGCCCGCTTGGCCTCGCTGGGCTTGAACAGGCCGCGCAGGAACGTGGCGACCGCGAGAGCGCCCTCGAACGCCTTCGCGCGTGCCGGGACCTTCCCGCCGCCGTCGCCGACCGAGACGGCGTCCTGGGTGAGCAGGCGTACGAGGGGTTCGATGCGGCCGCTGGTCGCCGCGGCCAGGAACTCCTCGACGATCCTACGGGCGGCGGCCTCGTCGATCTCGGTGCGCCCCTTGCCGTCCGCGACGTGCTTCTTGGCGCGGTGGTAGATCTGCTGGCTGGCGGCCTCGGTGACGTCCAGGATCGCGGCGATCTCCCGGTGCGGGTAGTCGAAGGCTTCACGCAGCACGTACACCGCCCGTTCGCTCGGCGACAGGCGCTCCAGCAGGACGAGGACGGCGTACGACACCGACTCGCGCTGCTCGGCGGTGTCGGCCGGGCCGAGCATCGGGTCCCCGGTGAGTAGCGGCTCGGGAAGCCACCTTCCCACGTACGTCTCGCGCCGGGCGCGGGCCGAAGTGAGCTGGTTGAGGCAGTAGTTGGTGAGAACCTTGGTCAGCCAGGCCCCGGGCAGCTCGATCCGGGCGACGTCGGTCGCCTGCCACCGCAGGAACGTCTCCTGCACGGCGTCCTCCGCCTCGCTCGCCGAACCGAGTAGCCGGTAGGCGATGGCCTCCAGCCGGGGCCTGGCCGCCTCGAACCGGGCCACGTCACTCATGATCAGCGCCATACCCGTGATCCTAGCCGTCTGGAGCGTGGGGGAGTTGGCCGAAACCGCGCCGTGCTGCCCACCAGGTCCGAGCCGTGCGAGAACCTGGCGGGCAGACCTCGGATGTCAGGTGAGCGCGGTTCCGCGTCCTCCGTCAGGGCTTCCAGAACTGCCGGCCTCGGCTGACGTGGTGAGCACGTCGGCCGTACGCCAACGCGACAACAGCCACCGCCCCCCACCACCGATCAAGATCAAGTGGCAGAAGCCTACTGTGCGTCAAGATCATTTGTCAGGGGTCACCGACTGTCCTGTCTCACCGGACTTTGACCGATCTCAGTGAAGTCTGAGCGGACCTCTCGCAGGTCTTAATCGGACAAGGTGAGAACCACCTCGTCGATCTCCTCGCCGCGTGCGTTCGCGAAGCCCCGCTCGTTGCGGGTCAACACGAATCCGCACTTCTCCAGGACGCGAATGGAGCCGTCGTTGTCCGCAGCCGCACGGGCATGCAGCGGGCGATCCGGAACGACGCCGAGCAGCTCTCGCAACGCGGCGGTCGCAGTTCCACAGCCCCAGTACTCACGCCCGATCCAATACGTGACCTCGCGCTCCTCGGGCGGGCCGAACACCGCGACGTGGCCGACGACCTTCCCGTTCTTGCCAACGACAGTGCGCACGACGACCCCGGGATCGTGGCGGATCCGCGCCCAGTGTGTATCGAACCAGGCACGGTCCGATGGGTCCTTGGCAGTGAACGCTGCCATCCGCATTCCCTCGGGATCGTTCATCTGAGCGTAGAAAACCGCCAGGTCGTTGTCCCGCACTTCTCGCAGCGTGACGTCCATCAGGACCTCCAGGTCCGGCCGCTGGTGCCTCGGCGCCGGAGGGCCTCAACATACTGCCGAATTCGGGACGCGTCGCCGGGAAAGAAGCTCTGCCAGTCCTGCTGCAGGGGCGTCCAGGCGACCGGTTGTCCGTCTTCGGCGACCAGCGGCTGCGCCGGGTCAGCGATCGCGGCATATGACAGCGACAGGGTGGCCGGCCATTTCGGATGGAACGAGCGGACCGCCACGGCCGCGGGCTGTTCCAGCAGTTGTAGGCGCAGCCCGGTTTCCTCGGCCAGCTCCCGGGCAGCGCCCTCGCGCGGAGTCTCGCCGGGTTCCACTTTGCCGCCCGGCGGAACCCAGGCCCGCCATCGATGTTTGATCAGAACGATCCGCTCCAAGGCGGGGTCGAGGACCCACACCTCGGCGGCCAGCGGTTCCATCGGGCCGGCAAGCGCGGCCCGCAGCCAGGCTTGGGCCCCGTCGAACGTCAGCGTCGCGGTCTCGGTGTCATGGACGGCAGCGTCCAACGGCCGCTGCTCGAAGGGGCTACGGATCACCGCGACAGGCTACGCCCCCGCCCCGACAACGACGGATGAGCAGTCCCAGCGCGTACTCCAGCGAGGTGAGGACCAGGTCGGCGTCCGCGCGGGCGGAGGTCTCCCAGGCCACGACCCGCCGGGAGAAGGCGTCCCGGATC
>NZ_JBSFJU010000129.1:0-10442 GCF_053598215.1 Kitasatospora sp. NPDC001175 | reverse complement strand
GCAGCGACGGCGGGCACGGATCCAACGTCACATCACCGAGGATGTCGGCCCGGTCCGCGCCGATCCGCCGTGCGAGCCCGCCCAGCAACTCGTCCCTCGCCTGCGTGATCGAGCGCCCGAAGTCGACTCCCCACAGCAGCCGCAGCGCGGGAACTCCCAGATGGCCGGCGAGAAGCGGCCCGAGCAGGGCCATGGGCTCGTGGACGACGAGGTCCGGCCGCCAGGCGCGCGAGAACTCCAGGGTGTCGTCGGCCATCGCTTCCGCGCTGTCCGCGGCCAGCCGCAGCGCCCCCATTCCCCGTCTGCGTGCGGACGCCGCCGGCCGATCCTCGGTCGACTGATCCGTTGCCCGCCGAGCCGCTGTCGGTGCCTGTTTCGGGCGCCACGTGCCGAACGCGGTGGCAGCGCGGGCCCTGACGTCGATGTCGCTGCCGACGGGCAGGGCCGGCAGCCCCGCCTGGGTGATGGTGGGCGTGAAGGACGGATGGCTGGCCACCATCACCTCGTGGCCGGCGGCCCGCAGCGCCCAACCGAACGGCACCATCGGGTAGAAGTGCGAACCCCAGGCCCACGTGATGAACAACGCGCGCATCGCTCTGCGTCCTTTCGGTGCGCCGCCACGGATCACCGTGACGGATCTTCCATGACGGATCTGGCAACCGTCTCCACCTCGCTCCGCCACAGGTCCGCGAGCAGGGTGGCCCGCTGGTCGTCGAGCACGTCGACGCGGTGCCTGATCCGGGCGGTGATCTCGCCGCCGAACCACACCTCCAGCGTCAGTTCGAAGGCCGACTCCGTTTTGAGCCGGGGGATGTGCACGCACTCGACATCGGCCAGGCGCAGGGTGAGGTCGGTCTGTTCCTGTGACACGAAGGCCGCCTGGCACAGGGGTGTGCGGTGAGGGTCGCGCGGGCCGCTTTCGCTGACGACCTGCTCAAGTGGCATGAACTGGAACCGCAGGGCTCTGGCCAGCCCGGCGATCGTCTGGTCGAGATCGGAGTCCACGTCGGCGTCACTGCCGCGGAATCTCAGTGGGGCCACCGAGACGAAGCATCCGATGATGGTGGTGCTCGCCAGTGATGTGCGCCCGCTGACCGGTAGCGCCACCGCGAAGTCGGTCCCGCCGGTGAGAGAGCGCAGGGCCCGCACCCAGGCGGTGAGCAGAATGGCGTTCGGTGTGGTCGCCTTGAGCCTGGCGGCGCCCGCGATCAGGCCGATGTGCCGCGTGCCGAGGGCAACCGACTTCTCGCGGAGCGCACCGGAGGCGGCAGGGGGTGAAACCCGCGGCAGTGGAAGATCGGGGACGCCGACGAGCTCCCTGGCCCACTCCATGAGCGCCTGCTGGTCGGTTTCGGTTTCGGCTTCGCTCTGGTCACGCCAGACCTGCCGGTAGTCGCTGGTCCGGCACGGTGGCGGCGGATTCCCGTGCACCAACTCACGGTAGGCGTCGCTGAGTTCGGAGAAGAACACGGTGGCTGACCATCCGTCGAACGCGGTGTGGTGGGCGGATACGACGAAATGGCCCTGACCGGGTACGTCGCCGGGCACCACCAGGAGCGCGCGTACTGGTATGTCCCGGTCCAGCCGGAACGGACGCGCGATGAACTCACGCAGGACCGGTTCGTGTGCTCCTGGATCGGTGTGGCGGACCTCCAGCACCTCGCCCGTGTCCCCCGGCTCGATGACCGTCACCTGCAGGCCGCGGGACTTCTCCCGGCGTATCAGGCTGCGCAGCGCGTTGTGCCGGCACACGACGTTGCGCAGGCTCCGTCGCAGCGCCGTGGGATCGACGGGGCCGGACAGGCGGAAGACGAACGAGTCCATCGCGTCCGGTGACCCCGGGCTCATCTGTTCGGCGAACCAGTAGCGTGCCTGCGGCGCGGGCAGACCGGCGAGCCACCGTACGGAAGCCGGCGCCGTCATGGCCGCCGGACCAGGGACGAGAAGCAGACCGCGAGTGCGCGGTCCACCGCCGCCCGGAACTTCGAGAAGACGGGCGGATCGAAGCGATCGACGGCGCCCTTGGTCACCGACATCACCAGCCGCGCGGTGCAGTCGAACGTGCTGTAGGCGTGGCAGAGGTAGCCGGGAACGCTTCCGAAGTGGCCGATCCCGGTGCATCCGGGGGCGAACTCCCGGCGGAACATGCCGGTGCTGACGCCCGGGTGCGGCGGCGGTGGAGTGAAGGACAACATCTCGGCGAGCAGGGGCGGCGGCAGCAGTCGGCCGTCGAGCAGTGCGGCGAGGAAGGCATCGAGATCTCGGGTGGTGGAGATGATCTCACCGGCGGCCCAGTACCACGACGGGTTGGACCTGGTGACGTCGACGACCTTCAGCTCGCCCTGGTGACGGTAGCCGAGATAGCCGTGGGCATGCGGGCCGGGAATGTCGGTCTGCCGTCCCGGCACAGTGGTGTCGGTCAGACCGAGTGGCGCCGTGATCCGGTCGTGCACCTGCCGCGCGTACGGCGCGCCGGTGATCTCCTCGATCAGGAGTCCGGCCAGGATGTAGTTGGTGTTGGAGTATCCGAAGCCCGTTCCCGGGGCGAAGTGGGCCGGCTTCTCCAGCGCGAACCGGACGAGTTCGTCGGGCTCATAGGGAGTTGCGAGGTTCCGCACGTACTCCTCGCCGTCGGCCGGGAAGATTCCCGGGCCCGAGCTGCCGTCCAGCCGGTTCTCCCCGGAGTAGTTGTACAGACCGCTGACATGCATGAGGAGCATGCGCACGGTGAGCCGGTCGTCCAGGCCGAACCGCGGCAGGTACCGGTCCACCGGATCGTCCAGGTGCACCTCTCCGTCGCCTGTCAGCAGCAGGAGCACCGCCGCCACGAAGGTCTTCGTGACACTGCCCATACGGAACAGGCCGTCGGCTGGCACCGGGCCCGGGGAACCGCGTTCGGCGACTCCGGCGGTGGCGGTCCACTCCCCGAGTCGGTCGTACACGCGAAGCTGAACGCCCGTGGCTCCGGCCGCGATCAGCTCGTCCAAGGCTTGTGCCAGCGCCGTGCGATCCGTGTCACCCGGCGAGCCGACGGCCGCCGTCGAGGTACCCGGCTGCATCCCCATCAACTCCTCCACCTTCCCGTGGTCCTGGCGGCTGTGCGTGGTCACTCGCGGCCGGAGGAAATCCAGTGCGGGTCGCGGGAACGGGCCCCCGCGACCGCATCGGCCACGGTGTCGAGAGCGGCGACATGCTCCTCCGTCAGCACGACCTGTGTCGACTCGAGGTTCTGGGCGATGTACTGCCGCCTCCTGGTGCCGGGAATCGGCACGACCGGCAGGCCGAACTCCCGGCCCTTCGCGTTCAGCCAGGCCAGGCTGACCTGCGCCTGGGTCAGACCGGTCTCCTCAGCGACGGTGGTGATGACACCCGTCGCGGTGAGGTTCGCCGACAGGTTGTCCTCGCTGTAGCGCGGCATCAGCGCCCGCCTGAGATCGTCGGCGGTCAATGATCCCGGGCTGACCGTGCCTGCGAGAAACCCCCGGCCCAGCGGTGAGTAGGGCACGAACCCGACGCCGAGCTCCGCCGCCGTCGGGACGATGCCGGACTCGACGTCACGGCTCCACACACTCCACTCGGACTGCACTGCCGCGATCGGGTGCACGGCGTGAGCACGGCGCAGTTCGCTCGCCGTGACCTCGCTCAGCCCCAGATGGCGCGCCTTCCCGGCGGCTACGAGTTCCGCCATGGCGCCCACGGTGTCCTCGATCGGCACCTCCGGGTCCAGCCGGTGCATGTAGTACAGGTCGATGACGTCGGTTCCCAGCCGCTTGAGGCTGGCATCGGCGCATGCCAACACGTAGGCCCGGTCGCCCCGGGCACGGCGGTTGCCCTGCAGGTCTCCGGTGATGCCGAACTTCGTGGCCACCGTCACCTCGGTACGGCGGTCGGCCAGTAGCCTGCCAACGAGTTCCTCGTTGGCGCCGTGGCCGTACACATCCGCGGTGTCGATGAAGGTGACGCCGATGTCGACGGCGTAGTTCAGGATGTCGAGTGCCTCGGCGGGCTCGACGGGCTTGGCAGCCGGACTGTAGACCGACATGATCGCCCCGAGGCCGACGGGGCTCACACGCAGGTCGTCACTGAGAAGAACGGTCATGGTTCCGTCAGCCTCCAGTGGCCGACTCGGATACCGCTCCAGCGCCGATATCCCCGCGGTCAACCGGCGGATCGACGCGAGCACGGGTGGCTTTCGATGGGCACCGACCATGGTCACTGCCCAGGCCAGAGGAGACCGGAGGGCCCGATGCAGTGCGATTTGTTCCCTTCCTCCAGTGACGCGGTTCTATCAGGCGCGGTCACCGTCCCGCGCCGGACGGCAGGTGGACTGTGACGGCGGCCGGGGCGGACAGCGCACTGCCGTCGTTTCCGATGCGCCGTCCCTGCCCGTTCGGCCTGCCTCCTGCGTACGCCGAGATGCGCGAGCACACCCCGGTTGGGCAGGCGCGCCTCGCGAACGGCGATCCCTTGTGGCTGGTCTCCAGGTATGACGACATCCGTGCCCTGCTGGCCGATCCGAGGATCAGCGCGGACCGGTCGCGGACCGGCTTTCCCTTCCTCGACGCCCAGACCGCCCAACTCGGCACGACACCGGTGTTCCTCGGTATGGACGGCTCGGAGCACCGGGCCCAGCGCCGCATGTTCCTCCCCGAGTTCCTTCCGAAGCGGGTCCTCGAACTGCGGCCGTTCATCCAGCGCTGTGTCGACGAACGCCTCGACCGGCTGATCGCGGCGGGGCCGCCGGCGGACCTGGTGACCTCGCTGGCGCTGCCCGTGCCCGCACTCACCGTCGGGCACATCCTCGGTGTGCCCAAGGGCGAGCAGCACCGGTTCGAGCAGCTCGCGGTGGATGCGATGACGCGTCGGGACCAGGAGGCGTTCCAGGCACTGTTCGACTTCGTCCGGGCGGTCGCCGACAGCAAGCGCGATGCCCCGGGAGACGACCTGATCAGCAGGGTGCTCCGGGAGTACGTCGAACCGGGAGACATCGACTACTGGTCGATGCTGGCCACGGTGTTCGTGATCCTGATGGCCGGTTACGAGACGACGGCCCACATGCTCTCCCTCGGAGTGCTCACGCTGCTCCAGCACCCGCACCAGCTCGCCGCGCTGCGCGCCGAACCGGACCTGATGCTGCAGACGGTCGAGGAGTTGCTGAGGTTCCTGTCCGTCGGAGAACTCGCGGCCGTCCGGATCGCGGCCGAGGACATCGAGCTCCACGGCACGACGATCCGCGCGGGCGACGGCGTGGTTCTGCTGGGGGGCGCGGGCAACCGGGATCCGAGGGCGTTCGATGCCCCGGAGAGCTTCGACATCCGCCGCGATGCCCGCAGGCACCTGGGTTTCGGCCATGGTCCCCACTCCTGTATCGGGGCGGGTGTGGCACGGCTGGAGATGACCGTCGTCTTCACCACCTTGCTGGCGCGCCTGCCCGAGCTACGGCTCGCGCAGCAGATCACCGACGACGCGGTCGACTACGAAGCCGTGCTCTTCGGGCTCAAGAGGCTGGAGGTCATGTGGTAAGCAAACCATCGTGGGCGGTCCTGCGAGGCGATGCGGAGGTGCCGCCCGCCGACTGGCCGCGAACCCTGAGCGCCGCCCTGTTGCGGGCCGGCCGGGCCGACGGCAAGAGCGTCATCACCATCGACGCCGACGGCCGCCAACACACTGCGGACTACACCCGGTTGATCACCGCGGCCGGTCCGGTGCGGCTTGCGCTGCGTGCCGCGGGCGTCGCCCGCACCGAACCGGTCGTCCTGGCGGTGCGCAACAACTGGCGCTTCCTCACCGCGTTCTGGGCGTGCGTGCTCGAAGGCTGTGTGCCGACACCGATCGGGCCGCCGAGGAGCGGGAATTCAATGGACGCCGACCACCGCAGGTTGGCAGGTGTCTGTGAGCTGCTCGGCGGGCCGGTGGTGGTGATCGACGAGGAGCAGACCCGCCCGGTGGCGGGCGCCCGCTACCTCGACCTGCGTCCCCTGCCCGGTGGGCGGACCGGTGGCGAACCGTTCGACGACATCGCGGATCCCCGGCCCGATGACATCGCCGTGAATCTGCTGACCTCCGGAAGCACGGGCCTCCCCAAGTGCGTGCCGCTGACCAACCGCGCCCTGGCGCACCGCGCATGGGCCGCCGCCCGGCACAGCGGCTTCGGGCCCGACGAGGTCGCGCTCAACTGGATGCCGCTCGACCACGTGGGCGGCCTGGTCATGTGGTGCGTTCAGGCCATCTTCCTGGGCTGCGAGTACATCAACGTCGATACGCAGCGCATCATCGCGGACCCGTTGGCCTGGCTCGATCTGCTCACGAAGTTCGGTGTGACGATGACCTGGGCGCCCAACTTCGCCTACGGCCTGGTCAACGGCGAACTACGGCAGGGAACCGAACGGGTGTGGGACCTGCGGGCGTTGCGGCATGTGCTCAACGGCGGCGAGGCGGTGGTCGGCGCCACCGCGCAGGAGTTCGGCGACCGCCTCGCGTGCCACGGCCTGCGTCCGGACGCGGTGCACCCGAGCTGGGGAATGTCGGAAACCGGTTCCGGCGTGGTGTATTCGTGCTTGGACGCCGCAGATGCGGCCGTGGGCATGCTGCATGTGGACCCGGCCTCGCTCGATGGCGAACTGGCCTTCGTCCACCCGGGCCGGGCGAGATCCATCCCCCTCACGGTCACCGGCGTGCCGATCCCGGGTGTCACGGTCAGGGTCGTCGGCAAGGACGGGCAGGTGCTGCCTTACGACCACGTCGGTGACCTCGAAATCACCGGGGAAACCCTGTTCGGCGGCTACGTCGGGAACGAGGAGGCGAACCGGCGAGCCTTCACCGCCGACGGATGGTTCCGCACCGGCGATCGGGCGTTCGTCAGCAATGGCGAGCTGACCATTGTCGGCCGAGGCAACGACGACGTCGTCATCAACGGTGTCAACGTCCCCGTCCATGACATCGAAGCGGCGATAGAGACGATCGCGGACGTCCGGCCGGGCTTTGTGGCGGTCTGCGGTGTGGACACGCGCCACGGGCGGCAGAAGATCGTCGTCTTCGCGGCCCCGCGCACCGCTTCCGGCCACTCCCGGGAACCGGTGGCCCGCAGGATCCGCGAGGTGGTGGGCCGCGACTTCGGGTTCACACCCGACGATGTGGTGATGGTCGCGGCGGAGTCCTTTCCCAAGACCGCGATCGGGAAGATCCAGCGGAAGCGGCTTGCCGCGGAGTACGCGCGCACCGAGGACCCCGCCTCCTGGATGTTCGCCCCGACCTGGCAGGAGTCGGCGCCTTCGGCACCGGCCGACACGGCGCCGGAGACGTTCCTTCTCTTCCGCGACGCCGAACAGACGTCTGAGCCGACGCCTCCCGGAGTGATCCACGTCTCCCGCGGCCGCGCCTTCCGTGAACTGGAACCGCTGCGGTTCGAGGTCGATCCGGACGACGGCAAGAGCTATGCCGCGCTCTACGCCGCCCTGGAGCGCCAGGGTCTGCGTCCGTCGGCGGCCCTCTACGCCTGGCTGCCGGATTCGGACTTCGAGTCGCGGCCGACACCGGGACCGGAGGTCTTCGACCAGGGCGGACCGGCGTCGCTGCTGACGATGCTCCAGTCCGCCACGCGCAGCCCAGCACCGTTCCGACGCCTGTTCGTCGTGACGCACCATGCGTGCGCGATCCGCCCCGAGGACCCGACCAACCCGCTTGCGTCGATCGCCTCGGGCCTGGTCCGGACCGCGCGGAGCGAAGGCACCGGAATCGACGTACGACAGGTCGATTTCGGTACCGAGGAGACGCTCGCCGACATCCTCGCCACGCTGAGCGCCGAGGCCCACGCCGCCGACGGCGAGGCGGTCGTCGGGTACCGCGACGGGACCAGGTACGTGGCCCGGACGGTTCCGGTCCGCCCGTCCGAGCAGGCCGCCGCGTCGCCGCTGCGTACCGGCGCGACCGCGCTGATCACCGGCGGGCTCGGCGACGTCGGCTATGAGATCGCGCGCCATCTGCAGGATCGGTACGCGATGGACCTTGTGCTCGTCGGGCGGAGCCCCGCGCAGGTGGGCGGTACCGGGACGCCCTCGGAACGGCTCACCGCACTGGCCGGGCGGGGCCGGGTCCACTACCTGTGCTGCGACGCCGGCGATGAGCAGGCCGTCGAGCGCGGTGTCGCGGACATCGAGTCCCGGTGGGGCACGACGGTCGGCCTCGTGCTGCACCTGGCGTCGGAGAACATCGGCGACAACTGGCGTGCACCCGAACAGCACATCCTGACGAACGAGCCGGTCGAGACCTTCCGCACGGTCCTGCGGTCGAAGTTCCTGTCGGCCTGGGCAGCCACGCGGCTGGCCGCACGACGGCCGTCGTGCGCGCTGGTGCTGTTCTCGTCGCTCAACGGGTTCTTCGGCGCCTCACCCTTCGGCTCCTACGCGGCAGCCTGCACCGGGGTCGACGCCTTCGCGCGGCACGGGGCGCGAGCGGGGACCGGTCCGGTCCACTGCCTGGCCTGGAGTGTCTGGTCGGGACTCGGGATGAGCCGGAAGGGCGAAGAGCTGAACGCGGCGGCCCGCCGCCGCGGATTCCGGACGATGACCAGGGACGACGCGCTCGAACTCTTCGAGATCGCGCTCGGTGTGGACGAGCGGTACCTGCTGCTCGGGTTCGATCCGGTGCCGGAGGCGGAAGCTGCGGAACCGACGACGGAACCGGCGACGACCGCAGGGCAGTCGGCCATGACCGAGGCGCCTGAGCGTACGAGGCCGCGGACCTCCTGGGAACGCACGGTCGCCACGGTGTGGTCGCAGGTCCTCGGGACAGCGGACATCGAGATCGACACCAGCTTCTTCAGCATGGGCGGAACGTCGATCATGGCGATCCGGTCCGCCGCGATCCTGGCCGACACCTTCGGCGCCCGTATTCGGGTCACCGACCTCTACGACAACCCGACCGTACGAACGCTCGCTGACCTGGCCCAGCGGATCACCGAGCGCGATCCGGAGTGAGACCGACCGGCCATGGGGAGCGCGGGGGAAGAGGGGGGCACCTCATCCCCCAGCCTCCGGCCGGGGGGACCCCAGGCCGCCAGGCTGGGGGAAGAGAGTGCAGCGGCGCTGCGCTCGACGAGGGACGCGCGTCCGAGGGCCGCTCCTCCCCGATGGCGGGTAGGAGTGGGAGGGAGACAGCTGTCGGCACGTGACGCCGCGGGCCCCATGCCGGTCGGTCCAAGCCCGCGGCCCGTTCGCCTGACGCAGTGGCAGGCGAACGGGCCGCGAAGACGTTACTGACCGCCGATTGCGGGCTGCGGCTCGTTCGCGTCGGCGGGCGGCTCGGTGTCCACGTGCCCCAGCCTCGGCTCCGGCGCCAGCGGGCTGAGGTGGAATACCGCCTCCGCGGTCTCGTCGCCGTCATTGCGGACGCGATGCCTGATCCCGATCGGAATCATGATCGCCTCATTCGCGCCGAGCTCGATCACCCTGTCGTCGACGGTCGCCACCATCTCGCCCTTGACCACGTAGAGAAACTCCTCGGAGTACGGGTGGTAATGCTCCGAGACCGATTCACCCGGTTCGAGTTTCACCAACCCCATGAACCCCGACGTGGAGCCGGTGAGACTCGGGCTCAGCACAACCCTGAGGTCGCCGCCCCTGCGGCGGTTCGGTGTGATCTCGTCCGTCCGGATCTTTCGCACCATCGCGCGGTTCGCCCCAGGCATCCTGGCTCGCCTTTCCCTTCCCGTCAGCCGCCCTGTCGGCCGCTGATGTCTTCCGGTGAGCGTCAGCCGGACCTGTCGAACATCGCTGGAAAGTCACTCGTACACCGGTTCCCCAGATATGCACCAGCCGTCCCCGAGCCATCCACGGCACGTTGTCCGGGAAAGAAACGGCGCTATTCGAGCGAGTGGGGCAGAGCGATGCGTGCGTTGTTCATCACCTGGGCTTGGGGATCCCATTTCTATCCCATGGTGCCGTTCGGGTGGGCACTGCGGGCCGCCGGCCACGACGTGATGGTGGCCAGCCAGCCCTCCTTCGCGGCCACCATCACCCAGGCGGGGCTACCGGCCCTGCCCGCAGGGGCCGACGTCGACGTCTACGGACCGCTCCGCGAGACCTACCGCGGCTGGCAGCCGAGCCGCGACCGGACCGCTGCCGAGAAGGACGCCCGCGAACGCCAAGGGATCACCTCGCTGCAGATGGCCGTCAACTGCGCGGAGGCGACGGCCGACGACACCCTGGAGTTCTCGCGCTCCTGGCGGCCGGACTTCGTCGTCTACGAGCCGCTGGGATTCCTCGGCCCGGTCATCGCGGACGCGCTAGGCGTCCCCTCGCTACGGCTGCTGTGGGCGACCGACTCCGCCCGCAAGATCCACCGCATCGAGGACGAGTTGCTGGGCGGGCTCGCACGGCGGATCGGCGCGGACCGGGCCGACATCCTCGGTGATGTGACGTTGGATCCGTGCCCGCCGTCGCTGC
>NZ_JBSFJU010000128.1:0-10829 GCF_053598215.1 Kitasatospora sp. NPDC001175 | reverse complement strand
CTGACCGACCCCTTCGGCAAGCTGCTCGCCACCGGCCTCTCGGCGGCCGTGGCGCTCCAGGTCTTCGTGGTGGTCGGCGGCGTGACCGGCCTGGTGCCGCTGACCGGTAAGGCGCTTCCGTTCCTCGCCTCCGGCGGCTCGTCGCTGACCGCCAACTGGCTGCTGACCGCCGTGCTGATCAAACTCTCCGACGCGGCCGGACGAGCCGAGCTGGAGCCGAACCCGCCCGTGTAACACGCGTCGGACTCACGGCGCTGCGATTGGCGACCAGGCTTCCCGGCTCTCCGTGATGACGCAGCGTGACCACCCTTTGGCGGAAGTCACCGGGCGTGCGGCCGCCCGTCGAACCTAACGTGGCGTCCCGGGGGACGATTCTGCGTCATTCTCGCGGGCCGAGTGCCGCCCTTCGGGCTGCCTGCCCGTCCTTCAGGAGGCAAGTAGATGAGACTTCGGGCTAGTTCGAGCGCGTGGGCCGCCACGGCAGCGCTGGTGGCCACTCTGGCCGTCGGGGCCGCGCCGGCCGCGGCGGGTCCCGCGGGCGGCGAACACGAGCCGTTCCTGAACCGGCTGAACACCGTGTCCACGGTGGCTTCCACCGTCCCGGCGAACGGGGACCTGAACCCGTACGGCACCTTCGCGATCCGGGAGAACGCCGGCGACCTGCACCGGGGCAACATCCTGGTCAGCAACTTCAACAACTCGCAGGCGCTCGGCAACCAGCAGGGCCGCGGCACCACGCTGGTCCAGATCAGCCCGCATGGGAAGGTCACCCAGTTCGCCCAGATCGACCCGGCGCACCTCCCCGGCCCGTGCCCCGGCGGAGTGGGGCTGACCACCGCGCTCACGGTCCTCCCCGGCGGCTGGGTCGTGGTGGGCAGCCTGCCCACCACCGACGGCACCTCGGACACCGCCCAGGCGGGCTGTCTGCTGGTGCTCGACAGCCACGGCACGGTGCGCGAGACCATCTCGGGCGACGGCATCAACGGGCCGTGGGACATGACCGCCGTCAGCCACGACGACTGCAGCGAGCTGTTCGTGACCAACGTGCTGAACGGAACGGTCGCCGGCGGAGGCAACGAGGTGGACCAGGGCACCGTGCTGCGGATCACCCTGCGCCACAAGGGTGACAAGAAACCGCCGCACCCGGTGGCCACCACCGTCATCGGCGACGGCTTCCCGCAGCGGACCGACCCGCAGGCGCTGGTGGTCGGCCCGACCGGGGTGGCACTCGACCGCGAGGGAACGCTCTTCGTCGCGGACACCGTCCGGAGCCGGATCACCGCGATCCCGCGCGCCCTCACCCGCAAGGACAGCGACGGCATCGGCCGGGTGATCAGCACCGGCGGCGCCCTGAACGGACCGCTGGGGATGGCCCTCACGCCCAAAGGCGACATTCTGACGGTCAACGGAGGGGACGGCAACATCGTCGAGACCACACCCAAGGGCAAGCAGGTGGCGGTCAAGCAGATCAACTCCGAGGGCACCCCGCCGGGCGCGGGAGCGCTCTTCGGCCTCGCGGTGGACCTGGACGGTGACGCGGTCTACTTCGTCAACGACGCCGACAACGAACTCGACGTGCTGACTCGGTAGGAGGGCGGCGGCTCGGAAATCCGCCTGGGCAGCGGGAGTTCGAGACCACCGGAGGCGTCCTGGTCGAGGGCGAACGCGTCCGCCGCGGCGGTGGGCAGCGGGCGCAGACCGAGCAGGGCGCCCGCCAGCCCGGCGGTCGCGCGATGCCAGTCGGACGCGCGGCGCAGCAGGGCGTGGCCCGAACCGTGGACGGTGTACCCGGCGACCCGGGCGCCCGCCGAGCGGGCACGTGCCGCGAAGCGGAGGGTGTCGGCGGGAGCGGTCACCCGGTCGCGGTCGCCGTGCAGCGCGATCAGTTGGCGGTCCTTCAGCTGCTCGTGCGGATCGTCCGCCGGGCACCAGGGCGCGAGGGCGACCACGCCGGTGACGCACGGGTGGCCGGCCGCGTGCAGTGCGGCCCGGCCGCCCATCGAGTGGCCGATCAGGACGGTCGGGACCGGGCCCAGCTCCTCGGCGAGGTCGTGCAGCGCGGCCGTGGTGTCCCGAACGGCATCGGCCCGCTCGCCGTTCCACCCCCGGTACCGGTAGCGCACCACCCCGACGGCGACCTCGTCGCCCGCCGTCGCCCTGGCCACCGCCCGCACGAACCCGGTCATCCGCAGCCCGGGCAGGTTCACCGGGCCGGGGCGGGCCTCGCTCGCCACCTCGCCGCCGTGCAGCACCAGCACGGCGGCGACCGGGGCGGCCGGCCGCACCCGCCAGGCCAGCGCCTGGTGCCCGCCCACCGCTGAGCCGCTCACTGCCATGTCCACCTCTGCCTGCTCCCGTGCCGTCGCCTCTCGTCCCGTTCTCGGGACGGTCACTGTATGCGGAACGGCGGGCCGGGACGGCAGGTTCCGGGAGGTGGGCCGGGGGCTGGTGCCGGGGTGGCCCGGACCGGCGCCGCGCGCGGTGGGGGCCGTCACTTGCTCCCGGGGAACCAGTCGAAGTTCCAGCCGTACGCGGCGTCGATCGCCTGGTGCACGGACCGGGCGGGGGTGGCCTGGAAGTACCGTCCCTCACGGCGGACCGCCAGTCCGCTCCCGTCGTGCTCCAGTGTCGCGACCACGCAGGCGGTCGCGGGGAACTCGCAGCCGTCCAGCGTCAGTTCGATGGTCGGCCCGGTGACGGGGAAGAGCGTGGCGAGACCGTTCAGGCCGGTGAGCGGGAGCTTGTCGTAGTCGTAGACGAAGACCAGCAGGCGGCGGATCTCGGCGGCCCGGTCGAGGTTGACCCAGAGGTCCTCGCCGGTGGCGACCCTGCCGGTGCGGTCGTCGTTGGCCAGCAGCACGTACGGCGGCTGGTACAGGTCGCCGAAGTTCCCGCCGACGGCCTGGACGACGCCCCGTCTGCCGTTCGCCAGCTCCCAGAAGCAGCCCAGGTCGAGATCCCGGGCCGCCGCGACGGGCTGGAACGCCGAGCGCAGCACCTTCATCAGTCGGCCACCGGTGCCCTGGCCCGGCTGCGGGCCCTCCGCCGAAGACCAGTTGAGGTTCACGCGCAGCATGCCGGCGGTGGTCCCGTGCTTGGCCAGCGAGACGACCGGGTCCTTCTCGGTGAGGCGGATCTTGCTGAGGCTGACAGGGGAGGGTGCGGGAGCGGGTGCGTCGGCGGGTGCGGGTGCGGGTGCGTGTGTGGGCACCGGTACGGACGCGGGGGCGGGCTCCGAAGCCTGGCCCGGCTCGTCATCGACGGTGATGCCGTAGTCCGTGGCCAGACCCGCGAGCCCGCTGTCGTACCCCTGGCCGACCGCCCGGAACTTCCAGCCGCCGCCCCGCCGGTACAGCTCCCCGAGTACGAAGGCGGTCTCGCTGCTCGCCCCCGTGTCCTCGAACCGCGCCACCTCCTGGCCGGAGTGCGAGTCCAGCACCCGCAGGTGCAGTCCGGGCAATGCCCCGAACGGGCCGCCGTCGCTGGAGGCCGCCAGCACCACGGTCTCCACCGCGTCGTCCAGCTGGTCCAGAGCGACCGTCAGCGTGTCGGCGACCGTGCCGTCCTGATCGGGCCGCTTGCCGAGGTGGCGGACCGCGCCGGAGGTGTCCTGCGGCTGGTTGTAGAACACGAAGTCGGCGTCGGAGCGGACCCGTCCGCCCGCGAGCAGCAGCGCGGAGGCGTCCGCGTCGGGGACACCGGGACCGCCGCGCCAGTGCAGCTCCACCCGGACTCCGGTCGTGGACAGCGCGAGGTTCGCGCCTTTCGCTATCAGCATCAGCAGTCCGCTCCGCTTAGACGGTTCCGAAAGGCGAGGACGCACCCTCATCGCCCGCCACCGGGTGGGGGCTGGGGGCGAGGGGCCCTCGTGGTTCCTACCCTAAGAGCCGCACCGTCCGAGTCCGGTAAGACGCGGGACCACCGCTCCGGCGGTGGCTGCTTCTATGGTGGGGGCAGGACGAGACCGAAAGGCAGTCACCGTGGCTGACACCATCGCAGGCACCGCCCGGCTCCCGCGAGCCGAGCTCGGCGTGATCGGAGGCTCGGGCCTCTACGCACTGCTGGACGACGTGACCGAGGTTGCCGTGGAGACCCCGTACGGGCCGCCCAGCGACTCGCTCTTCATCGGGGAGGTGGCCGGACGCAGCGTCGCCTTCCTGCCCAGGCACGGTCGCGCGCACAGTCTGCCACCGCACCGGATCAACTACCGGGCCAACCTGTGGGCGTTGCACTCGCTGGGGGTGCGCCAGGTGCTCGGACCGTGCGCGGTGGGCGGGCTGCGCCCCGAGTACGGCCCCGGCACGCTGGTCGTCCCTGACCAGTTCGTGGACCGCACCTCCGGCCGGGTGCAGACCTACTACGACGGGCTGCCGCTGCCGGACGGCGGGGTACCCGAGGTGGTCCACGTCTCGATGGCGGACCCGTACTGCCCGGACGGCAGGCGCGCGGCGCTGGCCGCCGCCCGGGACAACGCCTGGGAGCCGGTGGACGGCGGCACCCTGGTGGTGATCGAGGGCCCGCGTTTCTCGACCAGGGCGGAGTCGCGCTGGTTCACCGCCAACGGCTGGTCGGTGGTCGGCATGACCGGCCATCCGGAGGCGGTCCTCGCCCGTGAACTCGGGCTCTGCTACACCTCGTTGGCCCTGGTCACCGACCTCGACGCAGGTGTGGAGACCGGGGAGGGGGTCACCCACGCCGAGGTGCTGGCCGTGTTCGCGCGCAACGTGGATCGGCTGCGGACCGTCCTGTTCAAGGCACTTGAGGGCCTGCCGAGCGCCCGGGACTGCATCTGCTCGCACGCGCTCGACGGCCTTGAGACCGGACTGCCGGGGACGTGAGCCCGGGCCTCGGCGGCGCCCGGCCCGACCGGTCCCACCCGGCCCCAGGTGATGGTGAGCGTGGTCGAGCCGGTCGCACCGGTGTCACCGTGACGGCCGCCCAGGACGAGCGCGACGGCAGCCCTCGATGCGGTACGCGCTCGCCCTTCGCGGCTCATCCGCGGCGGCGGGTCCGCGAGACGAGGGCCGTCACAGCGGCGGCGACGGCCGTGACGGCAAGAGCGAGCAGCCAGTTGCGCAGATAGGGCAGCGGGAGAAGGGAGGCGTTGCCGTTGTTCCGCCCGTCGCGCAGCAGGGGCGGGAGCGCCACGGCGGTGACCGCCGCCGCGACGATCAGCCAGCCGCGCAGCACCGGTCCCCGGACGAAGCCCGCCCCGAGGGCACAGAGCACCGGGACCCACAGCCCGTCATGGATCAGCAGCCCGCCGAACAGCCAGACCAGCACGTCGAGCGGATCGGTGATGTAGCTGTCGTGCAGCAGCCCGTAGACCCCGTACCCGATCAGGCCGGTCCCGGCGAGCGCGGTCACCACCCGGAACGTCCGCATCAGATCACCTCCAGCCGTGCGACCCACTTGGTTTGCAGCACACCCGGCCGGTTGGGCGCGATGATTCGTGCCGGGTAACCGTGGTCGGCCGTCAGCACCCGGCCGTTCACCCGGAGCGCCAACAGCGTCAGCGGGTCCTGCGCGAACGCGGCGGGCATCTCCATCACCCGGTACGGCCCGTTGGCCTCCAGCGAGGTCACCCGGACCCGGGCGGTGGGCGGCGCGCCGGCCCGGGCGAGCAGGTCCCTGAGGCGGACCCCGGACCAGTGGGCGGAGGCACTCCAGCCCTCGACGCACGCGATCGGCAGCCGCGACTCGGACTGCGGAAGGGCGAGCAGCTGATCCATCGTCAGTTCGTACGGTCGTGGACCATCGATGCGCAGCCGCCAGTCCGGCGGGGTGACGGTGGTGTTCGCCTGGGCGGCCGTACGGGTGACGGGGAGACCGAGCTCGCCCAGGTCGGGGCGGCGCGGGGCGAACAGGGTGAGGCGGCGCAGCCACGGCACGGTCTGACCGGCCGTGGTGGCCGTGACCGCGACGGCCGCCACCGTCACCGCGCCGAGGAACGCCCGCCGCTGGCGCAGCCCCGGGACGCTGCCGCGCCGCCAGTGCTGCGCGATCATCGGCCCCTTGGCGGCCACGTGCACCAGCAGCCCGCCGGTGGCCACCCAGGCCAGCCAGAAGTGCGTCTGCCGGAAGGGGAACGGCCACGGGTACCACTCAAGGATGTTCAGCAGTCCGATGAACAGCTCCAGCAGCATCGTGGAGACCAGGACCGCGATGCCGAGCCGCTCCAGTGCGTGCAGCACGCTGCGAACAGGCGGCCACTCGAACAGCTTCGACTTTCTCAAACGGGGGTCGTGACTGTCGCCCAAAAGCTTATGACCGAAGAGCCGGGGGTAGACCGCCCAGAGCTTCGCCCCGAGGAGCGGGATCGCGGCGATCCCCGAGATGACGTGCAGTCCCTGGGTGACCCGGTAGCCGTTCACCGGGCGGCTTGGCAGGTGGTCGCGCAGCCAGGTCGGCGGCTGCTGGAGGACATGGCTGAGCAGCCCGGTCATGAAACAGACCACCAGTGCCGCGCCCAGCCAGCGGCCCACCACGACGGTGGTGCGCGGCTCGTGCAGCACCGACGTGAATGCGTCCTCCCGAAACGGACCTCGGCGCAGGGATTGCGGGAGGAGTGACAGCGGGAAGTCGACGTCTCGGCTCACCCGGATGGTTGTCTGAGGCTCGGCCAGCTCCCCGGGCATGGGTCGTACTGCCCCGGCATTGGGAGGGGCCTCGGGCTTGGGTCGCACGGCGGACGGGGGTGTCGGGACTGGCGCCTCGGAGGGCGGAGCGGCTTCGGGGAGAGGTGGAGACTTGGGTGTTTCCGTGGGTTTGGATGGCTTGGCGGGCTCGGGGCCGTTGGCCTTCGGCCCATCCTCTTCGCGATCGTGAGGTTCGGGGGTTCTCGGGTCCACGCCTTAATGAGAGCGCGTGTTGGGCCTGGCGAGGGCGCTCGACGTGCTTACAGAAGTCGAACGGCGGTAGTCCTGTGAGCCGAACTGCTGTGCACGTCTACTGGCGGATTCAACTCGCTCTGCCGGCCGATCCTCGTGGGGTGGCTTGCGCTGAGAAGCGATCCGCAAACCCGCCACGGGGCTTGGGATCAGCACGCGTGTTCGCGGGTTCCCGATTCGGGTGATCTCGGTGTTGTCGCCACATGAAGACAGGGCCCCTGCGCAGCTTGGAGGTTGTCGAGACCGAAAAGCCGCAGGGAGGGCTTCAGCGGTTCGTCCCAGGGCATATTCGAAGGGTGCCCGGCATCGGGTTGTGACGACCGGAGATCGGTCCCGGATTCGACCGGGGCGATACAGGGGAGAGGCGATCGTGGGGGAACTGGACGGCAGGACCGCACTGGTGACGGGCGGCTCGCGCGGGATCGGGCGCGCGGTCGCCCTGCGGCTCGCCGCCGAGGGGGCGCTGGTCGCGGTCCACTACGGCGGCAACGAGGCGGCCGCTGCGGAGACCGTGGCGCTGATCGCCAAGGCCGGTGGCCGGGCGTTCGTGGTGCAGGCCAGATTCGGCGAGAACGGTGCGGTGGACCGGTTGTTCGAGGGGCTCACCGCCGGGCTGGCGGACCACGGCGCGGACGGCCTGGACATCCTGGTCAACAACGCGGGCATCCACTCGGTCGGGCCGATCGGGCAGCTCACCGAGGAGGACTTCGAACGGCTGCTCGCGGTCAACGTGCGCACGCCGATCTTTGTGATCCAGCGGGCGCTGCCACTGCTGCGGGACGGCGGGCGGATCGTCAACGTGGCCTCGGCGGCCACCCGGATCGCGGCCCCCGTCCAGATCGGCTACACCGTAACCAAGGCGGCGCTGGCGGCTCTTGGCGCGCCGCTCGCCAACGAACTCGGCCGGCGCGGGATCACCGTGAACACGGTCAACCCCGGAGTGGTCCGGACCGACATGACCGCCGGCTGGACCGCTGTTCCCGAGGCTGTGGCCGGACTTGAGTCGCTCACCGCGCTCGGACGGCTCGGCGAGCCGGAGGACATCGCCGATGTGGTGGGCTTCCTGGCGGGTCCGCAGAGCCGCTGGGTGACCGGCCAGATCATCGACGTCTCCGGCGGCACCTACCTCGGCCCGATTACGGCCGGGTGATCCGCAGCCTGGGGCAGGTACCGGGGCGTTGACGTCGGACTACGGGCGGGCTTTCCGCCGCTGGATCCTGAAGGAGGGTCCGGCCCGTCGCGTGAACTGTGTTGCGCCCGCCCCGCCGTCAACCGGCGGGGCGTTGCCGCACTGGTGGCGCTATTGGACTTCGAGGGGTGTGTCGAGCAGCTCCCGAATCTCCTGGTGAGGGAGCTGCCCGTGCACGGCCGGGCTGCCAACGAAACCGGAGCAGAGGTGCTGGGGCGCTGCGACACCGGACACGGCTCCCCGCTCACTCCGCCACCGAGGTCCGCCACTGCGCGACCCCGGCAGCGAGGTGCTGGTGCTCCTAGTGGAGGTCGACCGGGAGTACGAGACCACCGGTCAGCCGGCCGGTCGGCTACATGGTCCAACCATCGGACTTGATCCTCGACATGGCGAGGCGGCGAGGGGGCTCAGTGATTTGTGTGCGTCGCCCAGATGGGCTGGCTGCCGTCGTAGATGACCACGTTGCCGTCGTCCTGTGCGACCAGGCGGGATCCGGGGTGTCCCCATGTATTGGAGGCCCACACCGGGTGCCCCTCGCGGGTGTAGACAACGAAGTTGCCATCCGCCTGGAACGCGGCTGTCCAGCCTTCGCGGACGGTATTGGAGGCCCAGCGAGGGGAGTTGAACT
This sequence comes from Kitasatospora sp. NPDC001175, assembly GCF_053598215.1. Classification (NCBI taxonomy): domain Bacteria; kingdom Bacillati; phylum Actinomycetota; class Actinomycetes; order Kitasatosporales; family Streptomycetaceae; genus Kitasatospora; species Kitasatospora sp. NPDC001175. The sequence continues at coordinate 2,122 of NZ_JBSFJU010000128.1, read as the reverse complement.
CGTCATATACGACCAGGTTTCCGTCCGATTGCATGATGAGCAGGGCCTCGTCGGAGGTCACCGACTGGCCTCGCTGAAAGGTGAAGGGCGCATTGATCGTCTGATTGGCCATGACAGCCTTCTTGGGAATGAGCTGACAACCGAAATGGTCAACTCTGATACCGATTGTCTTATTTAGGCGCTGGTGCGCCGGTCGTTGCCGTCCGCGCGTGTACGGACGGAGCGTGTCAGTGCAGGTCATCTCACCTGTCCTGGAGCTCGCAAAGGGCTACCGGCGATCTCCCTCCCTACCTGGCACTCCTTCGTGCGGTAGCCGCCGATTGCGGATGGCTCTGCTTCCAGCGTTACGCGTTCGGCGGCCGCCCGCAGCTTGGTGCCGACCTGCATCTGGCCCCGGGAAACCGGTCCTCCTCTTCAGTGACCTGTCCGTGGACCGCTGGCAGGGCGGGCGGTGGAGGATCCGGACGACGTGCTGGCCCTGGGCGGTGAGTCACAGGTCACGCACGTGGTGCTCGACGCGGTTCACGGACGAGCCGGGGGCGGAATCGGCGGGGTTGGAGCTGGCGTACTGGCCGGCAATCGAGCGTCTGGCCCCACTACCTGGACCCGCGCGCTGCGCGTCGGCGGCGAGGCGGCCCGCACCGCCGGCTTGGACCGGCTTGCGGCCGGCAAGTCCGCTGACGTCCACTGACGACCGCGGCTTGCGCATCATCACGCAGAGGATGCCCGACGACGTCGCCCGCAGGCTGTACGCGGCCTGGGACACCGAGGCAGCCGGGCCGAGCAGGAGAAGATCCTCGCCGCAGCCCTCGGCGAGCACTACTTCAAGGCGGCGGCACCCGCGCCCGCAGCCTGAAAACCGAGGCTGCGCGACCGGGTGCGCGCGTTCGTGGTGGATAAAGTGGACCCGGGCCCTGTCGCGCTGCCGGAGTCCTACGATCTGACCGGGGCCACCGTCACCACGGACGCCCTGCACGCCCAGCGCGATCACGCACGCTTCCCGGTGGAGAAGAAAGCCCACTACCTGCTGGTGGTCAAGGCCAACCAGCCCGCATTGCCCTGCCGGCGGCCCGATCGCGACAGCATGAGTGCTTCACCGAACACACGTCATGAGACGTGATCTTGCCAGGTGGGTCGCACCAACGTTAATCCTTTCAGGAGGAATTGACTATAAGTATCCCGACGAGGGCTTGTGTGCGGTGTGCGAGGAGACCGTCCATCTGCGCCGCGACGGCCGCTGCTACGTGCACCCGCGGCCGTACAAGCCGGAGCCGTCGATCGTGTTTACGCTCAGGACGGCCGGCCGGTCTTGAACACCGACTGCGCTGGCTCCGGCCAGCAGCCCGTGGTCCGCCTGGAGATGACGTTCGCCCGCTGGCTCCACGCCCACCACCGCCGACGCGACGCCCCGGAGAACCCGATCACATACCTCGCGCAGCGCGTCTTCCCGCCCTGCACCGGCACGCCAGCCCGGACGCCCGCGGACGTGTCGTGGGCGACGCCGGAGGAGCTGCACCTGGTGCTGCGCGGCGAGAGCCACGACTGCGACTGGCTGTGCAGCTACGTCGAGCAGACCGCCGAGGAGTTCGAGAAGTACACAGCCGCGATAACGGCGTGATCCGGTTGAGTTGGTCATGCGGGCGGCTGGCTGAAGCCCGCTGATCATTGACAGCCGGGCGTCAACGGCGCTTGACTCGCAGCAATGATCAACAACCCACGGGGGACTCATGAAGCTCAAGTCCGTTGTCGCCGCCGTCGCCGGGCTGGTCCTGGGCGCGGGACTGCTGTACGTGGCGGCGCCGGGCTCGGCCGCGCCCGCATCCGCGCCGCTCGTACACCCGGGTATGGGTGTCGGCGCTTTGCACGCGCCATCCGTCGCCCCAGCCAGCAACCTGGACTCCGGCTATTCGTCCAACAACCCGGCCCCGGTGGTGCCCGCCAACGAGCCCAACCAGGAGTGATAGGCCCAGGTCACTGATGCGTACCCGGGCTACAACGGCGCCCCGGTCGTGCCAGCCCTCGGGCCTTAGCCTCGCGCTTTCACGAGCAGGGCTGTCCGAGGCGTGATCAAAAGACTGAGGAGTGCCGCTGACCTGCGACGATAGGGCTTGTCTAAGGTCCA
>NZ_JBSFJU010000127.1:0-10962 GCF_053598215.1 Kitasatospora sp. NPDC001175 | reverse complement strand
CCTATGCAGGTGCTCCAGTTCTCCCCGCTGCTGGCGCCCCTGTGGCTGACCGGGCTGAGCCGGCTGCTGCGCCGGTCGGAGCTGCGCTGGGCCCGACCGGTCGCGGTGGCCTGGGTGATGCTCTGCCTGCTGGTGATGGCGGGGGGTGGCAAGGCGTACTACCCGATCCCGCTGCTGTACGCGCTCACTGCGGCCGGTTGCGAGTCGTACGCCCGCTGGGCACGCGATCACCGCGCGAAGCTGACCGGCGGACTGTTCGCGGCCCTGCTCACCAGTGCGCTGGCCGCCCTGCCGGTGCTGCCCGCCTCGGCGCTGGCGGTGCCGATGACCGTCGACCCCGACATCGGCGAAGAGGTCGGCTGGCCGGAGCTCGCGCGCGCCACCGCCACCGGCTGGGCGGCCATCCCCACCGAGCAGCGGGCCACCGCCGTACTGCTGACCTCGAACTACGGCGAGGCCGGAGCCCTCGCGCAGTACGGGCCCGCCCTCGGCCTGCCATCCCCGTACTCCGGTCACATGGGCCTGTACGCCTGGGGCCCGCCACCGGCGACCGCCACGGGGCCGGTGCTGCTCGTCCACCCGGCGGGCTACGCCGATCTGGAGGACCACTTCACCGCCTGCCGCACGGTCGCGCGCGTCAACAACGGGCACGGCACGGCGAACATGGAGCAGCACGCGGCCGTCGTGCTCTGCGCGGGACCGGACCGCCCGTGGGCGGCCCTGTGGCCGCTACTGCGCCGGTACTGAGCAGCTCACACGGGCACGCAGCGCCGCACCTCCAGCCACCGGTCCGCTCAACGCCCATCGCCGACCGCCTTCCGTTTCGGCTGTCCGTCAGATGCCACAGACGGCACGCAGAACCAGCCTCCGCTGCACGTCGAGCCGTACTGGCCCCGCGCTTCCGCAGGTACGCGGACATGGGCGGTCAATCTTCAGTGGCACAAACCCGCAGTGGTCAAACTTCGGTGGCAAGCGATCAAGGTCCGATGTCAGAGGACAGAACGGCTCGCCGGGAACGCCATGGTGCCGCTGCTGGTGCTGTCCTGGGTGGAACGCAGCCGCGCCCTGCTGCTGCTCACTGTGGTGTATCTGGCCATCGAGCTGGTGCCGCTCACCACCGGCTGGACAGGGATCCCGTTCACCTCGCCCTGGTCCGCCCTGCCCACCTTCGGCGTCCCCGGCCTGCTGCTCCTGCTCGGCGCCCTCGGTTTCGGCCTGGCCGAGCTGCCCGACCGGCGCAACGCGTCATGACCGAACAGCCCGACCCGCACCCCGTCACCGGGCTGGACGACATCGTCCACCAGCGCGTGCGCCTCGGCATCCTCACCATCGCCCACCAAGCGCGCCGGGTCGAGTTCGGCTTCCTGCGCACGATGCTCGAACTCACCGCCGGAAACCTCAGCCAGCACCTGGCCACCCTGGAGAAAGCCGGGCTGATCGACGTCGAGAAGGGCTACGAGGGCAAACGTGCCCGCACCTGGCTCACCCTCACCCCGGCCGGCGACCGCGCGCTGAGGGAGGAAGTCAACCAACTCAAGCGGCTCATCCACCAGATCGAACAGGGCAGCTCAGACCCGGAGCCCTAGCTAGCACGGACCACCCGGGAACTCCGTCCGCCGCAACCAGCCCGCGCTGGTGGGCCACGCCCGGTCAGGCGGGTTGCTGGTTCGCCGCACCGCCTACCGCCGCACCCGCCGCCAGGCCAGACCGTAGCGCCGTCCGCCGTCCGCCGTCCGCCGTCCGACCCACGCACCCACCGTCATTGGCGTCGCCGTGCTGGTCCTCGCGCGGGTGCGGTTCCGGCGCGGCGGTCGATGCCGCACCCGCTGACATCGGACACGCCCCGCTATATGGCGCGCGGCAGATGCACCGATGCGGCCCGCGGACCGGCGACGCCCTCGAAGCACGGATCTGCCCTAGAGAAGAGCCGTCTGCGGCGTGGACGAGGTGGAGCGGTACCTCGTCCACGCCGCGACCGGTCGCAGCCATTCACCCGGGGATCGACACCAGGCTGTAGGTGATCGAGAGCTGCGCGCGCGGAAAGGCGCCCCGCACATGGATCCGTGTGGGGCGCCCGCTCGTGCGCCGGAGGTCAGGCGGGGCGGATGTGTTCCGCCTGCGGGCCCTTCTGGCCTTGCACGATGTCGAAGGTCACCTTCTGGCCCTCCTGGAGTTCACGGAAGCCCTGGGCGTCGATGTTCGAGTAGTGGGCGAAGACGTCGGGACCGCCGCCGTCCTGCTGGAAGAAACCGAAGCCCTTTTCAGCGTTGAACCACTTCACATTCACAGTGCCGGTAGCGACATGTATCTCCCTCGTCGAGGGGACTGATCGGGTCCCACGGTTGCGGGCCCGGAGGCGATCGCCTTGGTCCGGAGAGCCGCACCGTGACCGGGGCAGGCGGTCAGGTGGTCAGCGCAGGAGAACGGACAGGAGTTCGGCGAGGCTGGGGCCGGAGTCGGCCGGATGGCGCAGTTGTTTGGCGGCCTGGACGTGGTAGTGGTTGCTGCGGCCGGTGCGTTCGTGGGTCAGGTAGCCGTCCTTCTCGAGGTCGACGATGATCCGTTGGACGGCGCGCTCGGTCAGCAGGCAGCTCGCCGCGATGTCGCGCACCCTGATGCCGGGATCGCGGGCGATCTGTACGAGAACGCGGGCGTGGTTGGTCAGGAAAGTCCACCGCCGCGCCGTCGCGGGACACTCGTCCATGGCACCAGCATACGACCGCCGATTCACGCAGCCGTAAGCACGAAAAATAATCCGTGTACCAGTTGACATGAATCGCTCGTGGGCGAATGGTTGAAGGGCAAGCCCGCCGCCTCGTCGGCTGGGATTTCTTGCCTCCCGCGTGAAGAGGTCATCGTGGACAGCCTCACCCGCGACCACCTGGAAACCCTCGCCGGCTTCCTCTACGACCGCATCGGCCGCCCCCGTGAGAACGGCGACCAGACGTGTCAGGTCGAGCCGATGCGCCGCATGGTCTGCCATGCGGTCACCGGCCTCGAGGCCTACCTCGCTGCCAGCGAATCCCCCCAGGGCACCTTGGACTACCAGCAGGACACCGCTGGCGAGCTGTGGGAGAGCCTGGAGCGGATCGCTTCCCGCTGGCGCGACCAGCCAGCCCCAACTTTGGCACCGCCCGACCGCAGCACGGGGTGAGAAAGCCATGACCACCGCCCGTCGCCCACGACCCGAGCCGCCACCCCCGCCGTGTGACCTGTACGGCCGCTCCCAGATGTGGATCCCCGGCGAAGTCACCGAGGTGCGCGGCAGACCTGCACGGGCCCGGACCGCCGCACACGGCCCCCGGCAAGCCCCCCACCTGAAGCACACGGACCGGCTCCCCGCCGCACCCCAAGCCGACCCGTCTCCAACACCTCGACCCGGGCCGCCCGGAAGGCACACCATGCCCGCCCCGGATATGAAGACCTCCACCACCCGCATCGGCGACGCCCTGGTCTGCTCCCTCGCCGGCTACGCCCACATCGACAACGAACAAGACCTGCACCACAAACTGCACCAGGCCCTCGCACAGCACCCCGCACTCCTCGTGATCGACCTGCACGCCGTCGACCTCTTCACCACCAGCACCCTCCACACGCTGCTCACCGCCCGCCGTACCGCATTCGCCGCGGGCGTGCCCCTCGTACTTGCCGCACCCACCCCGCAGGCACGACGGGTGCTGGAGATCACCCAGACCGACACCCTGTTCCGGATGTTCCCGACCCTGACCGAGGCCCTGCACGAATGCGCCTCTTCGAAGCCGGGCACACCGCTGCCGACCTCCCTGTTACAGAGGGTTGGCGAGCTGCCGCTTCGCTCCGGCGCGGGCGCCCGGTGAAGAAGACGTTTCGAGACGCCGGTCGCCGGTAAGGCGGCAGGTCACTGAAGGACCAAGGAGGACCTGATGTCGACAGGGACCCTCATCGCGATCATCGTGCCCGTCGTGGTCGTGCTGCTCCTGATCGCCGCGGCGTTGTGGTTCACGGCCCGCCGCCGCCGGCTGCGGGAACGGTTCGGCCCTGAGTACGAGCGCACCGTCCGCAGCTCGGGCAGCCGACTGGCCGCCGAGCAGGAACTGCGCCGCCGCGAACAGCGCCACCAGCAGTTGGAGATCAAGCCGCTGGCACCCGACACCAGACAGCGCTACGCCCGGGACTGGACACGGGTGCAGCAGGAGTTCGTCGACCGCCCCGGCGAAACCGTCCAGCGGGCCGATGGCCTGGTCACCGCGCTCATGCATGAGCGCGGCTATCCCACCGAGGACTACGAACAGCGGCTGCGTGACCTGTCCGTCGAGCACGCGAGCACCCTGAAGCACTACCGCGCCGCGCATGCGGTCAACGCCCAGGCCGGTCGCGGTGACGCGACCACCGAAGAACTCCGCGGGGCGATGGTGCACTACCGGGCGCTGTTCACGGCGCTTCTCGACGGCGGGCAGGCCGTGCGGGACGACGATTCGCCACGGAGGTGACAGAGATGAAGCCCATGCGCTACGACGACAAGGGACGGATGACGACCGAGGACATCGCCGCCACCGGAACCCGGAACGAGGAAGCACAGCTCGCGCCATCAGGTGCCATGGATCCGCCCGGGACGACGTCGGAGGCGACATCCGAGGCCACGCCCGACGCGCGGGAGGAACGGCCCGTCTTCCCGGGCGACGCCACCGGCGAGAGACCGGATGCGGAGAGCGGGCAGACGGCCACGCCCTTCGAGGACACGACCGCGCAAGGGGAGGCCGCCGACCGCGGCGCAGCCGGCCAGGAGGACGAGGAACCACTGCTGCCCTCGGCCCAGGCGCAGGAGCTGCGCACCCGCTGGCAGCAGGTGCAGACCCGCTTCGTCGACGACCCCCGCGAGGCTGTTCACACCGCCGACGAACTGGTCGCCGACCTCATGCGGCGACTGGCCGAATCCTTCGCCGACCACAAGCAGCGGCTCGAGGGTCAGTGGAACCGGGGGGACGCGGTCGATACCGAGGAGCTGCGGCTTGCCCTGCAGAAGTACCGCAGCTTCTTCAACCGCCTGCTGAGCAGCTGAACACACCGGCCCAACCTGCGGGCATTCGCGAAAAGATCTGAACCCTTCGGAGACCACCGTGATCGTCCTTGGAGTGATCCTCCTCATCATCGGCTTCGTCACCGGCATCTCGATCCTGTGGACCATCGGCATCATCCTGGCCGTTCTCGGCCTGATTCTCTGGCTCCTCGGCGCGGTGGGCCACGGTATCGCCGGACGACGGCACTACTGGTAGCCCGACTCGGTCGCCCGGGCCAAGCCCGCAAGAGCGCGATCAGCTACGGCGGCGAGCTCAAGCAGAGCCGGGCCTGACCGCGCCAACCGACCCTTTCTGTGCCGTCCCATCCCCTGCGCCGACCAGGCCGAGCGTGCGCCCGGCCTCGACGGCGAAGGGCTCGACCTATCGGAGGTGGCGTTCATGGACTGCGCGGGCCTGGGCGCCCTCGTCGAGGTCCGCAACCAGGCCGACCAGCGCGGCGGCCGGCTCATCTTGCGGGGAGTCGGCCGTAGCGTGGCCAGGGTGGCCGTGCTGCTGAGACTGACCGGCCTCAACCCGCGGCTGACCATTGAGCCCTGACCATCGCCCCTGGCCAGCCTGCCGGCCTTGGCTGTGCCGGCTCTTGGGACGCAACACGGTGACTGTCCTCCCCGCCCCCGCCTTCGTCGAATGCCCTCCCAACACCCTGAACACCAGCCGCGAAGGAGCCCGCGGGGACGCCTCCGCCGTCCTGGTCGCCCTCACCAACCTCGGCGGCGACCACCTCACCAACCGGATCCTTGCCCACCTGCCCCAACCGGATCCTTGCCCACCTGCCCCGCAGCTGGACCCTGCCCTTCGGTCGAAAAGGTTCACCGAGTATGTGCGTGGGTACCAAGACCGCGAAGAGGTCGGGGCGACGCCCCGACGGCGCGGCGATTCCGACATCGCCGCCGATCCAGAGGGCGCACCTGCCGCCCCCGGGACTCCGTGGCCTCAAGCAGCCGGGCCGAGCGGCTTCCCATTCCCACACCTCATGCCCGCGGCGACGATTTGTCTGCCCCGCCGCGAGCGGTCACTTTTCGCGTCGACACGCGCACGGTGTGGGCCCGCGACATCCTGGGAGATGATCCCGTGTCCGCCACCACCGCCCAGCACGCCGCCACAGCCTCGCTCGTCCCAAAGGAGGCGCCGCCCGTCCCCGGCGCGGACCAGCGGCCCGTGCGCCGCCTGGGCAAGAGCGAGGCGCGCGAGCTCAGCGACGCGCTGTTCCGCCGTCTCGCCGAACTGGAGCCCGAAACGCCCGCCTACGGCTACGTCCGCGGCACCATCATCGAGCTCAACATGCCGCTGGTCCGTTTCGTCGCCGCGGGCTTCCGCCACCGCGCCGCCGAGATGGACGACATCCTCCAGGTCGGCACCATCGGCCTGATCAAAGCCGTCGACGGCTACGACCCCAACCGCGGCGTCGAGTTCGTCACCTACGCCCTGCCCACCATCACCGGCGAGATCAAACGCTTCTTCCGCGACACGTCCTGGCCACTGCGCGTTCCCCGCAGCATCCAGGAGCTCTACCTAAGGACCGCCCGCGCCTCCGACCGCCTGGAACAGCAGCTCGGCAGGCTGCCCACACCCGAGGAACTCGCCGACGACCTCGGCCTCACCCCCGAGCAGGTCGCCACCGGCCTACACGCCGGACACGCCTTCTACTGCGACTCGCTCGACGCCACCCGCGACGACGGCACCGACGACTCCGGCAACGCCCTGCTCGACCGACTCGGCGACTGCGACCACAACCTCGACCTGGTGATCTTCAGGGAAGCCGTCCGCCCGCTGCTGCGCCTGCTCACCAACCGCGAGCGCACCGTCCTGCTGCTGCGCTTCTGGGGTGATTGCACGCAGTCGGAGATCGCCGAGCGGATCGGGGTCTCCCAGATGCAGGTCTCGCGGGTGCTGAGCGCCACCCTCGCCCGGCTCAGGGAGCAGGTCGAGAACGGCGAAACCGGCCGCTGAGCAGAGGGTTGACCCGGTCGTGGCCGGGGTAGGCGCGGCACCGTCAAAGGGACCCCAGGGCCGGGGTGAATCAGATGCCTGTGCTCGCGCTCGACCTGGACGGGCGCGTCGGATCGGTCCGCACGGCCCGCCACGCGGCCGAGCGGTTCTTCGCGGAGCTCGCGGCCAAAGCGGGACCCCGCTTCCGGGACGAGACCCGGGGCGACGTCCTGCTCGTGATCGCCGAACTGGTCTCCAACGCCTGCCGGCACGCGCCCGGGCCGTGCCGGCTGCTGGTCGCACCCGCCGGTGACGGCACCATCGAGGTGGCCGTCGAGGACACCAGCCGGGAGCTGCTGGCCACCGCCTCGCCTCCGGCGGGTTACGGGCTGGTCGTGGTGACCGGGCTCTGCCGGGGCGTACACGTCCTCCGAACGCCCCAGGGAAAGATCGTCCAGGCCACGGTGCTCGAGCGCCGGCCCCGATGACCGCCTTGACGACCACCTGGTGACCGCTTCCAAGGACCAGCCGGTGACTCTTCCCGCCCCCGGCACTTCGCATCCGCCTGGTGCGGTCCCCGGTGAGGTGTTTGCCAGCTGCGGAGTCCAGGACGTCAATGACTGGCGTCCCACCGAACAGGCCCTCACAGGGCTCATCGAGGTCAATCAGCCTGATTTGGGACGCTGTTGAAGCACGCGACCGGGGTGCCAGGCGACCGTGCGAAGCCGTCGTCGGCCGCCAGCACCCGAAACCCGAGCAGCCACCACTTCCACACGTCCGTCTCCGCTGGGTTCTCAGCCGGGAAGGGCGGGTTGATGGCGGACGACGAACACTGAAGGCATGGAACCGGTCGAAGCGCTCCGGCGGATCGCCTTTTTCCTCGAGTGGTGCGGTGCCTCTCCTTATCGGGTTCGGGCCTTCCACACGGCGGCCGAGGCGGCCCGGAACCTGCCGGCCAGTCCGGTGGATGTGGCACAGGCCCAGCGGCTGCGCGGCGTCGGTCCGGTCACCGCCGAAGTGATCGCGGAGGCGTCGGCGGGCGAAGTGCCGGCCTATCTCGCCAGGCTGGAGGCGGACGCCGGGCCGGCCGCCCGTGCGGGCTGGGACCTGTGGGCCGTGACCGAGGGGGACTGCCACGTGCACTCCGATTGGTCCGACGGTGGCAGCCCGATCGAGGAGATGGCCGAGGCAGCCCGCGTACTGGGGCACCGATGGGCCGTGCTCACCGACCATTCGCCCCGGCTCACGATTGCACATGGTCTCAGCGCAGACCGGCTGCGGCTCCAACTGGAGGCGGTTGCAGCCGTCAACGCCCGGGTGAGGCCCTTTCGGCTCCTGTCGGGGATCGAGTGCGACATTCTGGAGGACGGCTCGCTCGATCAGGACGAGGAGTTGCTCGGGCGGCTCGATGTGGTGGTGGCCTCGGTGCATTCGAAGCTACGTGCGGAGCCGGAGCCGATGACTGCTCGGATGGTGAAGGCGGTGCGCAACCCGCACGTCGACGTGCTCGGACACTGCACCGGCCGGATCGTCACCGGCCGGGGGCGGCCGCAGTCCCGGTTCGATGCCGAGGCTGTCTTCTCAGCCTGTGCCGAGGCCGGAACCGCCGTGGAGATCAACTGCCGCCCCGAACGGCGAGATCCACCGGATGACCTGCTGGGACTCGCGGCCGAGGCGGGCTGCCTGTTCGCCGTGGACACCGACGCCCATGCCCCGGAGCAGTTGCACTGGCAGTCGTCCGGATACGCGCGTGCGGCGCGGGCCGGTCTGGGGCCGGACCGGTTGGTGACCACCTGGCCGGTCGGGCGGCTGCTGACGTGGACGGCCCGGCCCGGACCCGGGCACAGCCACGCCTGAGCGGGCCGCCGTCTCGTGGATGGCGGCAGATACCGGCGCGCCTTCCCTGTCGATGGGGCTGTTGCCGGGCTGAGATTCACCGCAGGTGAGACAAGCGCCGATCACTACAAAGGCGAACCGATGCTTCGCACAGCGAGAAACGTCCGCCGGGTCAGCCCGCTGCGTGCCGGTAGTCACGGATCATTCGTTCGTCGACCCACTCCCCGCTGCGCTCATCCCGCGCCAGGGTCAGCCGCTCGGCGTTGTCTCCGGTCGCGTTGCTGGGACGTAGCTGGCCCGCGCAGACGATGTAGCTGCCGCTGATGCTGTCGGTGAGCCTTGTGAAGCGGTAGTGGGCTGGGAAGTCGTAGCGTGCCCGGATGAAGGTGCCGGCCGGGTAACAACTCTCGGACTTGGTGCCGGCCTGGATCTACGGCAGTGATGTTGGGCGGCCGTAAACCCGGCTGCGGGGCTCGCGGCCGCTGGCGGGATTGCGTCTACCCGAGGGGACGGTAACGACACCGGCTCGTGTCTCACGCCCCGTCGCCGCAAAAGTCGTTGAAGCAGGAAGCCACGCTCGTGCCGCATGCTGCGATACGGGCCGGAATCTCCCATCTTCAGCCGGGAGAGCGCGTCAAGTCGCCTCGCTCACAACGAGCGTTGTCGTGCGGCCGATGCAGACTGGCCGGTGCAGACCAGCCGCACGATGAGGGGCTACGGATGCCCACCGCAGACGTGGGTCATGCGACTCGTCCCCCGGGCAGCCGCGCCGGGACGCGCCGTTGACCGGGCTCACACGCGGTGGGGGCGCCGCGGTGTCCGGGTGTCTGGTGGTTCCGGCTTGGTCAGGGAGCGCCGGGCGGCCTCGTTCCGGACCGTGTCCAGGAGTTCACTTTGGTTGGTGGCGCGGGCCGCGAGCCTTTCCAGCTGTCGCCGGTCCAGGCCCTCGACGAGGTCGCTGATCTGCAGCAGGGCGTTCCAGAGCGAGCGTTTGCCCTCGACACCCATCCGCAGCGCCTCTGCCTCCAGCAGATCGCTCAGCGGGGACCGACGCAGAAGCCGGCCGTTGCTCTTCAGGCGGCTGGCCTTTTCCGCCAGCCAGCCCCGTGCCATGCGGTGCCGGCGGACCGGGAGGTCCAGCCGCCGGATCAGCTGGATCAGACTGGTCCGGTCCTCGGCGATCTCCTCGGCGAGTCGCTGGAGGGCCGGCCCCGCGGGGGCGCCGGCGTGGGTGGCCGCCGCACGTCTGCTCAGTTCCACTCCGCTGGTCGCACCGGAGACGTGGTCGTTGAGGTAGACCGCCAGCTGGCGGCGGTCGTCGGGAATCCGGCCTGTGGTCATGGACATGGGTAGCGTCAGTGGCCGAGTGCGTTGGCGAGTTGCTGCTTGTTCATCTTCGAGCGGCCCTCGATGTTGCGCTGCTTGGCCTCGTTGTACAGCAGCTGCTCCTTGGTGGGGCCTTCGGAGCCGGAGTGCGAGCGCTGTCCGCCGCGCTTTGCTGAGGAGATGTCGTGGGTCGAGGAACGGCTGGCCGTCTTCGACTCGCCGTGCCGCGCTCGCTCCTTGTTCACGGTCCGGGCCGCGATCTCCTTGGCCCGCTTCTCGCTCTCGCCACGGTCCAGGGCACTGTCCTTGATGTGCTCGTACTGACGTTCACGTTTCTTGCTCGAACCGGCAGGCATGGCTCCTCCTCGCCCTGTGGGGGTGCGCCATGGCGTCTACCCCGAACGCAGGTCTCGACGCACGGGCCGCCTGGCCCACGTCGCGCCCCGTGCGCCGCGTTGATCCGACTCGGCGGTATCCCGGAAGCCCCCGGACCGGCCCTCGTGCCACGGCGGCGTCGCCGTTCCTCGGGCGCCAATCGAGTGAGGCGCAGGTGCCGGGCTGACATGGACGCTCCGGGGTGGGGATTACTGCCTGCCGGACGGGGACGGACCCGACCCGGACAGGACCACCGAAAGGACAGATACGCGATGGGACATGGCGGGAATGTGATCGAGGAGCTGATGGCCGACCACCGCGAGGTGGACGAGATCTTCAGCCGACTCCAGGCGATGACCGGCCGCGGGCAGGAGCTGCGTGACCTCGTCGACGAGGTCACCATCGAGCTCGTGCGGCACTCGGTCGCCGAGGAGCAGTA
>NZ_JBSFJU010000126.1:0-11104 GCF_053598215.1 Kitasatospora sp. NPDC001175 | reverse complement strand
GGCGTCGAAGTCGGGTGCGGGCAGGGCGCGGCGGTCGAGCTTGCCGTTGGGCGTCAGCGGCAGGGCCTCCAGCAGCACGATCGCCGCGGGCACCAGGTACTCCGGCAGTCGGCGGCGCAGCGCCGCCCGCAGGTCCGCCGCGGTCAAGGCGGTCTCCGCCGGCAGGCCGGTACCGGTCGGGACGGCGTAGGCCACCAGCTGGCCGGGCCGGTCGGCACGGGGTACCACGGCCGCCTGGGCGACGCCGGGCTGGGCGGCGAGCACGGACTCGATCTCACCGAGCTCGACCCGGTGGCCGCGCACCTTGACCTGGTCGTCGGTGCGGCCGAGGTACTCCAGACTGCCGTCGGCCCGGCGCTTGGCCAGGTCGCCGGTGCGGTACATCCGGGAGCCCGGCTCGCCGAACGGGTCGGCCAGGAAGCGCTCGGCGGTGAGGCCCGGCCGGCCGAGGTAGCCGCGCGCCACTCCGGTGCCCGCGACGTAGAGCTCGCCGGGAACCCCCACCGGCACCGGCCGCAGCCGCTCGTCGAGGACGTAGGCACTGCTGCCCTCGATCGGCAGGCCGATCGGCGGTCGTGCGTCGCCGTCCAGGGGAGCGCTCATGGTGGCGCACACCGTGGTCTCGGTGGGGCCGTAGGCGTTGACCAGCCGCCGGCCCGGCGACCAGCGTGCCACCAGGCTCCCGGACGACGCCTCGCCGGCCACCACCAGGGAGCGCACCGACGGCAGGTCCTCCGGCGCCAGGACGTCCAGCACGGTCGGCGGGAGCGTCAGATGGGTCACCCCCAGGTCGGCGACCAGTCCGGCCAGCGGGGCGCCGGGCCGCTGCCGGTCGGGTGTGGCGAGGACCAGGGTGGCGCCGGACAGCAGCGCCATGACCGTCTCCCAGAACGCCGCGTCGAAGCTGAAGGAGGCGAACTGGAGCACCCGGTCCCCGGGGCCGACGTCGAGCCGCTCGCGCTGGGCCGCGAGCAGGTTCGCGACGCCCGCGTGGGTGGCGACCACGCCCTTGGGCCGGCCGGTGGAGCCGGAGGTGTAGATGACGTACGCCGGGTGCTGGAGGCCGAGCACACCGAGGCGGTCCCGGTCGGTGACGGCGTCCGCCGCGAAGCCGTCCAGCCCGGCCTCGTCCAGGTCGACGTGCTCGGTTCCGGCCGGCAGCGAGGCGGCCGTCCGGCCGTCGACGACGGTGAGCCGGGGCGCGCCGTCGGCGAACAGGTAGGCGATCCGTTCGGCCGGGTACTCGGGGTCCACGGGCAGATAGGCGGCCCCGGCCTTGAGCACGGCCAGCGCAGCCACCACCAGCTCGGCGGAGCGCGGCAGCAGCAGCGCGACCACGGACTCCGGGCCGACACCCCGGCCGATCAGCAGCCGGGCCAGCCGGTTGGCCCGGCGGTCGAGTTCCGCGTAGGACAGCACGGTGTCCTGGAACAGCAGCGCGGGCGCGTCCGGGGTGCGGGTGACCTGCGCCTCGAACAGGGCCGGAACGGTCTGCCCCGCTACCGAGCGGCGGGTTTCGGGCCGCCCGGTGAGCCGGTCGCGCTCCTCGTCGGTCAGCAGGTCGATCTCGCCGATGGCGATCTGGGGGTCGGCGGCGACCGCGAGCAGCAGCCGCTCCAGGTGCCGGACCAAGGCCAGGACGGTGTCCCGGTCGAACAGGTCGGTGCTGAACTCGACGAAGCCTTCGATGCCGTCCGGGGCGCCGTCGCGGTCGCGGGTCTCGGCCAGGCTGAGCGACAGGTCGAACTTCGCCCCGCCGGGGTGGAGGGGTTCCCTGGTGAGCGTCAGTCCGGGCAGCTCCAGCTCGGACTCCGGGGTGCTCTGGAGGACCAGCATCACCTGGAAGAGCGGGTGCCGGTTCGCCGCCCGGCTCGGGTTGAGCACCTCGACCAGGCGCTCGAACGGCAGGTCCTGGTGGCTGAAGGCCGCGAGGTCGGCAGCCCGTACCCGGTCCACCAGCTCCCCGAAGCCGGGGTCAGACGAGGTGTCGGTGCGCAGCACCAGGGTGTTGACGAAGAACCCGACCAGCTCGTCCAGCGCCTGGTCGGTACGGCCGGCGAGCGCGGTGCCCAGCGGGATGTCGGTGCCCGCGCCGAGCCTGGTGAGCAGCGCGGACAGGCCGGCCTGCAGCACCATGAACAGGGTGGCCCGGCGCTCCTGGGCCAGCCGGGTCAGGGCGCGGTGCAGTGCGGCGTCGAACCGGACCGGCAGCGCCTCGCCGCGTCCGCCGGGAACGGCCGGCCGCGGCCGGTCCGCCGGAAGCGCCAGCTCCTCGGGAAGATCGGCCAAGGTCTCGCGCCAGAAGGCCAGTTGGCGGTTGGCGAGACTGGCCGGGTCGTCCTCGTCGCCGAGCAGCCCGCGCTGCCACAGCGCGTAGTCCGCGTACTGCACGGGCAGCGGCTCCCAGGCGGGTGCCGCCCCGGCCAGCCGCGCCGTGTACGCGGCACCCAGGTCACGCGCCAGCGGCGCCATCGACCACTCGTCGCCCGCGATGTGGTGGAGCACCAGCACCAGGACGTGCTCCAGCTCACCGAGCGCGAACAGCTCGGCCCGCAGCGGCGGTTCGCGGTGGAGGTCGAAGCCGGTGCCCGCGGCCGCGGCCAGCAGGGCGGGCAGCTCCTCGGCGGTGGTTCCGGTCACCGGCAGCGGGAGCGGGGCAGTGTCGAGCACCCGCTGCCGGGCCTCGCCGCCGACCTCGGTGAACACCGTGCGCAGCGACTCGTGCCGGTCGCAGACGTCCTGCAGTGCCGCCCGCAGGGCCGCCCGGTCCAGCTCGCCGCCGAGCCGCAGGGCCAGCGGCATGTTGTAGGTCGCGCCAGCGCCCTCGACCTGCTGCAGGAACCACAGCCGCTGCTGCGCGAACGACAGCGGTACGGCCTCCGGCCGGGGCAGCGGCCGCAGCGCGGGCCGGGCGGGCTCGCTCCCGGCGATCCGTACGGCGAGTCCCGCCACGGTGGGTGCCTCGAACAGGGTGCCCAGCGGCAGCTCCAGGCCGAGTTCGGCGCGGATCCGGCCGGCCAGTCGGGTGGCGAGCAGCGAGTGCCCGCCGAGGTCGAAGAAGCTGTCGTCGATGCCGACCTTCTCCACCCCGAGCACCTGCGCGAACAGCTCGCAGAGGATCTCCTCGCGGGCGTCGCGCGGGGCCCGGCCGTCCGCCGCGGCGTCGAAGTCCGGCGCGGGCAGCGCCCGACGGTCCAGCTTGCCGTTGACCGTCAGCGGCAGTGCGTCCAGGAGCACCACCGCGGAAGGCACCATGTACCCGGGCAGGGCCTGCCCGAGGTACGCCCGCAGCTCGGCGGCGTCCGCCTCGGGTCCGGACGGGACCGCGTAGGCGACCAGCCTCCGGTCGCCGGGCCGGTCCTCGCGGGCGAGGACGGCGGCCTCGGCGACGGCCGGGTGGCGGGTCAGCACCGCCTCGATCTCGCCCAGTTCGATCCGGAAGCCCCTGATCTTCACCTGGTGGTCCGCCCGGCCCTCGTAGACCAGCGAGCCGTCCGGGGTCCAGCGGGCCAGGTCGCCGGAGCGGTACATCCGTGCGCCGGGCGGGCCGAACGGGCAGGCGACGAAACGGTCCGCCGTGAGACCCGGCCGGTTCAGGTAGCCGCGGGCCAGCCCGGCCCCCGCGACGTACAGCTCGCCGACCGCCCCGGGCGGCACCGGGCGCAGGGCGGCGTCCAAGACATAGGCCCGCAGGTCGGGGAGGGCGGTGCCGATGGTGCTGCCGGTGTCGCCGGCCGCGTTCGCCCGGTCGAGCGCGTGGTGGGTGACGTGCACGGTGGTCTCGGTGATCCCGTACATGTTCACCAGCAGCGGGCGGTCCTCCGGGTGCCGCAGGTACCACTCGCCCAGCCGGTCGGGGGTCAGCGCCTCGCCGCCGAACACGACGTAGCGGAGCGCGAGTCGGGACCCCGGACGCTGCCGGTCGGCCTGGATCAGCTGGTAGAAGGCCGAGGGCGTCTGGTTGAGGACGGTGACGCCCTGCTCGGCCAGCAGGGCGAGGAACTCCTGCGGCGAGCGGGAGACCGCGTGGTCCACCACGACCAGCCTGCCGCCGGTCAGCAGCGCGCCCCACAGCTCCCACACGGCGAAGTCGAAGGCGTAGGAGTGGAACAGGGTCCAGACGTCGCGCTCACCGAAGTCGAAGCGCCGCGCGGCGGCCGTCAGCAGTCGGGTGACGTTGCGGTGCGAGACCACCACACCCTTCGGCGTGCCGGTCGAACCGGAGGTGAAGATCACGTAGGCCGGGTGGTCCGGGAGCAGCGGCGCGAGCCGGTCGGCGTCCACCGGGTCGGTCGCCGCCCGGTCGCCGGTGTCGCGTACGGACTCCACGCTGTCCAGCACGAGCACCGGCTCGGCCTCGGCGAGTACGGCACTGATCCGCGCGGCCGGGGCGTCCGGGTCGATCGGCAGGTACCCGGCGCCCGACTTCAGCACCGCGAGCTGGGCCACGACCTGCTCCACCGACCTGGGCAGGACGAGTCCGACCAGCCGCTCGGGACCGGCGCCGTGCTCGATGAGCCGGCGGGCCAGCCGGTTGGCCCATTCGTTCAACTCCCGGTAGGTCAGGGCGGTGTCGCGCCAGGTGACCGCGACGGCCTCGGGGACCCTCCCGGCCTGTGCCTCGAACCAGGCCGGGAGGGTGCCGGCCGCCAGGTCGGCGGCGGTACCGTTCCACTCCTCCAGCAGCCGCCGGCGCTCGCCGGCGCCCAGCACCTCGAGCCGGCCGAGGGGAAGATCGGGTTCGGCGGCCAGGGCCCGGAGGAAGTCCAGGAACCGCCGCCCGTGGTCCGCGATCTCGGTCTCGGTGAAGGCGGCGGCGTTGCCCGCGACCCGCACCCGCAGCCCGGTGTCCTCGCCGCCGCCCTCGAAGGCGATCGTCAGGTCGTCGACCGGGCCGCTGGGCACGCTGTGGATCTCCGCCGGGCAGGGGCCGAACCGCAGACCGGCCTGCAGTGGAAGGAAGTTGACCGCCGGTCCGAACATCCGACGGGAGCTGGCGCCGAGCCCGAGGTCCTTGCGCAGGTCCTCGCCGCGGTAGCGCTGGTGCCGCAGCAGGGCGCGCAGCTCGCGCGCGACGTGCCGCTGGAGGTCGGCGAACGAGGCCCCGGCCCGGACGTCGAGCCGCAGTGGGAGCACGTTGGAGGCCATGCCCGGGGTGTTCTGGGTGGTCGGGCCGAGCCGGCCGGTGACCGGGAAGCCGAGCACCACGTCGCGGGTGGTGACGAAGGGGCGCAGGTACGCCGCGGCCGCGGCGGCAAGGGTGACCTGCCAGGTCGTCCTGGCTTCAGTGGCCAGGCGCTTGAGCCCGGCGAGGAGCTCCGGCTCCAGGTGCCCGGTGAACCGCATCGCCTCGGACCACAGGCCGATGTCGCGGTCGGGCAGGCTCAGCAGCTCGGGCTCGTCCGCGAAGCGGTCGAGCCAGTACGCGCGGTCCTTGCGGCTCTGCTCGGAGGCGGCGTACTTGTGGTCCTCCTGGAGGAAGTCGGCGAGCGGGGCGAACTCGGTGGGCGGGACCTCGGTGCCCTCCGCCAGCGCCGTGTAGCAGGCGGCCACCCGCCGCACGACCAGGTTGAACCCGAAGGCGTCGGTGGCGATGTGGTGCACCCGGGTGTACCAGAGGTGGTGGTCCGCGGCGAGCCGGAACAGCGACTGCGTGAACAGCGGGCCGGTGGACAGGTCCGTCGGCTCGGACAGGTCCGCCGACATCCGCTCCAGCGCCACGCGGCGTCCGTCCTGCCGCCCGCTCAGGTCGTGCAGGTGCAGTGGCCACTCCCGCGCGGACCGGACGGTCTGCCACGGAGTGCCGTCGTCCTCGGTGAACCGGACGTGCAGCGCCTCGGCCTCGTCGACGGCGATCCTGAGCGCCCGTTCGAACAATTCGAGGTCAAGCGGTCCGTGAATTTCCACGAAACCGCTGATGTTGTACAGGGAACTCGCCGGTGTGAGCTTCTGGGCGAACCAGACGCGCTGCTGGGCCGCCGACAGCGGAAGGGCAGAAGAATGCGATCCGGCGAACACCTGGAAATCCCCCATATTCCTGCGGGGGATATCGATCGCCCCCGACGCGCGTATAGCCGCGCGGCACCCGTACATCTATCCAAGGTCGTCTGTCCACGCCGGATGCTAGCCACCGCCGGAAGCGGCGTCAACCATGAGCATGGATGACGTGATGCTGGCTCAACCTTCTTTAGCAGTCCGACTCTTGCGGTGAACGCGGTCCGGTTGGTAAGTGCCGGCCGCCCTCTTGCCGCGCCCGGTGCGGGCCCGCGCCGGTGCTGCGGACGCAGGCTGCGGTTACCCGCCCGTGCCGACCGGCTGGGCCAGGCGGAATGGGTCGTGAACACGCAGTCACACCAGTTGATCTGACGATGCGTGTGTCGGCCCGGGACCGCATTCATTACCCCCGGTCGGTGCGCGCGGGCAACGTGTCATCGATCACAGCCCGGACCCGGAGCCGTCGCAAGAATTCCTTGGAAGGGGGCCTCCGCGGTGATATGGTCTCGGCTGAGTTCGAATCAATTACCTTAAACTATGGGTGGGTTAGGTGACTGGCGATCTGTCAAGTGCTATCCGGGAAATCCTGGTGGACGATCTGGAGGTCGACGCCGACCTGATTACCCCGGATGTCCGGATCGATTCCCTTGAATTGGACTCGCTGGCGGCGGTGGAACTCATCACCGTGGTCAAGGAGCAGTTCAGCGTCGATCTCTCCGAGGACGAGAGCCGGCTGGGCAAGCTGACCTTCGGCGAACTGGTGGAACTCGTGAATTCCAGGCTGAGCGGGTCATGACCCGCACGTTTCCGGCCGCGGTCACCGGAGCCGGGCTGGTCACCCCGGCGGGCATCGGGGTCGAGGACACCTGGCAGGCCGTCCTCGAGCCCCGGGTGCTGGCGGTCAGGGACGCGGCGCTGCGGGACACCGGCGCCCACTACTGCCTGCGGGTACCGGAGTTGGGGCCGGAGGTGCTGCGGGGCCGGGGCACCGCGCACCTCGACCCGTTCATCCGCTACGCCCTGGTGGCGGTCGACGAGGCCGTCCGGGAGTCCGGGCTCGACCCGCAGAGCTGGGACGGCGGCAGGATCGGCGTGGTGGTCGGCACCGGGATCGGCGGCGTGGAGACGCTCATCCGGGCCCAGGACCGCTTCACCGAGCGCGGCCCCGAGGGGGTCTCGCCCTATCTGCATCCACGATCGCTGGCCAACATGGCCGTCGGCACGATCGCTTCGCGCTACGGCATCACCGGCCCCTGCCACACGGTCGTCTCCGCGTGCGCGTCCGGCGCCGTCGCCATCGGCGTCGCCCGCGACCTGCTGCGCAGCGGTGCCTGCGACACGGTGATCGCCTGCGGCACCGAGGCCGCGGTGGTCCCGGTCGTGGTCAGCGGGTTCGCCAGGATGGGCGCGCTGTCGAAGCGGGACGACCCCCGTGCCTCCCGGCCGTTCGACGCGGACCGCGACGGTTTCGTCGTCTCGGAGGGCGCCGCTGCGCTCGTGCTGGAGCGGCCCGAGGCCGCGGCGCGACGCCGGGCCGCGGAGCTGGGCCGGGTGCTCGGCTACGGCTGCACCACGGACGCCCACCACCCGGTCCAGCCGCGGCCGGACGGGGCGCAGGCCGAGGCCGCCGTCCGACAGGCGCTCACCGACGCGGGCCTGCGACCGGAGGCGGTCGACCACGTCAACGCGCACGGCACCTCGACGCCGCTGAACGACCGGGTCGAGAGCGAACTGCTGGCCCGGCTGTTCCCGCACGGCCCCTCGGTCACCGCCAACAAGGGCGTCCTCGGGCACTCCCTGGGCGCCGCCGGCGCCCTCGAGGCGGTGCTCTCGCTCTGCGCCCTGCGGGCCGGCCTGGTGCCGCCGGTGGCCAACACCGAAAAGGCCGACCCGCAGCTGCCCGAGCTGGACCTCGTCCTCGGGGGGCCGCGTCGGCAGTCGCCCTCCGTGGTGCTCAGCAACTCCTTCGGCTTCGGCGGAGCCAACTGCGCTCTGATCCTCGGGAATTGAGCGCACCCGGCAGCAGGAGACGCGACGCCGCGCACCCTGCCGCCGGGGCTCCGGGGCAACGCTGCCAGGCCGGCGGGTGCCCTGGCCGCGCCCGCCGCTGATCGATGGGACTCGACTTGACAGACAAGCGCGTTACGACGTTGACCGGCCTGCTCGCCGAAGGCGACTTCGCCGAGGTCCGGCCCGCCGGGCAGGACGTGCTCGACTACAGCCTCCAGACGCTGCGGCGGGCCCGGCTGCTGAACGCGGCCGGGGTCACCGCCAACTCGCTGTGGCTGGGGCGGGGGACGGCCGCGGAGTTCCCCGACTTCCTACGGGCGATGGGCTGGATCGGCGCCTGGGACGCCTCACTGGCCAACGTCCTGGTCTCGCACCAGATCGCCGGGGACGCCCTGCTCAGCCACGCCGATCAGGACCAACTGGCGAGCTTCGGCCCGGAGATCGACCGGATGGAGAAGGTCTACTGCTTCGCGGCCTCCGAGCTGCACGCCGGCTCGGACCTCAAGCGGGTGGGAACCACGGCCACCTACCGGCACGCGGACCGCTCGCTGGTGCTCCACACGCCGGAGCCCGCGCACAGCAAGGTCTGGATCGGCAACAGCCTGCACACCGGCGACGTGGCCATGGTGCTGGCCCGCGTGGTGGTGGACGGCCGGGACGAGGGCCACCACTGGCTGCGGGTGCCGCTGCGCAGCGAGGGGAGGCTGGTCGAGGGGGTGAGCGTGCACGGCGCCGAGCCGAAGGGCGGTGTCGAGGCCAACCAGACCGGCATCATCGCCTTCGACCACTGCGTCCTGCCGCTGTCCGCAATGATGGGCCGCTGGGCCCGGATCGACGAGGAGGGGCGGTACGCCTCCCCGCTGCGCCGCTTCCGCCGGTTCGACGAGTGCCTGGCCACCTTCACCCACGAGCGGCTCTTCCCCACCGCGGGCGCGGCCATGGCGCAGCGGGTCGCCTGTGCCGTCACCACCCGGTTCGCCTCCGTCAAGCGGGCCTTCGGCGGGCCGCTGCTCGACCACGCGCACTACCGGATGCGGCTGCGCACCGCGGCGGGACGGGCGGTCGCGGCCAAGCACGCGGTGGAGGCGCTGGCGGCCGTCGCGGTCGACCGCCACGAGGACGGGTCCCCCGCCGAGGACCGGCTGCTGCACGCGCTGGTGGCCTGCGGCAAGACCGGCAGCACCGGCGACGCCCGGCACACGCTGGCCGAGACCCGCGAGCTGTGCGGCGGCCTCGGATACCACCGGCTGAACCAGATCTCGCCCCTGCAGCACGACTACGAGATCGCGGTGACCTTCGGCGGCGACAACACGGTGCTCGGCTACCAGGCCGCACGGTTCGCGCTGCGTGAGCGCCCGGCGCTGGCCGGTGTGCTCGACGCCGCGGTGGGCCGTGCCGACCGGGGGAGCGGGCCGGGCGACCTTGGCGACTGGCCGGCCGGCCGGCTCGGCGGAGCGCTGCGCCGGGTGTGCGACGTGCTGCTGGACGACGCGGAACGGGAGGGGCCGGGTGCGGCCAGTACCGCCTGGTCGCGGGCCGTCTACCAGACGCTGGCGCTGGGCGGTTGGGCCGAGGGCGAGCCGACGGAGGCCGGGCGGGCGCTGCTGCGGCACTACGCGGCCGGCTGCCTGCTCGAGCACGCGGTGAGCGCGCTGCGGGCGGGGGTGCTGAGCCCGCAGGAGCTGCTGGAGGTGGCCCGGCTGCACGAGGAGGAGGGCGCGGCGCCCGCGGCAGCGGAGGATCTGCTCGGCCTGCTGGCCGTACCCGAGGCGCTGATCACCGCCCCGATCGCCCACGCCGACTTCGCCGAGCGCCATCTCGCCGCGGCGGCACGGCAGTCGGCGGAGCAGCCGGTTGCCTGCCCTTTCCCGGATCCGGTGTGACCGGGTGTCCGGAGGGACGATGAACACGACCGACGTCCGAGCCGTCGTCACCGGTATCGGGAGCTGCCTGCCGCCCGACGTGGTGACCAACGACGATCTGTCCCGGGTGCTGGACACCACACACGACTGGATCTTCAGTCGCACGGGGATCGCCGAGCGGCGTGCGGTCAGACCCGGTACGAGCACCGGTGACCTGGGGACGGCCGCCGGTGCCGCGGCGCTGGAGTCGGCCGGCCGGCGCGACTGCGACCTGGTGCTGCTGGCCACCACCACCCCCGACCAGCGCTGCCCGGCCACCGCTCCGCAGATCGCCGCGCGGCTCGGACTGGCCGGTGTGCCGGCCTTCGACCTGTCGGCGGTGTGCTCGGGCTTCGTCTACGGGCTCAGCGTCGCCGGGGCGATGATCGGCGCGGGCAGCTACGAGAGCGTGCTGCTGATCGGCGCCGAGACATACTCCACCATCGTCGACCCCGCCGACCGGGGGACCGCAGTGCTCTTCGGGGACGGGGCGGCGGCCGTGGTGCTGGAACGCGGCCTGCCCGGCACGCCGGGTGAACTGCTCCACGTCGAGCTGGGCAGCGACGGCGCCGGCGCCGACCTGATCGCCATCCCGGGGGGCGGGTCGCGGGCACCGCACCTGGCCGCGGACTCCGCCGCGCGCTACTTCCGGATGGACGGGCGCGAGGTCTACGCGCAGGCGGTGGCGGCGATGACGCGATCCGCGCGGAGCGTGGCCGAGGCGGTCGGCTGGCGGACCGAGCAGATCGACGCGTTCGTCGGGCACCAGGCCAACGCCCGGATCCTGCGCGCGGTGGGCAGGCGCCTGGGCCTGGCCGAGGAGCGGGTGGTCTGCCGGCTCGCGGAGGTGGGCAACACCGCCGGGGCGTCCATTCCGCTGGCCCTGGCCCAGGCCGCCGCGGACGACCGGCTCTCGAAGGGCGACCGGGTGCTGATGACGGCCTTCGGCGGTGGCCTGACCTGGGGATCGGCCGCCATGGTCTGGTCCGGGGTCCAGCCCGTGCAGGCTGACGGGCCCTGCCCGGTGTGAGGAACTCGCCGGTTGTCCGTGCGGCTTGGACCGGCGGGCAACTCCGCGGCGTCGCGTGCCGATAGCTCTCGTCTGGACGCACATCCCTCGTCGCGCGCAGCGCCGCTG
Source organism: Kitasatospora sp. NPDC001175 (assembly GCF_053598215.1). Classification (NCBI taxonomy): domain Bacteria; kingdom Bacillati; phylum Actinomycetota; class Actinomycetes; order Kitasatosporales; family Streptomycetaceae; genus Kitasatospora; species Kitasatospora sp. NPDC001175. The sequence goes on along the minus strand of NZ_JBSFJU010000126.1, from coordinate 61 downwards.
CGCTCTCTTCCCCCAGCCTGACGGCCGGGGGGACCCCCGCACGATGCACGCCCAGACTCGG
>NZ_JBSFJU010000125.1:0-11174 GCF_053598215.1 Kitasatospora sp. NPDC001175 | reverse complement strand
AGCGGCGCCAGGCGCTCCCACTGGGCATCCGTCAGATCACTCCTACACCCCATAGTCGTATCAACGACTCAACTGATCGCCAGGACACTGCCTAGGCCGGATCGACAACCTGTTCACGCTGCTGCCGGTGGGTTTCGTGCTGCTGGGCGGCTATCTGCGGACCGAGGACGGCAGGCGCCAGACCACTGCTGAGCGGGTGCGCCAGTCCGAACGCCTGGACCTCGCCCGTGACCTGCACGACCACGTGGCCCACTACGTCACGGCCATGGTCGTCCAGGCCCAGGCCGGAGAGCACACCGCCGAGCGCGACCCAGCCATGGCCCGCCAGCTGTTCTCCAACATCGAAAGGACCGGCCAGGAAGGGCTGGTGGCCATGGGCCGCATGGTCCGCCTGCTGCGCGAACCCGGCGGTCCCAGGACATCGGCACCGGTCGCCCCCGTCATGACGGCGATCGAGGAACTGGTCCGCCGCTTCCCGGCACCCGGACAGCACGCCTGGCTTGACAAGGCCGACGACGTGGACAGCTCCGCCTGGTCGCCACAACTGGCCAAGTCCGTCGAGCGGCTGGTCCAGGAGGGCCTGACCAACATCCGCAAGCACGCCCGTGCGGCCACCACCGTGCACGTCGTGCTGGGAACCAGCGGAGACCGGCTGGTCGTCCGCGTACGTGACAACGCCACCGGGCAGCACCGCAGCCGGGGGCGGTTCCGGCACAGCGGCTTCGGCATGATCGGCCTGTCGGAGCGGGTGGCCGAGCTGGGCGGCGAGCTCACCTTCGGCCCCATGCCCGAGGGCGGCTGGGAACTGGCGGCATCGATACCCATGAAGTGATCGATGCCCATCAAGGTAGGGAGTGAGAAGCCGCGTTGAGCGTCTCAGTAGTGATCGCCGACGACCAGGAGATGGTGCGGACCGGGTTCCGGCTCATCCTGGACGGTCAGGACGACATTTCCGTGATCGGCCAGGCATCCGACGGCCTCGAGGCCGTCGAGACCGTACGCCAGCTGAAGCCCGACGTCTGCCTGATGGACATCCGCATGCCGAAACTCGACGGCCTCGAGGCGACGAAGCGCCTGCGTCAGGGGCAGGGCGCGGCAGCGTCCGGCACGAAGATCGTCATCGTCACCACCTTCGACCTGGACGAGTACGTCTACGGCGCCCTGCGAGCTGGCGCCAGCGGCTTCGTGGTCAAGAACTCCGGCCCCCGCTTGCTGGTAGAGGCGGTACACGCCGCGGTCAACGGCGACTCCCTGATCTCGCCGTCCGTCACCGTCAGACTCCTCGAGCACCTGAGCAGGCCTTCCCGTGCCGAGACCGCGGTAGCCGCGGCGCGGCGCCTCACTCCTCAGGAACTCAAGGTCGTGACCCTGGTCGCCCGCGGCCGCACCAACAACGAGATCGCCGAGCAGATGGTGCTCTCCCTCAGCACCATCAAGAGCCATCTCAGCCGGGTCCAGGACAAACTACCGGCCCGCAACCGCGTGGAGATCGCAGCCTGGGCCTGGGAACACGGCATCGTCAGCTGACCGTCACCCCTGTGCTCCCATGGCCCCAACCGGTTCGTTGTTCTCACCGACGCCGACCACCAGGCCGTCCGCGACCTCACCCACCGCCTCGACACCATCACGCTGCGCCAGGTCATGGGCTGTTGCGGGAGAGCGCGGCGAGCCGCCCGTTCATCATCCTCACGCCGGGTGCGGCGGCGTTGCAGGAGGCGGAGGCCGTGTTCCTGATGTGGCCCTTCCACAGTGCCGACCCGGCTGCCGGCGTCGTGGAAACCATCAGGCGGCACGCCCACCGGGTGGTATTCCTGTCGTCCGGCGCAGTACGGGACGGACTGGCCCCCGAGCAACATCCCCACCTGGTCGGCCAATCCCACGCGTGGGTCGAACAGCTCATCAAGCAGTCCGGACTCGCCTGGACACACCTCCGCCCGAGCACCTTCGCCGCCAACACCTTGTGGTGGGCCGATCAGATCCGCGCCGGCGACGTGGTGCAAGGCGCCTACGGGGCCGTACCCATGACCCTCCTCCACGAAGCCGACATCGCCGCCGTGGCCGTGAGCGCACTCACTGAACAGGACCACGACGGCGCCGCCTATGACCTGACCGGCCCGGAAGTCATCACCCAGGCCGAGCAAGTGCGAACTATCGGTGAGGTACTGGGCCGCCCACTCCGGTGGCAGGAACTGCCACGCGAGGCAGCACGCCAGCGGCTCTCGGCCGATGACAGCTTCCCCGACTCGTTCGTGGATCCCCTCCTCGACGGCTACGCCGACATGCTCGCAGCCCCTCGCCCGACGACCACCTCCACAGTCGAAGCGATCACCGGTACACCGGCACGCACCTACCACGCATGGGTGTCCGACCACGCCGCCGAGTTTCGGTGACATGCGCGTGCAAGCGAGCGATGGAGTACGTAGCCCGCCCGCGCCTGACGCAAGTGCCTTGGCAACCAGGGCGATGGCGGGGGACGTCATGAGAGGTCCTTGCCTGCGGTGACGGATCGTCCGGCGATGTCGCGGAAGGCGGGCATTCCGAGGTTGACGGTGGTGGCCCGGCGATCCCGCTCGTCGAGCTGGGCGAGTTTCTGCGTGGCTCCGGCGAGGCTGATATCAAGCAGCCCCTCCCCGACTTCCTAGGACGGCGGAAAGGGAGCACCCCACCTGGACGTAACTGCACGGTGTGGAACACGGAAACCCCGTACGGGTCCGGCCTCGTCAGCCGGTGAGCCGAAGGTAACGGAGGCCGAACCCCCGTGCGGGAACAGGATGGTCCAAGAAGCGAACGCCACCAGGGCGAAAGAGCGGCCGCCGACCAGGAGAATCGGATCGATCCGGTGTGGGCGGGCCTGCTCGGCCACCTGGAGGAGGTGGTGCTCCAGGTGAGGCACGCGGGCTCATGCCAGCGTCTGATGGCGGTCCTTCTCGAGGAGGAGGGCGGAGTTGGTCCGGCTGGGGGAGGTGGCCGAGACCTCGGGCGGAGGCCTTGGTGGTGGGGCTGCTGGCAGGGTGGCAGGGGCCGGAAGGGATCTGGCTCGACTGGGAGGGACCATCATGACCACCACCACGGCATACCCCGGGATGCACCGCCGCCGGGCGCGGGGGCTCGTTGGCCGTGCGGCCGTCGTCGCGCTGGCCAGCACGGGTCTGCTGGGCACCCTGGCGCCGGCGGCCCTCGCGGCAGGACCCGTGACGACCGCCGCGCCGCACCGGGCAGTCGCGCCGTCGACGGTCGCCGAACCGGCCGCCCTGGAGAGCGCGCTGCGGGCCGTCGTTGAGGAGGGCGGCTCCTCGGCCGTGCAGGCCGAGGTCAGGGAGGACGGCCATCCGGTCTGGAGAGGTGCGGCAGGGGTCGCGGATCTCGCCACCGGCGCGCCGGTGCCGAATGGTGCCCGGTTCCGGATCGGCAGCGTCACCAAGACCTTCGCCGCCACAGTGGTCCTCCAACTCGTCGGGGAGCAAAGGCTCAGGCTGGACGACCCGATCGAGCGCTACCTGCCCGGTCTCGTCCCGAACGGCGGCGCGATCACGGTGCGCCAACTTCTGAACCACACCAGCGGCATCTACAACTTCACCGACGACCCCAGGTTCAGCACCGAGGGTGAAACCGCCCTGCAACACTGGCTGACCGTCGGCCGCTGGACGACGTACCGGCCGCAGGCCGTCGTGCACATCGCCACCGCCCAGCCGCCGTACGCGGCCCCAGGCGAGAAGTGGAAGTACTCCAACACCAACTACGTCCTGATCGGGATGATCATCGAGCGTGTCACCGGGCACACCTGGACGGAGGAGGTCGACCGCCGGATCATCCGACCACTGGACCTGCGAGGCACCTCGATGCCCACCACCTCGCCCATCGTCCCAGGGCCGCACGCCCACGGATACATCCAGCGGGCGTCCGGCCAGGCGGCCGACGTCACCATCGAGAACCCCTCGGCCTTCGGCCCGGCAGGAGCCGGGATCTCCACCACCACCGACCTCACCCGCTTCAACGCCGCACTGCTCAGCGGCAAGCTGCTGCGCCCGGCGGAGCTCGCCGAGATGAAGAAGCAGGTGCCTGCCGAGAACGGCTCCACCTACGGCCTGGGGCTGGTTCGTTATCCGACCGCGTGCGGGGAGTTCTGGGGCCTTACCGGAGGGATCGCCGGCTATGGCACGGTGCTCATGGGCGACGCCGCCGGTCGCCGCCAGGTGGCCATCTCCCTCAACCCCCTCCATGTGTCCGAGGCAACCAGCCGCACCTTCCAGACACTTATTGACACGACAACCTGCGGCAGCGCCACCGGACAGACCGCCGGGGTGCCCGGGCTCTGACCCCAGCACCGCATGGCCTGCGCACGCTGCGACTTCTACGCCCCAAGGGCTCCAGCAAAGGCCAGCTGCTGGAGGCGGACCGCCGCCCCGGCTGCGGTGGCCTGGTCCACGCGGCCAACGGCAACAGCATGATCGTGCGTATGAACGACCACACTTCGCCCCACCCGGCGCCGGTCGACGTCGACGTCGCCGTCCCCGGCAGCGGGCCACCCCGCGCATCAACGGCGAGCCCTACCTGATCACCACCCACACCATCCAGGGCTACATCGCCGAGTGGGACGGCCGGACCCTGTAGCGGCGTTCGGAGTGGCCCGGAGCCGGCCGGCATCAACGCCTTCTCCGTGCGGCAGCGACCCGTCGCGCTCCCGCGGCCCCGCGCCCCGCTGCACCAGGCACGGCTGCGTCGGCGGATCTGCCGTACCGTCCGGCGCCACGCGCTTGGTCAGACCGACCCGCTCAGCCGCTCGAGCTGATACTGCGTCAACAGGCCTGCGACATGTGCGACATGCCGGGAGAGAGTCATGGTGCACCTCACAGACGCAGACTCAACGAGATGCCCCTCAGCCTCTACCCACCTGAGACGGGAACGGACGGCAGGCGGGTCGGCCGAACATTGGGGACTCGGGTGCGGCAGTCAGCGTTGTGGTCTTGTGCCGGGCCAGGGGGCCGGCCGTCCGGTTGGTCGGGCTGCGCCCGGGGCCAGCTTCCTGCTCTACCGCACGGGGCATCAGGGCCTCGGGCGCGCCGCACGCGATGGCGGTCAACGAGACGGTGGTGGCGTTCGTGCGTGGCGGCATCGCGCCCGATTCGGCGGGTGAGGTCGGGATGGTGACGTCCTGGGCGACGGAGGTCGAGTTCGCGTGGGCTCGATGAGAGAGTGGAGCGATGGGAGACTGTCACGCTCTGTTTCTGTGGGGGCCCGGGGGTGCGATTCCCCGGGCCACCCGACCGTCCAGCTAGGCCTCCGGGCAGCTCTGAAGGAGCTCGGTGAAGGCCTGGTCGGCGGAGTCGGAGGGGAAGATCCGTAGCGCCGTGTCGTAGTCCGACGTGCTGATCACGTAGTGCTCGGCGAGGTAGGAGAAGTCGTCCCAGGGCTCCCAGGCGTGGGCGCGCAGCAGGACCCGTCCGCAGCGGGTGCAGCCGATCCACGGCACCAGTACCAGGTCGGCGAGCTCCGGCTCGCTCCAGCCCGTCACGACCTCGACCTCGTCGCCGTCATCGAGCAGCCGCACCGCGGAGGGCGTGCCGTCACCCAGGCAGCGGACGATGCCGGGCGTGAGCTGCTCGCGCTCGCCCCACTCCTCGGCGAGCACGGAGATCTGTGCCCGGTCCGCCCCGCCGATCGGGACCTGGTAGGCGAGCAGGCCCTCGACGAGCAGGCCGAGCCCGCACTCTTGTTCCCCGATCTCCCAGCAGTCCTTGACGTCCTTCGAGGCAGGTTCCGGAAGGAGATCGGCGATCCTGTACCAGCGGGCGGTGTTGTCGTCCATGGTCGGACCCTAACGCCCCGCCGGCACCCCTCAGCCGGCCGGGGCCTCCGGAAGCGGCTGGGCGTGCACGATGTCTAGCTGCGACACCGCCGGAGTGTGGACGAGGTGGAGGCGGTGCAGGCCCGCGCGGCTCGCCGCCGGCCTGGCCGACAGGACGGTGACCCGGACCCGTACCGGTCACATGACGGGCGTCCGGCGGCCGGGGCTTGACGATCAGCCTTCCGTAGCAGCGCGGGCCCCGGCCGGTGGACCGTCCGGCCCCGAGGACTATCGGCCGCGGCGAGTTGCTCGCGGAATAGAATCCGGGCGGCCTCGGGAGACTTGGCTCCTTCGGCGGACAACCCGGCGGCCTCCAGCCGCACGTCCTCGCGGCGCTGACGGCCCTTCGCCGTCAGCCCGCCCCCATCCGCCCAGCGGATACCGACGGCGTAGCGCACGGATGGCTGTCGGTCAGTTACACGAACGCGCCGATCATTTCGAAACGCCGAAGTCGGTAGTCACCTCAGATGTCTTTTCCACCGGGCCGTGACGTGTGGATGTACTGGTCGGCCCAGGCGCTGATGATGTGGGCCGCTCGCTGTGCTTGCCCTCGTGCGGTCAGGAGATGGTCTGCTCCTTCGAGCGAGACGAAGCTCCGCGGGTGTCGTGCCTCGCGGAAGATCTCTGCGGCGTTGGCGATGTCGACGGTGTTGTCGGTGGGCGAATGCATGACGAGCAGCGGCAGGTGCAACTCGCGTATCCGGTCGCGCAGGCGAGCCTGGTGGACGTCGTCGACGAAGGCGCGCTTGAGGACCAGGGTCCTCCCGCCGACGAACCACTCGTGCGATCCTTCACGGAGAACGCGATCCATGACCGCGTCGTACTGTCTCTCGACGTGGCTGGGGTCGGCAGGCGCCCCGATCGTGGCGACCGCGCGGACCCCGGTCGCCTCGGTCGCTGCGGCGATGGCGGCGGCGCCTCCCCATGAGTGCCCCACCAGCAGGTCTGCCGGAGTCCCTCGCTCTGCCATCAAGGCTGCTGCACGGACGGTGTCCTGGACCTTGATCGTGAAGGAACCGTCCCCCCAGTCGCCGTCGGAGCCTCCGATCCCGAGGTTGTCGTAGCGCAGCATCCCGATCCCCTCGCGTGCCAGCTGCTTGCTGACGCGCGAGGCGGCCGGCGAGTCCTTGCCGAGCGTGAATCCGTGGACGAGGATCCCCCAGCCCCGGATCTCGCCCACTGGCAGGTCGATCGACCCGGCCAGTTCGGGGCCGACGACGCTCTTGAATCTCACTTGTTCAGTCATGTTGTGATCGCCTCGGCGCGGAGTGGTAGTGGGGTAAGGGCAGGTGGGTGGGCAGGTGAGGGAGACACGGGCTGGTGCCTCCCCGTGCCCCGCGCGGGGAGCCCTGAGCGCGGTGCTTGTCGCTGTCGGCGCGTCAGACGGCCGGCTTCTGGACGGAGGTCGGCTTGGTGGCGAGAAGTGCCGTGATCTCATCGGCGAGGTGCGGGCCGAGCTCGCCCCAGCCGTCCTTGTAGCCGTAGACGCCGGCCAGGGTGCGGGCCTCGTAGTCGCCGTTCATGATCTCGATGTCGTTAGCGGTGATGAGTGCCGGGTGGGCGACGCCCATGGCCCCCGAGATCTTGATCAGCTCCCTGCGCAGGGTACGCAGGTAGACAGCGGCCCGGGTGGCCTTCGAGGTCGGGTCGAGGCCGCGGGCCAGCCACGGATTCTGGGTCGCGATGCCGGTGGGGCACTTGTCGGTGTGGCACTTCTGCGACTGGATGCAGCCGATGGACAGCATCGCCTCACGGGCCACGTTGATCATGTCGGCACCCAGGGCGAAGGCGACCGCGGCGTTCTCGGGCAGACCGAGCTTGCCGGAGCCGATGAAGGTCAGGTCGTCGGTCAGGCCCAGCTCGGCGAAGGTGCCGTAGACCCGGGAGAAGCCCATCCGGAACGGCAGCGACACCGAGTCGGTGAAGATCAGCGGCGCGGCCCCGGTGCCGCCCTCGCCGCCGTCTATGGTCACGAAGTCGACACCACGGTCACCACGCGCCATCAGCGTGGCCAGCTCCTGCCAGAAGCCCATCTCTCCCACCGCGCTCTTGACTCCGACCGGCAGACCGGTCTCGGTGGCGAGCAACTCGACGAAGTCGAGCATCGAGTCGACGTCGCTGAACGCCGTGTGCCGCGACGGGGAGGCGCAGTCCTTGCCGACCGGGATGCCGCGGATCTGGGCGATCTCCGGGGTCACCTTCGCGCCCGGCAGCATCCCGCCCAGGCCTGGCTTGGCACCCTGGGAGAGTTTGATCTCTATCGCCTTGACCGGGGCGCCGGCGACCACGTCCTTGAGCTTGTCGAGGTTGAAGCTGCCGTCCTCGTTGCGGCAGCCGAAGTACGCCGTACCGATCTGGAGGACGAGGTCGCCGCCGTTGCGGTGGTACGGCGAGAGGCCGCCCTCGCCCGTGTTGTGCGTCGTGCCCGCCAGCGCCGCCCCCTTGTTGAGCGCTGTGATAGCCGCGCCGGAGAGCGATCCGAAGCTCATCGCCGAGATGTTCACCACGCTCGCCGGCCGGAACGCCTTGGCGCGACCGCGCGGCCCGCCCAGCACCTTGGCCGAGGGCAGTGGGGCCTGCGGGTCGTGCGCGTCGGGCAGAGCGCCGGCGAACGTGCGCTGTTTCAGGTAGGCGTGCCCTTGCACGTGCTCGACGTCGACGTCGGTTCCGAAGCCGAAGTAGTTGTTCTCCTCCTTCGCCGACGCGTAGATCCAGGTGCGCTGGTCACGACTGAACGGGCGCTCCTCCTCGTTGGAGGTCACGATGTACTGGCGCAGCTCCGGCCCGATGGTCTCCAACAGGTACCGGGCGTGCCCGATCACCGGGAAGTTCCGGAGCAGTGCGTGCCTCTTCTGGATGAGGTCGCGGGCAGCCAGAACCGCCAACGCTGTCGCGGCGGCCGCGCCGATCCTCCGGGTGTTCATGAACGTTCCTCCTCGATGCACGACTCCATCGCCATGTAGTGAAGTCGTCGTGTCGTGTTGGGCGTTGGACGACGGGCACGGCCAAGCGGGCATCAGCGTCCGTCGAAGAATGCGAGATGATATTAAGAGGCCGCGCGAGTGGGCGTGCGGCCAGGGGGCTGATCCGAGGTTGTCTCCGCCCGTGGTCTGCGCGCCTGCTCTGTAGCACCCCGGGGAAGCCGCAGGCTGGCGAAGTTCACGCACCAGCGCAGTGGGGCGTGAGTGGCGGCGTCCTGGAAGCGCCGGTCGCTCCCGAAGACCTGTGCTACCAGGATTCCGGGGTGCGCTGAACTTCCTTCCAGCAGTACGCCCAGGCCATGGATTGGAATCGTCCCCGAGGACCTGGTGCTCCACGGCATCCGGGAACAGTGGCAGGACACGTGGCTGGACGAGGTCGCCGTCCCACTGGAACGCGACGGCCTGACCGTCAGCGAACGCGGCCGCGTCACCTGGGTCCGCCCACCCCTGCGCAGCCAGTCCCAGGACCTCAGCGGCCTGCGCGACCCATCCGGAATCCTCGCCGAACTCCAGCGCATCTCCCGCGACCTGGCCGGCGACCCCACCGGCGCCAAGCAGCTCATCGAGGCGACCGCCAAAACCGTCCTGCTGGAGCGCGGCCTGACCAACGACGAGAATGCCAAGGTCCCCATCCTGGTCAAACAGGCCCAGAAGGCCCTCGCCTCGATCGCCCCCGGCCCCGGTGGCACCGACGCTGTTCAGAAGCCGTTGTCGTACCGAGAGGGGCGCTTGGCAGTCGAACAGGGTCTTCCGGTTGGGGGATTCTCCGCCGGTCCGGGAATGAAGGCAGGTCTTGCCGCCCTGGCCCACCTGTACGGGAACGCGGCCGATCGGCCGGACCGTCCGACGGTATCCGGCGCCGGAGTGCTGACGGTCGGGCTGCAGACACCCTGGCGAACCGTCAGCGATCCTGCCGTTACCCCCTCTTGCGATACTGACGCCCGGAATGAAAGTGCCCGATCTCCGGTTGCCGTGATCATGCACTTCACCCTTCACGATGGCATCCGCATCGACTACAACGACCAGGGCGAAGGCCCCCTGGCCGTCTACGCCCACGGCGCGCTCCTCAGCCGCAAGGCCGAGGACGAGCTGGGCATGCTCAACTGGGAGGCCGTCGAGACCCTGCCCGAGCGGCGGTTCGTCCGATACGACGCCCGGGCGCACGGCGCGTCCACCGGACGCCCGGATCCCGAGGACTACCGCTTCGAACGCTTCGCCGCCGACCTCGTCGAACTCCTCGACCACCTGGGCGGGACGCGACCGGTGACCGGGATGGGGGCCTCGCTGGGCTGTGCCACGGTGCTGCACGCAGCGGTCAACGCCCCGGCGCTGTTCGACCGGTTCGTGCTGGTCATCCCGCCCACCGCGTGGGAGACCCGGGCCGCGCAGGCCGACAACTACCGCATGGCTGCAGGGCTGGTGGCGGAGCACGGCGTCGGCGCGTTCACCGCGGCGGCCGCCGCCGCTCCGATTCCGCCCTCGCTGTCCGGCCTTCCCTACCCGCCGCGGGAGCTTGGTGTGCACGCCGAGCTGCTGCCCGCGCTCTTCCAGGGGCTGGCCGCCTCGGACCTGCCGCCCCGCGAGAAGCTCGGAGAACTCACCCAGCCCACCCTGATCCTGGCCCTCGCGGACGACCCCAGCCACCCAAGGTCCACTGCCGAACAGCTCGCCGACCTACTCCCCGGCGCTGAGTTGCACGTGTCGAGCGACTCTGCTGGCGTGCGTGCCTGGGGCGACCGGGTGGCCAGGTTCCTGGCCTGACAAGTCGTCGTTCCGAGAGAGGGGCGCTCGGCAGTCGAACTGTGTTTCTCGGTCGAGTGCTTCTCCGCGGCGTACAAGTCCAGCCGAAAGGAGGACAGTTCAGCGTTCGCCTGCTGGGGGTCGGCTTCATGAACGACACTCGACACCGACGACCTCCACTTCCCTTGTCTGACTCGACATCACACAGCGTGAAGCGGAGGTCGTATCCGTGTCTGGAGGATCCCCATATGGGTGACCAACTCGAACGCCACGGAATCGATAACCGGAGGTTGGACGAAAGGTTCAGAAGCCGTTGTCGTACCGATCGCCGGGCTTGTCGATCGAACGGGAGTCTCGCTCGGGTGATCGCGGTCGGTGCCGGGCGTGCGAAAGCCCAGTCGGCCTGACGTGCGATCTTGCGCGCTTTGACCGGGAACCGCCGCGGCTGCTCATTGATCGCCAGCGGGAAGCTGACATTCCGGTACCCGGCTACTTGGGCCGCTTCGTTGTCATGGCGCTGGCACAGACGGGGTGGGTACGGGCGGCGTAGGAGCGGGCGGCCACGACGAGGCCGATGCCCAGGCCGGCGAATGCCAGGCCGCCGAACT
>NZ_JBSFJU010000124.1:0-11249 GCF_053598215.1 Kitasatospora sp. NPDC001175 | reverse complement strand
GCCCCCGGCGTGATGGCCTACGTCCTGCCGGCGGGCAGGTGCAAGCCGCCCGCCACCTGCCCGGACTGCTTCGGCTGGGGCGTGCTGCCCGGCCGGGCCTGCAGCGCGTGCCAGAGCTTCCGCCGCGCCGAGGAACCGGCTGAGTGCAGCGGATGCCGGCGACTCGTGCGGTTGAAGAAGGGCTACTGCCGTCTGTGCTGGCATCAGGCGAGCCAGGGCGCCAAAGGTCAAGTCACCGTACTGAAGCCATACTTGGAACAGGTACGGCACCATCGGCTGTTCCTGATCAACCTCCACCGTCCGCGCTGCCCGGGCCCGCCGCGCGGCAAGCGCCGGGGACGGCCCCGGCTTCCCGACCCCGCCCCGGCGCTTTCGCCGGCCTCCGGCTGAGTCCAGCCGGCTCTGTTCGAGGCCCGCCGCGATTTCACCCGGTTCGACCGCCGGGAGCACGCGCGGCCCGACAACCCATGGCTGGCCTGGGCCCGGCACGTCGCCCACCGCCTCGGCGAGGCCCACGGCTGGCCCCGAGGCGATTGCCTGGGCGTTGACCGGGCCCTGGTCATCGTGTTGTCCGGCCACACCGACGGCGACATCATCCGGCACACCGAGCTGTTCCCGGCCCTGCGGCCCCGGGGACTCAGCATCGAACGGACCGCGGAAGTACTCGACCACATCGGCGTCTTCCTCGACGACCGGCCGTCCTCCTTCGACCTGTGGCTGGAGTCCAAGCTCGACGGCCTCGCGGCCGGCATCAGGCGCGACGTCCAGGAGTGGGCCCGGACCCTGCACGACGGCGGCCCCCGCTCACAGCCCCGGGACGTGGCAACCGTCTGGGGCTACCTCAACCGGCTACGGCCGGTGCTGCTGGAGTGGTCGAACCGCTACGACCACCTGCGCGAGGTCACCCGCGACGACGTCCTCGCCCACCTGGAAACCGTCCACGGCTCCCAGCGCAAGCACACCCTGGTCGCCCTGCGGTCGCTGTTCACCCGGGCCAAGAAAAACGGCACGATCTTCAAGAACCCGACCAGCCGCATCCGGGTCGGCCAGCAGGCGAACAGCGTCATCCAGCCAGCCCCTGGAATCCGAGGACATCCAGTCCTCGGTCGCCTCGGTGACCCGCCCGGCGGACCGGCTGATCCTCGCCCTCGCGGCCGTCCACGCCGCCCGACCCGGTGCGATCCGCCGCATCCAGCTCGACGACCTCGACATCGGCAACCGCCGGCTCGTCATCAACAGCCGCGTCCGACCCCTGGACGAGCTCACCCTGCAGACGGCCCTGGCTTGGCTGGAGCACCGGCGACGGCGCTGGCCCGACACCGCCAACCCACACCTGCTGATCAACAAGCAGACCGCGCTGGAGACCGGCCCCATCAGCGGCGTCTCGGTCTCCGCCGCGCTTCGCGGCCAGACCGCCACCCTCGAACGGCTCCGCGTCGACCGCCAGCTCGAAGAAGCCCTCGTTCACGGCCCCGACCCGCTCCACCTCGCTGAGGTCTTCGGCCTGGCCGAGAAGACCGCGATTCGCTACGCGGACTCGGCCAGGCGCCTCCTGGAATCCAGTGCCGAGTCGTTGAACGCTGTGACAGCATCGGTGGATGATCAACGCTGAGGACCTGGTCGACAGACGCCTGCTGAAGGTGACGACGTCCTGGCACCACTACCAGGAGACCGAGCCCTCCCTCCTCCACATGTGGCTGCACATGGACGGGCTCGGCCCCGTTCGGTTCCACACTCCGGGCGACGGGTTGTCCCTGGAGATCGATCAGCCTCACGGCCCCTACGACATGGACGAGTACGGCCACACCACGGTCGAGGACGACCTGCCCGACTTCCCCATGACCCGGTTCGTCGGCCAGCGGATCCTCTCCGTTCGGGAGATCCGCTACCAGCGCGGCGACTACGACTTCGCCGTCGGCATCACCGTCCAGTTTCCCGACGGCACCATCCGCATCCTCAACCTCGCAGACGAGATCGTCCTGGCCCATGGCCAGCACCTGGGTCCTGTTGAGGAGCATCTCCACGAGGCGACGACGCCCACGAGCCAGGACGCCTCGCCGTGAGTCGGCACGAACTCACGGGTCGATCCCGGCAGAGCACACCATTCGACCCGCGGGTTCCCGCTGAAGAGCCTTCAGTTTCCCTGAACCCACGGGGCTCCCGGGGTCCAGCCAAGGTACGTGTAATCGGGGCCATGACGTGATTTTGAAGCCCTGACCAGGTCCGTCAGGCATTTACCACTGCCAGCTGCCGTCTGTCCTGGGTATCGGGTTTTCGATCTTCGGTCGGCAGCCGGAGTGTGAGCATGCCCGCGCGGGCGGGGGTCGCGCGTCGGTTTCGGGTTGTAGGGCTTCGGGATGACCTCGATCGAGCGGACCGCGTATCCGCGGTTCAAGCGGCTGATCACCGCGCGTGAGCTGCACCTGTTCTTCTCTCCGAGTCGGGAGGAGGTGGAGTGGGCGGTGGTCCGGACGGACTCGGACGGGCACCAACTTGCGTTGCTGGTGCTGCTGAAGTCCTACCAGCGGATGGGGTGCTTCCCGCGGTGGGAGGAGGTCCCGGAGACGGTGGTCGACTTCGTGCGGAGGGCCGCGGAGCTGCCGGAAGGCGTGGTGGCCGGCTACAGCGCGGAGAAGACCGCGAAGAACCACCGGTCGCTGATCCGCCAGCGGGTTGGGGTGACCTACGACGCCGGGCAGGCCGCAAGGTGGCCGGGGAGGCGATCCGGGCGGAGGCCGCGTCGAAGAACAACCCGGCCGACCTGATCAACGTCGCACTGGAACAGCTGGTCCAGCAGGGCCTGGAGCTGCCGGCGTTCTCGACGCTGGACCGGATGGCGATGAGCATCCGCACCGAGGTGAACACCGACATCTTTGCCCTGGTCCACCGGCGGATCGGCGGGAAGGATCGGGCCGGGCTACTGCGGCTGGTGACCACGCTCGGCCTGGACCGCAAGACGCTGTTCAACCAGCTGAAGCAGCCCGCGAAGCGGGCGACCTGGTCGCACCTCAAGAAGCTGGCGGACCACCGCAGGTGGCTGGACGAGCTGGGCGACACCGAGATGTGGCTGGAGGGGCTGGCCGCCGGGAAGATCGCGGACTTCGCGGGCGAGGCCGAGGCGGCGGACGCGGCCGTGCTGCAGGACTACGCGGAGACCAAGCGCGTCACGCTGATCGCCTGCCTGCTCCACAAGGCCCGGATGCGGGTGCGCGACGACCTGACCACGATGTTCTGCAAGCGGGTGGCCACCAAGGTGAAGCGGGCCCGCGACGAGCTGGAGGAGATCCGCCGCCAGCAGCAGGGAATCGTCGAGGTACTGGTCGGCAACTACCGCACCCTGCTGCGGCAGGTGGACACCGACGGGCCCGCGCAGACGGCGAGGGCGAAGGCCGGCGCGCTGACTAAGGAGACCCTGGACGCCCTGGAGGGCCTGGACGAGGAAGCGCTGCCGGGCGAGGTGTCGCGCCGGTTGAACCGGAAGGTGTCGGCGGCGTTCCTCAAACTCTCCGAGGGCCTGATGATGCAGTCCAACGGCCTGTTCAGCGTCACCTCGGTGGTGGACGGCTTCGGCGGGTTCGCCGCCCAGTACGACCAGATCGAGAAGGTCTCCGCCCACCACGGCGACCTGTGGGAGGTGCTGCTGCACGGACACCTGAAGGCGGACAGGCCGGTGATGCTGAACCTGCTGGAGAACCTGGACCTGGTGGCGACCAGCGAGGACAGTCGTGTCCTGGACGCGCTCGGGCACCTGCTGCGCTTCCGCACCTCGCGGGACTACCTGCCGAGGCAGGGCCAGGTGACCGACCCGCAGATGCGCCGGCGGGTGACCGCCGCGACCAACAAGGTCGAGGCGTTCAACGGCTTCTCCGAGTGGGTGCGCTTCGGCAACCGGGGCGTCATCGCCGACAACGACCCCGTTGAGCAGGAGAAGGCGGTCAAGTTCAACGCCCTGCTCACCAACTGCCTGATCTTCCACAACACCCTGGACATCGCCCAGGCGGTGCGCGAACTGCAGGCCGGGGGCTGGAAGATCGACCCGGAGGACCTGGCGGAGGTCTCGCCATGACCGAGAAGATCACGCGGTTCGGCGAGTACTCCACCCACGAACTCGACCTGCGGCCGGAGGCGTATGAGCCGCACCTGGACGTCGACTTCACCAAGCTCGGCTCCCAGGACCACCCGGAGGCGTCACCGGCTGCCTAAACAGGCACGGGTTCCGTGACGTCGATCGTGCTTCCCCCTGCTCTGCAGTTCTTGTGCACTTGTGACTGGTTTGGTGGTCAGGTCGGGTGTGACCGAGTCTCCGGTCGGCGAGTCAGCGTTTGAGATGGCAGATGAGTACGGCGGCGCGTCCCGTACCTCGGCGGCTGGGAAGCCTTGGCAGTGCCAGAGTGCCCCCGTGCAGACGGGTGGACTATGTCACCGGAGCGGAGAACGCCGCCGCGTCGCGAGTATCGGCGGCATGACGCCGGAGCTTCCGAAGCCTTTCAGGACCGTTACGTCTTCCATCGTGAGAACGCCCTGGCCGGTCCCGTGCTTGACATCGAGGTCGCCGGGACCGGCTGGGGCGTTCAGCGGTTGAGCGGGGCCGAGTGGCGACCGATCACGGGTGCTGGAAGAGCACCTCCGGGTTCGCCGACGACGGCCCGTCGAGCAGGGGCTGGTGGATGCCCTTCAGCGTCTGGTCGAAGAAGGCCCCGACGTACTCCCGGGTCAGCTGCGCCCCGCGGGCCGGCGAGGTCGTCATCCCCGGAGGGACCGGAAGGCCGATCTCGGCGCCCAGGATCGGGACGTCCGTGAAGCTGGCGTGCGAGGCCCCCGCGACGGCCAGCCAGGGCTTGTAGCCATCCCAACCTGCCCAGGTCTTTCCCCAGGACGTTTCCCCGCCGCCGGCGGAGTGATCGCTCTGCTTCCCGAGCAGGAGGAACGCGCGTCCCTGGAGCTTGTCGGCCGGCACTGGCGGATCGAACTGTCCGTCCATGTTCACCCCGGCCAGGATCCGCTGGTCCTCGGCCATCGCCGTCAGCGCTGACTCGCCGCCGGCCGAGTGCCCGGCCATGCCGATGCGGTCGCGGTCGCTCAGGTGCGCCAGGCGCCAGGCCGGGTGGTGCCCGGTCAGCCGGTCCAGGACGAACGACACGTCCTTCGCCCGGCTGTCGGGGAGCGTGTCCGGTGCGCCGCCCGCGCACAGCGTGCATCCCGGGGTGCTGCCGTCGGCGAGTGTCTCGCCGGAGTCCTCGTAGGTGTGCCCGACCAGGGCCACTACGTAGCCGTGGCTGGCCAGGTCGGTCGCCAGGCTGGTCAGCGTGGCGCGGGGGTTCTCGAAGCCGGGGGAGAGGACCACCAGCGGGAACTTCCCGCTTGCCGCCTTCGCGTCGGTGTAGGCGTAGGTCTTGATGGCCATGACGTCCTGCGGCTGGACTCCGGTACCCGGGGGAATTCGCGTCGCCACGAAGCCCTGCGCTTCGCCGAGGGTCATGTACGGAGCGGGCTCGCCGGTGTCGTGCCGGGCCGGGTAGAACATCGACACCGACAGCTGTCGCGGCCCGGCGGAGGGTACCCAGGGGTCGGTGCGGTCCCAGTCAGTCAGGTGCAGCGTGCCGACTCCGACGGCGTACGGGCCCGTCGGACGGGGAAGCTCCAGTTGGACAGAGCCCTGCTGCATGGAGACGGCGGAGGATGCGGCGGCGGAAAGCCCCGGAGCAGCCACCGGGGCGACCGAGGCCGCGATCGCCGGCCCTGCGGACAGGGTTGCTGCAGAGCTGGCCAGGAGGATGATGGCCAGGGCGACGGCGGACCGCCTCCAGGTGGATTTCAACATGGTTCTCCTTCTCCAGTGCGTGTGATGGGCTGCAGGGGCGGACTGTGGCCCCTGCAGCCGAGGGAGGCGTCGTAGGTGTCGGTGGGTCGGATGTCGTATCAGCCGGGCCAGGTGTGGGTGTTGCCCGCGATGTCGTGCTGGCCCGACCAGGGTGGCGCTGTGGTCGCCGTCGCGGATGTGAAGGTTGCCGTAGTTGTCGACGGCGAACGGGTGCGCGGTACCGCCGATCTGCGCTGCGACGATCTGCTTCAGCCCGGTCCCGCCCGCACAGAGGTGCCGGCAAAAGGGGAGGTCGTTGCAGGCGAGCGGCCCAAGTTCTACGCCGACCAGGCGACGGTCGGGCAAGCGAATCTGAAACCCCGTCAATCACTGTCGGCCAGCTAATCAGCACTTCCCGCCCAGCGGGGGAAGCTCACCGGGCGGCCCGGCTGTCTTGCAGAAGAGCGGACCCCGGCCTGAGTGGCCGCTCGGGGACCGGCCTCATCCGGCCGGAGGTTGCGACGACAGCCGCTGTGTTGCGGCTGGAAGCGCGGCAGGATTGGATGATGGGCCTGGGCGGGATGGGGTGGCTTACGGCCAGATCATTTCGCCCGGCTGCGCTGCAGCCGTGTACTGGACGGGGTCGGCATGGCTTCGGTGCGCGCTGTTCCGCGCCACAGGCTCGGAGCGGCTGGGATCAGCGGTACCGCTGCTTCGGACCGGTTATGACCGACGAGTTCCCGTGCCGTGGGGAGCCGGCTTTGTCGCTGCCCTGCCCGGGTCAGGCGAGCCTGCCGCGCAGCCACCAGGCGCTGAAACCCGTCAGGCCGACGGTGAGTGCAAGGAAGATCGCCGTCTCGCACCACTGGAAGGCCCAGTAGCGGTCAGCGGGCTGGTAGGTGGCCGTCACGTGCAGATCGGCGTTGGCGAGGCAGGCGTCACGGGTGGCCTCGTCCGAGACCTTCGCGCAGGGCTGGGTCGCCATGGTGAGCGCTTGACCGGACGAGGTCCTGACCGGTTCGGGCCCGGAAAGGACCCAGGCGCCGGGTACGTTCAGGTCCGCCACGTACGCTGCGGTCGGGCCTGTTCCATTCGTGAACCCGATGAGCGACGCGGACTTGATCGCCTCGGAGGTGAGTGCCACGTTCCCGCGGACGGGCGACTCCAGGTGCGGCCGGGCCGCCAGCGGCATGAGGACCTGGACGGCGGCGAAGACCGCCAGCGTGGCCGCCATCGCGGGCACGCTGCGCCGGATCAGCAGGCCGGCGCACGTCCCGAGGGCGACTGCGAAAGCGGCGTAGCCGAGCGGGACGACGCCTCGGGCGCCGAAGAGCAGCGGGATGAAGCGGTTGTTGTTGATCCGGTCGAGCGGACTGGCGAACCAGGACACCAGCAGGCTGAGCAGTCCGGTGGTGACCACGGCGGCCAGGCCTATGGACAGGAGCTTGACCGCGAGCCAGCGCGTGCGGCTGATGCTCTGGTTCCAGATCAGCCGGTGCGTGCCCGTCTCCAGCTCGCGGGCGATCAGTGGCGCGCCCCAGAAGGCCCCGATCAGGCCCGGTACCAGGAGTACCAGACCGCTGCCGAGGTAGTACGGGAATTGGTACTGGGTGGTCAGCTGGGACAGTGGCGAGCAGCCGCCGTTCGGGCAGCCGGCCAGGGCGTTGTTGTAGGCGTTGTGCAGCTGGAATCCACTGATCAGCAGGTAGGCCGTGACAGCGGACAGGGCGGATGCGGCCACCAGAAACTGCAGGCGGAATTGACGCCAGGTCAGCCAGATCATCGCTGCGTCTCCAGCACGGGTCGGTGGTCGGCGCCAGCGGCACCGGCCTGCTTCATGTAGGAGAGGACGAGGTCCTCCAGGGCGAGCGGCTCCATCACCCAGGAGGGATCGTCGATGGCCGCGTCGGCGCGCACGACGAATGTGCTCTGCCGGTCGGTGTGGTTGGCCTGGATGACCTGCATGCCCGTGGGCAGCGTGTCGGCCTCGCGGCGGGCCGTGGTGAGCCTGAAGTGGGTGGCCAGCAGGTCGTCGATCTCGCCGACGGCCTGGACCCGGGAGGCGGCCAGGACGACCAGATGATCGCAGACCCGCTCCAGATCCGAGACGAGGTGCGACGAGAGCACGACCGTCGCCTCGGCCTCGGCCACGAACTCCATCAGGCTCTGCAGGAACCCGCGCCGGGCCAGGGGGTCGAGTGCCGCGACGGGCTCATCGAGCAGCAACAGGTCGGGGCGCTTGGCCACAGCGAGGGTCAGGGCCAGTTGGGCGCGCTGGCCGCCGGACAGCCGGCCGGCCCGCTGCGCGGGGTCGAGGCCCAGCTGCTGGATCCGGCGCTTGGCCAGCCCGGCATCCCAGCGGGGGTTGAGCTTGGCGCCCAGGCGCAGGTGGTCGGCGATCGACAGCGCGGCGTAGGTGGGCGTGTCCTGGGCGACGAAGCCGACCCTGGCCATCTGGGCGGTACTGGACGCGGGGCGTTCGCCGAGGACTTCGATGCTGCCGGAGGTCGGGGTGAGCATGCCGCAGGCCAGCTGCAGCAGGGTCGACTTGCCCGCTCCGTTCGGGCCGACCAGCCCGACGACCCGCCCGGCCGGCACACTCAGCGTGCAGTCGGACAGCGCCTGACGTCGGCCGTAGCGTTTGCCGAGCCCTCTTGCTTCGATGATCGCGGTCATTTCTCCTCTTCGGTGGAACTGCGAAAGGTGTTGAGGAACAGGGCCTCGATGCTCTCCTCGTCCAGCCC
Organism: Kitasatospora sp. NPDC001175; assembly: GCF_053598215.1. Classification (NCBI taxonomy): domain Bacteria; kingdom Bacillati; phylum Actinomycetota; class Actinomycetes; order Kitasatosporales; family Streptomycetaceae; genus Kitasatospora; species Kitasatospora sp. NPDC001175. The sequence continues at coordinate 2,705 of NZ_JBSFJU010000124.1, read as the reverse complement.
GGCGCCACGGGCCTTGGCGAGCCAGCGCTGCAACTCCTGGCGCAACGGCTCGTGCTCGGATCGCGGCGTGTCGCCGAGCGTGCCGGTGACAAACGTGCCGACCCCGGGCTTGGGGGAGACCAGTCCCTCGTTCTCCAGTTGCCGGTAAGCCTTGAGCACGGTGTTGGGGTTGATCGCGACCATGGCCGCGACGTCCTTGACCTTCGGCAGGCGATCCCCCTCGGACAGCAATCCCAGCCGCAGAGCCTGGCGTACCTGGTGGACCAGCTGCATGTAAGGCGCGACACCGGACCGGGCCTCGATGTGAAACTCGATCACCGTAACCTCATTTATCTATCTTCCTAGTACTATAGGACTATGGAACTGAAGGCCTGTCAAGCGGAATGATCGACAGTCCCCTGAGTGCATGGATGCCGCATGGCCATCGCGTCCGATTGCTCCCGCAAACGACCCTTTCCGGGAGGAAGATCGGAAACGGTCGCCGGAGACGGTCCGGACGCCCCATCTGTTCTCAGAACTCGTTCTCACACAGGTGGTGACGGACCCCTGTTCTGGGAATGGTTTGTGAGAGGATTTCGGGCATGACGGACCTTCAGGACACCATCGAGAGCGACGCCGACGACGTCGGCGCCACGACTGCCCGCGCTGCGGCGTCCAGCCCGGCTCGCCCTGCCGCTCCCGCTCGGGCGCCGTCGCCGGGATCTACCACACCGGCCGCTTCAAGAAGGTGGCCCGGCTCGCCAAGCTGCTGCGGGTGCCGACCCCCGCCGACCGCGGCCCTGGCCAGCCCTGGCGGCCCGGCACCCCGCCACCGGCCGCGCCCGAGACGGACACCCCCGGCGCGGACATCCGCATCGGGTACGCCCGCTGCAGCCACCTCACCCAGGAACTGCAGTCGCAGCTGGACGCGCTCAGCGCGCACGGCATCGACAAGATCTTCTCCGAGAAGATCAGCACCCGGATCCGGGTCCGCCCCCAGTTCGAGACCGCCCTCGCCCTCGCCCGCGGGATCAAGGCCCACGCCCCGCACTGCCGCGTGCTGTTCACCGTCTACGAGATGAAGCGGCTCGGCCGCGACGCCGCTGAACTCACCGCGCTGGCTGACCACCTGACCGCCCACGGCCTGGTCCTGGAGATGCTGGCCGGCCCGCTGCCCGGCATCTACGACCCCTCCGGCCCCGGCCGGATGCTCTTCGGGTTCTTCGCCGCCATGGCCGAGACCGAGCGCGAGAGCATCCGCGAGGCCACCCTCGAAGGGCTCGACGCCGCCGCCCGCAAGGGCAAGCACGGCGGCCGCCCGCCCGTCATCAACGACGACATGCTCCACACCGTGCTGCGGCGCCGGGCAGCGGGCGAATCCGTCGAGCAGATCCGCCCCGACCTGATCATCCCCACCGGCAAGCGCAAGGGCCAGAACCCCGGCCTGGCCAGCATCTACCGGGCGCTGGCCGAGCACGAGAAGGCTCAGGCGTACCCCGAAGCCGTTGAGCAGGCCCACGCCGACTTCGCAGCCCTGCCCGCAGAAGAGATCCCCAGTCCCCGGCTCGCCGCGGCCCGCCAGCTCGCCAACTGAGGCACCGCGACCGGGCCCGTCACCCCACCAAGATCACGTCATGGCCCCTTTTGCAGGCATCTTGGCTGAACCCCGTCCCGGCCTCAGAGATCCGCACCGCTCTCGCCGCCGATCTGAACCTCGCCCGCGGCACCCTCGTACTGCGCCGCGGCATGCGGCGGCACACCCTCTACCTGGAGGAGCTCACCCACCGCCTGGCCGCCGACTGGTTCACCTACCGCCACCGGCGCTGGCCCACCAGCGTCAACCCCCATCTACTGGTCACCCAGAAGACGGCCCTCGACCCGGACCACCCGGCCGTAGGCCGGATCACCATGCAGCTGAACTTGATTTTGCCCAAGGGGCAGACCCTCGACAGGCTCCGGCAGGACCGCATCCTCGACGAGGCATTCGCCACCGGCGACCCGTTCAAGCTCATGCGGCTCTTCGGCATCACCGAGGCAACCGCTATGCGCTACGTCACCACCGCCTACCCCGAGCGCTGCGCGAAGCTGCCCCGGTAGCCAGCAGCCCCGCACCGTGCATCCGGTCACGTAGACGCACGCTGCGAGGCCAGGCCGCTGTCCGTTGGCTCTCCATCTAGGCCGTGTGTTGAAAGTGGATCTTGAGGCGGTGCATGGTCACCGTTCATGGGGCGGGGAGATCTCACGGACAAGCAGTAGGCGGCGCTGGAGCCGTTGCTGCCGAAGGGCGTGAAGGCAGGTCGGCCGCCTGTCTGGTCTCGGCGGCAGTTGATCGACGGCATACGGTTCCGGGTCCGGACCGGTGTTCCGTGGCGGGACGTACCCGTCGAGTACGGGCCGTGGGGCCGGATCTACGACCTGTTCCGCCGGTGGCAACGGGATGGTACCTGGCACCGGGTCCTCACCCAGCTTCAGTCCCTGGCTGACGCGAAGGGTGCGATCACGTGGGACCTGAGCGTCGACTCCACGGTGTGCCGTGCCCATCAGCATGCGGCCGGGGCCCGGAAGCGGGGTGATCTGCAGAAGGAGTCACCGGGTGGTGTCTTTGCCGAGCCTGGTGATCACGGGCCGGGGCGTTCGCGCGGTGGGTTCACCACCAAGCTGCACCTGGCCGTCGAGCAGGGGCAGAAGCCCATGTCGATCGTGGTGACGGCCGGGCAGCGTGGAGA
>NZ_JBSFJU010000123.1:0-11307 GCF_053598215.1 Kitasatospora sp. NPDC001175 | reverse complement strand
GGACGCCCCGGCCTTGGAGCTGCTGTGGTTCACAGGCCAAACCTAGACCAGACTTCTGACACGATTCCCGTCCGGGCCAGTTAGTTCGGAGAAGGCGCGCTGTGCCGGCGGTGCAACTCCCGGCTCGGATCGCTAGAGGCGGCGCTGCGCCTGCCTGCGGGCCTGTTCCAGAGTCTGGCGGGGGATCTGCACCGGGCGCTGTGGCGCAGCGGGGCGGTGGAGCTGGAGCGGTACGCCGAGGACTTCGCCTACCTCGGGATGACGGTCGAGGAGTTCGCTGGCCGATTGCAAGCGGTGCACGAGCGGCTGGCGCTGCCGTACGTGTACTGGGCGCCGGTGACGGAAGACCCGGCGATCAGGACGAGGGCGTGGACGAAGATCGGGCCGCTGTGCGACGACGCGGAGGCCGATCGGCACCGGGCGCGACTGGTGGCTGCGCCGCCACCGTGCTGGGTGTGGGTGACGCGCGAGCCCGACGACGGGGTCAACAGCCCCGCGCCCCGCGCCCTGGTCGTGGCCGCCGATTCCACCGAGGGGGCCCGGGAACTTCAGCAGCAGCTGCGCGGTCCCGTCGACATGAGCCGCCACGAGGCCAGGGACCGCGACTTCGTCGAGCTGGCGGTGCCGGTGCTGATGAGCCGGCCCCTGACCGTGGAGCAGTTCCGCGGCGCGCACTGGCTCGAGCGCGAGGAGCTGCCGGCAACGGACCAGGAGCTGCGCGAGCTGCTGCTGCGCTACGGCTACATGGCCGGCTGGCTGGACCTGGCGGTGCAGATCGTCCTGGAGGACCTGGGCGACGACCTGCCGGACAGGAAGTGGGCGGTACCGAGCCGGGCCCGGCACCACTGGCTGGCGCTGTTCGCGTACTGGCGGGACCGTCGGGCCGCCCCGCACGCAGTCTGACCCAAACCAGCAAGGGCGCGCGGCATCGGTCGTGCGCCCTTTCCTCTTTGACTCCCAGAATGGACGGGCGTAGCATTTGGTTACGTTCTACTGTTTGGGAGTTGAATCGTGAGGATCAGCATCGGCGGCGAGCGGGTCGAGGTCCCCGATGACCTGGGCCGGGCGCTGCTCGCGGCACTGCGCAACGAGAGACTGGTGGAGCCCTCGCAGGCCTCCGACTTCGACGAGCTCACCGCCCTGGTCGCCCGCATCAGCCACGTCACTCAGCACCTGACCTTGGTGAAGGAGCTGGCGATGTCCCGCGCGGACGCCACCGGCAGCTACTCCAACCGGCGCGCGCTGGGCCTCGCGGCCGCCATGGCCCCCTCCCAGCTCGGCCGGGTGCTGGAGGGTCACGGGCTGCCGCGGGACCGCCGCAGCGGCGGCGTGGACCTGGTCGTCGCCTTCCGCACCACCGACGACGGCGTCCTGCACCTGGCCGCCGAGCCCGACGTGGCCGACCTGCCCTCGTTCACCCTGCCGTTCGCCCCGGCGGAGCGGGCGACCGGCCCGACGGAGTTCGCCGGCCGGGAGCTCACCTTCTACTACCGCCCGCAGGTCCCGATCGCGGTGGCCGACCTCGGGCGCACCGCCGGCTACACCCTGCGCCACGCCGAGCAGGGCCTGATCGCCTGCGTCACCGAGGACGTCTTCGACGCCCTGTTCGGCGACCCCCGCCTCGACCCGACCCGACCCAACGGACGCTGAGGAGCGACCCCCGATGTCGGATGACCTGTTCAACTCCGTCGACGAGCTGCTCGCAGCCGTGCGCACCGGCCTGCCGGTCCCGGCGGAGCGCAAGCGGCTGCGCCTGGCGGCCGGGCTCACGCCCGCGCAGATCGCCGCCGCCCTGCGGGTGAACTCGGCCCTGGTCCAGGGCTGGGAGGACGGCACCGCCGTCCCGGGCCCGGACATCACCCCGGCCTACGCCCGGCTGCTCGACGGCCTCGCCGCGCGCTTCCCCGCCCCCGAGCAGCAGGCCGCCCCCGCGCCCGCTCCGGTGCCGGTCGCGCCCGAGCAGGCCGACCCGGCGCCGCAGCAGGTGATGCTCGACCAGAACCCGGACGGCTCCCTGGCGATGTTCGAGGCCGCGCCGTGTGTGCAGTGCGGCCAGCCCTCCGTCTACCGCGCGCAGGGCCGCCCGATGCACCTTGGCGGCTGGTGCCGCCCCGCCACCCCGGCGGCTCAGGCACCCACGCCCGCCGCTCCCCAGGCCGAGCAGACCGCCCCCGCCCCGGCGCCCGTCACCAGCGCGCCGGCCGCCGTGCCCGCGGCTGTTCCCGCTTCTGCTGCTGCGCCGTCCCGGCCAGCGGACGCCGCGTCGTCGGCCCCGGCGGTGCGCGGCGGTCAGCGCCCGGCTGCGCCCCGAACCCCGAACCGCTCCGCCACGGCGCGCCCGGCCGGCCAGGCCGTCACGACGTCGGCCGCGGCCCGCTGGTGGCCGGTGGTCGCGCTGGACGTCGCCGAGGACGGCGGCTGGGTGTTGGACGTGCCGCAGGTCCCGGCCCCGGCCGGGCCGAAGCTGGCCGACTGGTTCGCGTGGCTGGGCACCGGGCTGCCGCTGCGGGTCGAGCGGGCACACCCGCTGGGGCGCGGCGGTGACGGCACGGTCTGCCTGACCGCCGCCGCGCTCAAGCAGCTCGGCCTGCCCGCCGCCCTGCCGGGCACAGAGAAGGCCCTGACCGCGCTGCAGGCCAAGATGGCGAAGGCCGCGGCCAGCGTCGGCATGGAGCTGAGCGACCACATCGGCCCGGCCTTCCACGTCTTCCGCCGCAAGGGCTCGGCCGGCGGCCCGAAGACCTCGGTGCGCATCACCGTCGCGCCATGGCTGGGGCAGGGCGATGCCCGCCAGCAGGCCACCAGCGCCCTCGCCCTGCCGCTCGCCACCGCCCCCGACGGGACCAGGGACGCCCTCACCTTCGCCCGCCGCTTCCGGACCTTCACCACCGACCTGGGCGTCGCCCCGGGAGCGTCGGCCGCATCCACTGGGATGCTGCTCCTGGACGCGGTGCGCCCGCGCGTGGAGTGGGTCAAGGACGAGGCGACGGGAGAGTGGTCCTCCCACCCGCGCGAGGGCGCCCTCCCGGGCGGCGACCTGTGCGTGCCGCCGGCCGCCGGCGCCCGGCACCCGCTCACCCGCGAACTCCTCAACAAGGGCGAGCCGGTGTGCGAAGAGGAGGACTACAAGTGGTGGGCCCGCGAGCTCACCGCCGAGGAGACCGGCCACCCGTGGGCGGTGGCGGTCGACGTCTGCGCCTCCTACCTCTCGGTCACCGACTCCCTGCGCCTGCCGTCCGGCCCGCTGGAGCTGGTGAAGAGCCCGGACTGGAACGGCGGCAAGACCGCCGGCCTGTGGTGGGCGGATTTCACGACCATCGCGGTCGACGAGCTGCTGCCGCACCCGGCGACCTTCCACGGCCGCCCGCCGACCGGGCCGGGCTGGTACGCCACCCCGACGGTGGCCTACATGGCTACCACCTACGGCTTCGACCCGGCGACCATCACCGAGGCGTACCTGTCCACCCACACCGTCCCGCTGCTCAAGGAGTGGACCGGGCACGTACGGGCCGGGTACAAGCGCGCCTACGCCGACCTGGGCCTGATCGACGGCCAGAGCCCGGAGGAGTTCCTCGCCGCCTACGCCGTGCACAAGGACGTCGGCACCGACCCGGTCCGCGCGGACGCCCTGGTGCTCGCCGGCCTGTACAAGAACATCTACAAGGGCGGCATCGGCAAGTGGGCCGACTCCGCCCGCAACGCCCGCCCGGACGAGACCGTCTGGCTGGAGAAGGTCGCCGCCACCTGGTCCTACCGCCCGGAGATCCGCTTCCACATCGTCGCCACCGCCCGGATCGCCGCCCACCGCCGCCTGCGCAAGACCCTCCAGCTCACCGGCCGGGCGCCGTTCGCGGTCAACCGCGACTCCTACCTCTACGCCGCCGACCAGCCGTCCCCGCTGGAGCTCCTGCCGGTCAAGGACGACGGCACCCCGGTCCCCGGGGCGCTGCGCCTGGGCATCGCCCCGGGCAGCCACAAACACGAGGCCTCGATCCCGCTGGAAGCGGTCCTCGAGGTGATGGGCCGCCGTGAGCACCCCTCCCGGCTGGTCCACGACTACACCACCGACGGCACCGCCATCGACCAGGACCAGGCCGCCGCCGAAGGCGATGGCGCCGAGACCGACGACGAGGAAGGCGGCAACTGATGGCCGGCAAGCTCCGGGGGATGTTCGGGCGGGTGCGTGAGGCGCTGTTCCCCTCGCGCCAGGCCCCCGTGCAGTCCACCACCCAGGCCGGGCACGTGCGGGACCGCAAGTACGGCGGCAGCACGAAGGCGATGGCCGCCGCCTACGGCGTCTCGCCGCGCACCGTGCTGCGCTGGATCGACGGCACCCGCCACCCCGTCGAGCACGAGCAGCGGCTGCGGCGCGAAGCACTCGACGTGCAGACCACCGAACGCGGCCGGGAGCGCAAGGCCAAGCAGCTGCAGCAGCTCGGCACCATCTCCGGCATCGGCGCCCGGGTCGGCAGGACGACGACCTTCGCGATCCGCGGCTCGGACGCGGTCCGGGCCCGCGACGTCCACCTGAACCTCTCGGGCGAGCAGGCCGCCGCCCTGGCCCGCGCCGAGAACGAGGACGACGTGCGGGCCGTGATCGGCCAGGCCCTCGCCGACTACTTCAACGGCGGCGCCTACGGCGACTTCCGGCCCCAAGATTTCGACTTCGACCCCGACGACTTCGACCTGAACTGAACATCACCACCACCCAACTTGCCTACCCATAGGGTGAGTTCATGGCAGACGACCACAGGCCGGTGGCCGCGCCCAGAACCGGGAGCAGCGCGGACACCGGCCTGACCGCGACCGGCCCAAGGCAGCCTGGACACAAGAAATCTCGGGGAATCTGGCCCGTCGGCAGAACACGAAGAAATCCCGAACCGCATTCACAGCGCACCCGAAGCAGGATCTCCGACCCAATAACCGAAGCACTCGGCTGCGAAAGAAGCCAGGAATTCCAAGGACGGAGCAAGACCGCAATGACGAACGACGACCACCAGGACGACCACAGCCACGACGACGTCGCCCAGGAGCTGGCGGACCTCGAAGCGGCGTGGGTGCTGACGCCCGCACGGTGGCGCTGCGCCCACTGCGGCGACCGGATCACCGGGGAGGGCACCACCTGGTTCGGCCCGATCCCGGAGCCGGGCCAGGACCGTGACGCCGGGCCGCGGTTCCACATCGACCGCAACGACTGCCGGGCCGCCGGCGGCTGGCCGCCGATGGCCACCCGGTAGCGCCTGAATCGCCCCCACGTCCCACGCCTGGCCGCCACCACCTGGTGGCGGTCACCGTTGAACCGCACAGCCGAGAAGCGGAGGCACCACCATGCCGGAATCAGCGAAGCAGGACCCGTACACCACCCGCCCCGAGGCGCCGGTGCCGCTGGCGCTGTCCGACTCCCGCAGCCGGCCCGCGCCAGCAGACCGGGACCTGGGCCGGGCGGTCCTGGACTCGCCGCTGGTGCGCGGCGCGATCTGGCTGCGCTGGACCGGCGACGACGGCATCCGCACCCTCCACCACGGCGCCGGCCTCGCCCGCGGCTGGACCGAGCGCGACGTCGACGGCCTGGACGGCTGGGTGGCCCTGATCGAAGGCCGGATCGTCCTCGGCGCCAGCCCGGACGGCCAACCGCAGCCCGTCGTGCACGCCGAGGCATGGGAGGCCGGATCGACCCTGCACGCCGCCCTCGCCCAGCACCCCGCCCGTCCCGACCACGGCCAGGACGAGGAAGAGCCCGACGACCAGGAGCACGGGCTGCTCGGCGACGTCCGCGGCCGGGTCCGCCGCCGGGCGGCCGGGATGACCCTGGGGAACATCGAGCAGGCCCTGGGACAGGCCCGGTTTGAGGAACGCTGCGCCGACCGGCATGCCGACGCCGGGGACGAGACCACCTTCGCCACCGCGGCCGACGCCCTGGCCGAGTGGCAGCGCGTGTACGACCACACCGCCCAGACCAGCGTCGAGCGCTACGACCCCGACCACGACACCGCCCTCCAGCACGCGCTGCGCCGTCAGCGCCACCAGCAGGACGTCGCCGAATGCGCCCGCGAGGCCGCCCACCAGGCCCGCCAGACCACCGACGTTGCCCACCGCCGCCTGGCCGGCCGAGCCGCCGAACCGCTCTACACCGCCCTGGACCGGGCCGGCCTCCACAACCTGAGCGACGACGACCACCAGGCCGTCCGCGACCTCACCCGCACCCTCGACCCCGCCACGGTGCGCCAGGTCATGGGCTGGCTGGAGCGCACCCGCACCGCGGCCCTCGCACTACGCGGCACCGACCAGGCCCGGCCCGCCAGGCCCATCGTGCGGCGTAGCCAGTTCTGACAAGTCGCAAGGCGCTGGTCACCATCAGGTGGCCGGCGCCTTGCGTTGTGCGTGCCGTCAGCTCCCCGCGCCGTAGAGGTGCTTGTCCCACTCACCGGGCCAGACCCACTCGTACATCACCCGCCGCGCCCAGTAGCACCGGTTGATGCCGCGCACGTGCTCGTCGTAGGACTCGACCGGGCTCGTCGACAGCGCGTTCCAGCGGTCCAGCCAGTACCCGTCTGCCTGACGGAACGCGAAGGTTCCGCGGGCCTTGCGCATGTCGGCGAACGTCGTGGACGCCTCGACCTCCTGCTGGAGCTCCGGATACAGGCTGCGCCGCGCCGGGTGGGTGGTCTGCTCGGCGAGGTCGCCGAGTGCGGCGACGATCGTTGCCCGTCCTTCGGCGAGGATCTCTTCGGCGGTCGGGGGCGGCGGCAGGAGGGAGGTCCGCTCGCGGACGGCGGCGACGGCGCTCTGGTGGTTCTCGCCGGTCTTGGCGGCACGGGCCCGGGCGGCGTTCTTCCGGGCGTGGTTCTTGACCATCGGGTGTCCTTGCTGGTGGCCGGCCCGCGATCCGGGCCACTGGACGGCACCGGGACAGTCTGCTGCGAGGCGGGCGTTGATGCGGGGCACCGTCAGGACGTTGGTGCTGCCGGTCGCGGCCGTCAGCGGTCCGGGACCGACACACCGCGCGGCCCGCCAGCAGGGTATCGGGACGGCCAGCACCGTCGGGCCAGCTTCGCCTTGTGGCGCGCTGTCAGCTGATCGGGGCGGTCGGGCCCGGCTGGGGCCGGGCCTGCGAGGGCCTACAGGGCACTCTGCAGGGCCTCGCCGGGACTGGGCCGACGGAGGGGCCCTGGGATTCGCCGCGTGAGGCCGCCAGAGCCCCTGTAAGGGCGTCAGGAGGCGCGCGGGAGGCCGGGTTGGATCTGGCCGCGGACGATGTGGATGCGGGCCGCGCGGGCGTGGCCGTCGCAGACGATGTACCGGCCGCCGTCGTCGGCCTGGACGGTGTGGGTGGCCGGCTCCAGGCAGGCGGCGCCCATCCGGTCGTAGGGCCAGGCGTTCAGGCACGACGGGTCCATGCACCAGGTACCGCGATCGGCGTTCGACGCCAGGGTGGCGCCGTGTTCCGGGCACACGCCCCACGGCACCGAGCACCGGCTCGGCACCCGGGCGCTCTGCTGCTGCGCCTGTTCGTAGGCGGTGGCGTCGGTCATTCCGGGACTCCGGCCGGAGCGGCCGGGTCGGGGAGGGGAGTGAGGTCCTCGGCCAGCTCCTCCACCCGCACGATCCGGTACAAGCCGACCCCGTACAGGCTCCGCTCGCCCCGCTCGTACTTGTTGCGGGTCAGCCGCAGTGCTTCCTCCACCGAGCTGGCGAAGGCGTAGGTGGTGAGCCTGGCCGCCCCGGGGTGCGCGTCGTCCACGCGGTGCGCCACGATCTGGTAGTTGCGCTTCTCCTGGCCGTCGCGGCCCGCCGACTGCTCCATGCTCCACTCCCGTCCGTCCGACCTGCGGGATCTCCCAGGAGGGAAACGATCTACGCGGGCCCGGGTGACTGGGTCGGCCGCCCGGAGTCGGCCGGCGCCCGAACCGTGACACTACAGCCGTGAACTCGGTAGCACTCCCCACACGGAACCTGCCGGACGGTCAGTCACGTCCGACCATCCCGGCGGCCCACCGACCGTACCAAGTTGCCCAGGTTCAGCCCACTTTACGCTCGGAGTTGGCGAAATCTATCCACAGGCCAGCAGCGCCACTCTCGCCAGATGACCAGCCACACCACCACCCACCACGGGCACGACGACCTCGTGGCCGCCGTCCACGACCTCGACACCGCCACCACCCGCCTCTGGCGCCAGGCGGTGGACCGCACCCGGCTGCTCCTCGACCGGCTGACCGACGGCGGCCTGGACCAGGTCGTCCCCGAGCTGGTCGACGAGACGGTCTTCCACGAGCTCGGCCGCACCCGGCACCCCGCCTACCCCCACGTCGAGATCTGGCTGGTCACCGCGTACCTGTTCAAGCAGGGCTGCTATGCCGACCCGGTCGCCCGTGCGGCCTCGCCCTTGCCGACCTGGGTGTCCAACTTCGCCGACCGCCACCACGACTGCCCGCCGGGCTGCCGGGGCGACGGCCCTGCGACGGGAGGCGGCTGCGACCGCTGCGAGGAGTTCTGCGGCGGCGGCAGCCACCAGGTCATGGCCCGGTTCTCCAGGGCCCTCGCCCGGATCCTGGCTTCACGGGCGTAGAACAGCTGCGCTGGCGGACCGCCGCAACGCGGCCTGCGCCCAGAGTTGCCCGGCCCTGCAACGCCCGCCCGCGTTGCAAGGCTGACCTGCGCAAACAGCCCGATCCGCTCCGCAGCGCGGCGCGCGTTGCAGCCGCCGCCGGCACCTCGAGTTTGTTCTGCCAGGGCAGAACGAACCGGTTCTGCTGGTGATACCGCCCAGGGGTGGCGTCGCTGGCCTGACCTGCGGGATTCCCCTGGAGGGGAACGGTGCACACGGCTACGCCCGGCCAGGGTTCCCAGAAGGGAACGCGGGCCGGGCGTAGGTGGCGTGGGTCAGGCGCTGTGGGCGAGGTTGGCGACCTGCGCGGCGAAGCGCTCGCGGCGCTGCGCGTTGAGGGCCTCCGGCGCTGCCGACTTGATCTCGGGCACCGCCATTGGGCCGGCCGCAGCGCCGGTGAGGGCGGGGTGGACCTGGTAGTGGCTGGCCTTCAGCAGCCACGCCAGGCCGCACTCGCGCAGCTCCTTGAAGCCGCGATTGACCGTGGGCTTGTTCGCGCCGATGAGCCTGCACATCTCGGACTGGCTCACCTCGGCGACGCCGGTGTCTTCGTCGTGGAGCGACATGAGCATGTCCAGAATGCGGCGGGCGGGCAGCGAGATGTCCACCAGGGCCAGCACAGCGAAGACCTGCCGGGAGATGACGACCGGCTTGTCCGAAGGGATCGCGGGAACGTACGAGCTCACTGTGCCTGCCTTCCGGTCGACGTGGTGATGGCCTTGTCGTACGACAGTATGCGGGCCGGCCTCATGCCGTGGCCTTCCGCGCGGGCAGACGGCGCTTCGGCCGCAGCTCGACCACGGTCTCCTTGCGCCGGGCCTCCTCGGCCTCCTTCTTCGCCTTCTCCCGGGCCGCCCGCCACTCCGCCGGGTATTCCGGTGCCGGGATGATGCACACCGGCCCGTCGGCGGCGTTCCACGCGCGCTGCCACTGCTCCTGCTCGCCGGAGGTGCCGGCCACGGTCAGCCAGGGGTTCAGCTGAAGCAGGCCCCGCTTCGCGGTCCGCATCCACCCGATGTGCATGTAGAACTGGCTGGCCTCGTTCACCGACGCCGCCGACAGCTTGCAGCGCTGCTGAAGGTCCCGCTGGCTCACCCGCACGTACCCGCGGGGAGTCTTCTTCTCCTCCTCGGCGTCCTTGCGGGTCGCACTCTGGGCAGCCACCAGCTTGCACCAGACCTGGAACCAGCTGCCGGGCATCTTCATGCTGCCCAGGACGTCCATCAGCAGCCGCGCATCGAGCAGGTAGCCGCTCGTCGCCGCGCTGGCCGCGAACTCCCGGCCCCGGATCTTCTCCACGCTGATGATCAGGCCGCCCTTGCCGTCCGACCGCGCGACCACGCGCTCGCCGGGGCGCACAACCGGCAGCTGGCTCATCGACACCATCCCTCGAAGATCATCACTCAGGCCAGCCCGAACGGTATCACCAGTGGAACCGCTTCGTTCTGCTCCTCCAGAACAAACTGCGCCTCCAGCCACCACTGCTGAGGCCCCGGTTTGTTTCAGATCCTCAGAACACCCAGCACCGCGTTGTTCTAGAAACCTGAAACAAACCAAAACGCATCGCCCCAGCTCAGAGCACATATCGACCGCGCCCGCTCTTATGTGTCTGTAGAGGCCAGCCCGAACGCTCGCCACCTGCCACACCACGCCCGGCGCTGCCGGGCGTGTCGGCGTCAGGAGCGCCCGGACCACCGCCGTTGCCGACCTCCGGACCGTCCCACGGCATCGGCCTGCGGCCGATCCGGCAGTGCCGCGCCCGCTTCGCTGCGCCCGGCCGGACGACGGCTGGACTGCCCTTCCGCCGGACGTGCTGGGCTTCCAGCCGCGCGGAAGCCCCGGCGGGGGCTCCTCCGGACCCCGCCCCCGCCGGATCGGTACACCGGTTGACCACCGTCGCCCAGGAGCCGGCTCCGCTGCTCCCCGGACTCGGAGCCCGTGGCCGATGGCTGACCCACGGAATTCACCGCCGTCAATCTTCCGCCTTTTCATCTCGCATTCCCTCTGCTTTCTCCCGCCCGGAAATAGGCTGACAGGGGCGGCCAGGTCGATTCAACCGGCCGATTCCGTCGGGCTCTATGGGCGCAATGATCGGGCTTGATGCGCCTGAATTCCCCGGGCCTTTATCCCGCTCCCCGGGACCCCGCCACAGCTCCAGACCCTAGCGGCTTGCTATCTTTGATGCACCGGAACGGGCGAAGCCCGCCCCCGTACCACCCCAACGAGTGACCCCACCACCTGACCACCCCTCACCACCCCAACCCCCACACCCCGAACCACCCACCCACCACCACCCCACACCCCCAGCCGGGCGAAGCCCGTCCCACCCCCACCCCACCAACACCCCCCACCCGCCAAGGGCCGCAGGCCCCACCCCAACACCCACCCAAACTCCGCAGCGAAGCGCGGAGTTGACCCACCACCAACCCCACCAACCACCTCACCCCAACCCCCACCGATCGGGCGCAGCCCGATCCCGCCCGGCGCAGCCGGGCCGCCGGCGGCGCAGCCGCCGAGCCAGCGCCGAGGCGAAGCCCGGCGCCCGGCCGAAGGCCGGCAGTCCCGGCGGCTCCGCCGCCGCGCAGGGCCGAAGGCCCAAGCAACCCGGGCCGAAGGCCCGTGGTTACCCGGCGTAGCCGGGCCGGCGGCCTGGTTGCGCTGGTATCGGTGCAGGTCAGGGTCACTTTTCGGCCCGGAGGCCC
>NZ_JBSFJU010000122.1:0-11477 GCF_053598215.1 Kitasatospora sp. NPDC001175 | reverse complement strand
GGCGCCAGGCGCTCCCACTGGGCATCCGTCAGATCACTCCTACACCCCATAGTCGTATCAACGACTCAACTGATCGCCAGGACACTGCCTAGCGGGGAGAAGCCGAGCGCCTTGTCGATCCGTAGCAGAGCCTCGGTGATGTCCGCCAGCGCCGGCGCCGCGTATCGGATCTTCGCCCTGCGGGTCGTCATGCTGTCGTGGTCACAAGCCGAGAACCTCGGTGTGCAGGGACCCGGTGTCGGCGATGGTGAGGCCACCCGCGCCGACATGAAGCAGGCCGAGGACGTCCGACGGGAAGGCCAGAGACCAGGCGCACTCTTGATCCCGTGGGGTTAGCATCGCTTGGTGGAGGACGATCGGGAGTGGCCGGAGTGGCCCGAGGACGAGTACGCGCAGTACTTGAAGGGCGAACGAACCAGGTATGCCTGGGTCATGCGCACCTATGGTGCCATGACGTTGGCGCAGGCCGACGAAGTAGCCACGCAGCACTACCCCTACGAGCCGCCCGGCACGCCGTTCCGTGGCCTGGTCTTCCATGACGAGGCGTGGCATTGGGCGATGCTTGCGCTCAAGGGCGATCAGTACGTGTTGCGTCATCCTGAGCTTGTCGAACCCCCGGCAGCGTACGAAGCCCTCGATGAGCAGGGCTGAAACTGCCGCTGGCGGTGGCGCTCGAGCCGGATCGGCGCGCTGTGGGGCCGGGTGTCAGTGGGGGAGTGCCTGGTAGAGACCGCGGCCGGTGCGCTGTGCCTGGGACGCTTTCACGGCCCGTTCGAGGCTGGTGCGTACGGCGTTGACGTTGGCGGGGGTGGTCTCACGGCCAAGGGCCTGGGTGACCTGTGCGGCCCGGACCGGTTCCTTCACCTCGGCCAGGTACGCCAGGATGCCTGCGGACAGCCCGGGGGTGCGCTTGCGCGCCTCAACCGGCTCGGACGCGGCGGTCGTGGTCTTCTTCGGCACGGCGCGCTCGCGTGTCTTCGTCGTCTTGGCAGCCTTCCCGGCGGCCTTGCGGCGTGTCGCGGTCCGCCGCTGCGGCTCGGTTGGGGAGGCGGCCTTCCTGCGGGCAGCGGCCCGCCTGCGCCCGGGCGCTGCCGCCGCGCCCGCGGTGTCCTGCTCGCCGGACGGCTCAGTCGACGATCGCTGGGCTTGGCCGACCGTCTCCTTGGGCAGTGGGACGGCGGACAGCGACTGCAGGGCGCGCAGCGCGTCCCGCGCCGCTTCCAGCCGACCGGTGACGGCGGCCAGTTCCGCTTCCAGCCTCTGCTGATGCCGCTCGAGTTCAGGAAGCTCGGCACGCAGGACGGCGATGGTGGACGTCACGCTGAGATGAGTGTCTGCGTTGTGTGCCAAAGGGTGCTCCTCTTGGTGTTCCGGACGCGGCCGACGGCGTGCGTCTTGGTCAGACTGTACGGGGGCACGGCTTCCCAGTCCTACCAACGAGCCCGCGTCACCCGGTAGAGCACCTTCAATTCGTCGGGCAGCGCGACGCCGAGGCGCTCTTTTGCGGCGGCGACAGGGCGACCGTCGCCTGCGTGCCACCCACTCCGTCGATGGTGTACAAGCGCCGTAGCACGTCCTGCAGTTGCTCGGTGGTCTGGGTGTGCACCTTCATCAGGACTGAGGCGCTCCCAGCGATGATGTGGGCCTCTTCGAGCTCCGGGATCGTGGTGAAGGCCGCGGCGGACTCGCCCATCCACGCCGCGGAGCCGACCACCGACCGCCGGCTGCTCGCCCTGCCCATGGCAGTGCGACGCTGACGGCGGCGCGAGCACCTCCGTGAGGGCCGGCCGGTCAGGTGGCGGGCTACCGACGTCGCCGCCGTGCAGTTCCAGACAATGCGGCGCAACGACCCTCCGCACTGCCAAGCCCAGATCATTCCGGCGAACACCGAGATCGGCGTGGGCTTCTACCACGATGAGACCGCCTGATGGGGCGTGCATGAGTTCGGCAACGGGTGAGCGCGGCGCGTCTTTGCCAGCTGCAATGCGCTTCGGTCGTCCCGCCCGCGGCCCGATGCTGGGCACGGCGTCACGCGGCAGCAGGCCCGCCGCGTGACTTTCGCCGATCGGGGCAGGTGGCCGATCAGGACGTGGGTGGTCAGACCGTCGGCGAGGGCGAGAAGCGTGTGTGCCGCCTGGTGCGGGATCGTGGTCCGTGCGGGCGGCCACGTCACTGTGCGGGGCCGGGTCGTCCGCCGAACGGGAGTCTCGACCGGGTGATCGCGGTCGCTGCCGGGCATGAAAGCAGGGCCTCGTGGCAGCTTGAAGGTCATCTACGCCAACGAGTGATTCAGGAGGCACTGTTGTCGCCGTTGTACGTCCTCGCGCCGACTGGGTTCAACTCGCTCAGCCCGGGTGCGCCGGGACGGCGGTCCGCGCGTCGGTACCGAGAAAATCCAGGGGAGCAGACGCCCGCGCGGTGCTACGGTCGGTCGCCATGAGCTGGCTCCCCGATGACTTCGTCCACCCCGTCCTGGTACCGCTGCCGGGCGGCGGCCATCACCTGCGGCCGATCCGGGAGGCGGACACCCCGCTCGACTATCCGGCCGTGATGGGCTCGCGCGAGCGGCTGTGGACCATCTTCGGCCCGGCCTGGGGCTGGCCCGCGGCCACCATGACCTACGAGGCCGACCAGGCCGACCTGTTGCGGCACGAGAAGGAGATCGCCGCACACCAGTCCTTCAACTACGCGCTGTTCGATGCGGCGGAGACGGCCCTGCTCGGCTGCGTCTACATCGACCCGCCGGAGAGGGCTGGCGCGGACGGCGAGATCTCCTGGTGGGTGGTGGACGAGCTGGTGGGTGGCAAGGTCGAGCAGGCCCTGGACGCGCTGGTGCCGCAGTGGATCGCCGCCGACTGGCCGTTCGAGCAGCCGCGCTTCCTGGGCCGCGAGATCTCCTGGGCGGGCTGGCTCGCCCTGCCGGCGCACCCCGACGCGTAACACCCGGTCGAAGCCCGGGGCTAAGAAGTGTGCTCCGGGAACAGCACCGTGACGGTCACCGTGGCGAGGGTCATGCGGCGGTCTCGATGCCGAGCTCGGCGAGCAGGCCGCGGATGCGCTGCTCGATCTGGTCGCGGATCGGGCGGACGGCGTCCACGCCCTGGCCGGCCGGGTCGTCGAGCTGCCAGTCCAGGTACTGCTTTCCGGGGAAGTACGGGCAGGCGTCCCCGCAGCCCATGGTGATCACTACGTCGGACGCCTGCACCGCCTCGACGGTGAGTACCTTCGGCACCTCGGCGGAGACGTCGATCCCGACCTCCTTCATGGCCTCGACCACGGCCGGATTCACGATGTCGGCGG
This sequence comes from Kitasatospora sp. NPDC001175, assembly GCF_053598215.1. NCBI lineage: Bacteria > Bacillati > Actinomycetota > Actinomycetes > Kitasatosporales > Streptomycetaceae > Kitasatospora > Kitasatospora sp. NPDC001175. The sequence goes on along the minus strand of NZ_JBSFJU010000122.1, from coordinate 8,177 downwards.
GCGCGGAGCCGGCCGAGCGGACCTCGACCCGGTCGCCACCGAGGCGAGCGAGGAAGGCGGCGGCCATCTGGGAGCGGCCGGCGTTGTGGACGCAGACGAACAGCACGGACGGGACGGCGGGAGAGCTCACGGGTTCTTCCTTCGGGCAGGTGTGTGGTGACGGGGGGTTCAGTGGGCGGAGGCGGCCGGGTGGCGCTCGCCGTGCGGGACGACCACCTCATCCTCGGCGGCCGGGGCGGGCCGGCCGAACAGCACGGCAACCAGGGCGACGCCGACCACCAGGCCGACGAGCTGGGCAGCGATGAACGCCGGCAGCGAGGCGGGGGCGATGCCGGCGAAGGTGTCGGTGAAGGCCCGGCCGATCGTTACCGCGGGGTTGGCGAAGCTGGTGGAGGAGGTGAACCAGTACGCCGCGCCGATGTAGGAGGCGACCGCGACCGGCGCGAAGTGCGAGCGGCCGGTGCGGGCCAGGCCGAAGATCAGGAGCACCAGGCCGGCGGTCGCCACGACCTCGCCCAGCCATAGGTGCGGGCCGGAGCGGTCGTGGGTGGACCAGCGCACCAGCGGCTCGGCGAACATCGCGTCCGCCAGCACCGCCCCGCCGATCGCCCCGGTGATCTGGGCCGGGAGGTAGGCGGCGACCTCCCGTGGGCTCGGTCCCTCACCGCCGCGGCGACCTGTCCACCAGGCCGCGAGGGTCACGGCCGGGTTGAAGTGGGCGCCGGAGACCGGGCCGAGCAGGGCGATCAGCACCCCGAGGCCGAAGACGGTGGCTTCGGAGTTGGCCAGCAGCTGCACGCCGATGTCCTGGGAGAGCTTGGTGGCCTGGATGCCGGAGCCGACCACCACCGCGACGAGCGCGCCGGTCCCGACGAACTCGACGGCCGTCCGGCGGCCCAGCGGTGCGATCGCGGTCATCTCACATCCCCCGCGGCGGTGCCGGACGGGGTCCGGAGCAGGGAGGACAGCTTGGCCAAGGCCGCGGGCAGGACCCAGTAGTAGACCCAGGTCCCGCGCCGCTCGGAGCCGACCAGGCCGGCCTCGCGCAGCACCTTCAGGTGGTGGGAGATCGTCGGCTGGGAGACGTCGAAGGGGCCGGTCAGGTCGCAGACACAGGCCTCGCCGCCCTCATAGGAGGCGATCAGCGACAGCAGGCGCAGCCGCACCGGGTCCGACAGCGCCTTGAACATCCGCGCCAGGTCGACGGCGGCCTCCTCGCCCAGCGGCTCGCGGACCATCGGCGAGCAGCACACCGCGGCGTCGTCCTGCCCGAGGACGACCAGCTCTGATTTCGACATGCGTCTATGTTGACAGCCATCTACTTAGAGAGGCAAGCCTGCTATATCGACAGATGTCGATATAGCAGCTCAGGTCGGGGATGTCGTCATGCCCCGTGTTCGGCTCGCCCTGTGCGTCGTCGACCTCGAAGCTCGGTGGCCCCCTCTATGGCTGCGGTATGGGCGACACGAGCGATCCCCTCCAGGTGTGACCAATCTGAAGATCATTCCACTCGATTAGCCAATGCGACAGTGCCATTCCGAGGACTCCGGTCGCGTTAGGCGAACGCTCCTGCCGAACTATTCGGTTCATGGCTATTCGGTTCATGGCGCTTCGGGAAGGCGATGACGCAGATAAAACATCATGTGTTGTGATTGTATGTCTTTCTTTCGAGGTCTTTGCCTCGGTCTCAGATCTGCTTATCTTATTCGTGAACGCATCAATTTGGTGTGGTGCCAAACGTTCGGGAGGGAAATCCATGCTTGCCATGCGCGCCGGTGCCATCGCCGTCACCTCTGTCCTGCTCGCCGGTGCTGGCGCCACGGCCTCGGCGCAGACCGTCAGCCGCTTCGACGACGGCAGCTTCGAGTACCCGAGGGCGACAGCCAGCAGCTTCACCGAACTGTCCGCAGGGCAGGCCATCGGGCCGTGGCAGGTCACCGCGGGGACCGTCGACCTGATCGGCGCAGGCTTCTGGCAGGCGGCGGAAGGAGACCAGTCCGTCGACCTCAACGGCGCCGGGCCCGGTGCGGTGGCCCAGACCTTCACCACCGTCCCCGGTGCGACCTACACCGTCACCTACGCCCTGGCCGGGAACCCCACGGGCGCCCCGACGCTCAAGACCGGCCGCGCCCTCATCGACGGGCAGGACTACCAGGACTTCTCCTTCAACACCACTGGCAAGTCGCTCACGAACATGGGATACGTCAACCGGCAGTTCACCTTCCAGGCCGCCAACTCCGCGACCACCGTCACCTTCGCCAGCACAACGACGACCGGCCCGCGCGGGCCGGTCGTCGACAACGTCCGGATCGAGCGCTGCGCACCCTGCCCGACTTGCGGCAACGGCTGACAGGCTCGGCACGCGGGCTGGGTGAGATCAAGGGACGCGAAACCACCTGACGTTCGCCCAGCCGGTTCGCTCCCGCGCTCCATCTGCCGACAGCACGCCCACTCCCGTTCGGCGGCTGGACGATCCCCTTTGGCGGCATCCGAGCGAGATCGCGGTGGCCATGATGCGGGCGATGGCAGCCATCCTCTCGTCCGCCGGGTTCACCGTTGAAGACGCGAACGATGAGTACCGCTCCCACCAGTTGCGGGTCGTGCGAGGTTCCCGGTCAGGGCGAGCTGTCGATGTGGTCACTTCGCGATGACGAGTTGGCCGTGCCCGACTGGCAGACCGGGACTCAAGGCGAGGGCTCTGCCTGATCCGACCCCGGTTCAGTTCGGCCGGGGGCCTCTCCGGGGAAACCCTGAGATCAACTACGGGCAGAAACTGGGATCTTCCCCGATGGCGGGCCTGAGCAGGGTCCTGACAGTACCTCAGTCATCGGGCCGAGGTCTGTCGGCCGGATCCTGTTTGGAGCACCTCCTCGTGAACACTCGCGCGAACCGTACCCGTTGGGCCCTCTTGGTCGCCGGTGGAGCACTGCTGACCGCCGTGACGATCGGCGCGAGTGCGCCCGCCTTCGCGGCCCCGGCCGCGCCGGTACCGGCCGCCGGAGCCGCGAACGGCATATCGCACACGGCCGTCGCACTGCTGCCGCCGCTTGACCCCGCGGCGATCCAGAAGGTGCTCGACCAGCACCCCACCCCCGATGTCACCGGCGCGTTGGTCCGGGTCAGCGGGAGCGCCGGGAGCTTCCAGGGCGCCTCCGGCACCGGCGACCTGGCGACAGGCCAGGCGGTGGATCCCAACGGCCGGTTCCGAATCGGTAGCATCTCCAAGGTGTTCACCACGGCCGTCGTACTGCAACTCGCGGGTGAACGGCGGCTGGATCTCGACGGTACGGTGCAGCAGTACCTGCCGGGTGTGCTGCCCAAGAAGTTCCCGCTGGTCACAGCGGGCGAACTGCTCAACCACACCAGCGGGCTTCCCACCGGTTCGGAGGAGATGTGGGGGGACGGCTCGACCGCCTGGTTCGAGGCTCACCGGCTCGACAGTTGGACGCCGGAGCAGGTCGTCGCCACGCTGAAGGGTCAACCGACGGACTCCCAGCCCGGTACCGCGCAGCAGGTTCCGACGATGAACTTTGATCCCGGTACCGCGCAGCAGTACAACGGGATGAACACCTTCCTCGCCGGGATGGTCATCGAGCGGGTGACCGGGCACAGCTTTGCCCATGAGGTGCGGGATCGGATCATCCGGCCGCTCGGCCTGCACCAGACGTCGGTGCCCGATGCCGACAACCCGGCTCTGCCGCACCCGAGTTCGCACGCCTACCTGACTGTGACCGACCCGGACGGCACCACGCACCAGGCCGACGTCACCGAGCAGAGCCCCTGGCCGTGGGCCGAGGGCGGCCTGATCTCCAGCGCGTCCGATCTGGACCGGTTCTTCTCAGCTCTGTTCCAGGGCCGGCTGCTGCCGGCCTCGGTCCAGGAGAACCTGTTCACCGTGCCCGACGTGCCGAACTTCCACAACAATGACTGCGGCAAGGGTCCGTCCTCCCGGGCCTGCATGAGCATGGGCCTGGAGCGGATCGAGCAGGGCGGCCTGGTCGCCTGGGGCAAGACCGGTTCCCAGCCCGGCTACACCAGCGGGGTGTTCGCCACCCGTGACCTGAGCCGCAAGGTGGTCTACTCGGTGAACCCGACCGGCCTCGCCGGGGCGGAGACCCCCTACGCCAGCCGCCTGCTCGTCACCTCGTTCGGACTCACCCGATAGCACGGGCACACCGGGGCCCGCGGTACGAGCGGCGGGCCCAGCCCGGTCGGGGGGTAGACCAGGGCGGACAGGAGGCGCGCCCGGCCGCTTCCATGCGCAGCGCGGGTTTGCCCGTCCCTAATGGCCGCATCAGCTCTTTCCATCGGAGTTCTGGAACGCTATCGGGCGAGCATCGCCAAAGAGTGTCGATGACCAGTGCTGTGATCGCTCGCCGGGTTGGTCAGGCTGCAGGCGTGAGGGCGGCAGCGCACCGGAACTGAGCTTTCGACCGGTGACCTATGCTCGCGTCCGTGATCCAAACTGACCGTCTGGACCTGCGCCCGCTCGGGCTGGCAGATATCGACTCCTTCGTCGACCTCCACGCGGAAGCCTGGGTCACGCGCTTCGTCGACCCGTACCCACGTGACCGCGCACTCGCCCGCCTGGCCGAGGTGGAGCGGCAGTGGACCGAGCGGGGTTACGGCCTGTTCGCGGCGGTGTGCCGAGATTCCGGAGCGTTCATCGGGCGGTGCGGCCTGAACTACTGGGAACAGTTCGACGAGGTCGAGGCCGCATGGACCCTGCATCCAACGGCCTGGGGCCGGGGCTATGCGACAGAGGCCGCCAGAGCGTGCGTCGACTGGGGCTTCGAGATGTTCGGTTTCCCGAGGATCACCGCGATGATCCGGCACGGCAACACCGCGTCCGTACGGGGCGCCGAACGGCTCGGCTTCAGCCCTCGCAGGGAGGAGATCGTCGCCGGCCACCCGGTCACGGTGTACGTCGGGGACCGGATCTGACTGCCAGGCCCGATAAGCCGTCGTCCGGCGTGACCGGCGCTGAGATCCCACGAGAACGTCCAAGCCCTCGAAAAGGACATCCGCGCAGCGGAGCAGCAGAACGTGCGCACGGTGTGCTGGGCGATGTAGGCGAGCGTCCACGGTTCGATGACCTTGCCGCCGAGGGTGAGCGGCAGCGTGATCCCCAGTGCGGCCTCGACGCGAGGTGAGGGGATGCGGGCTCCGCTCAGCAGGTGCCAGTAGGGGCCGGCGACCGCGCGGAACACGAGCGAGTGCGCGGTCGCACATCTGACCCGGGCGGGGAAGCGCCGGGTGGCTTCCTCGGCAACGGACCGGTTGAACACGATGTACAGGCCCTGCGCCGGTCGGAGGCCGCGATGTGGGGTTTTCGCCATCATGGTGCTCTGATCGGCGCCGCCTGCAGCAGCCTGCGGCGGATGATCAGGTCAGAGAACACCGGCCGGGCGCCAGCTTGATCGAAGCGGAAAACCAGGAGAGAGGCACGGGCGAAGGCCGGTGCCTCCCTCACGGTTCAGCCCCGCTTCCCCGAGGCCTCGGCGCGACTCCACCGCGTCATCATTAGGGCGGCGGCTCAGTAGCCAGCGGTGAAGCGCTCGCCGCGGTGCGCCGGCTGTTCGATCTCGTCGAGCAGGGCAAGGGCATAGTCCTCAATGGAGATGCGGCTGATGCCGTCTTCATCGACGACCAAGTCGTCCGTGGCGGTGCGGTAGGTGCCGGTGCGTTCGCCGGGCTCGATCGTGGCGGCGGGGCTGAAGTTCGTCCACCTCACGTCGCTGACAGTGCGGTAGAAGTCCAGGGCGTCCCCGTGGGCGTGCATGATCTGGAGCAGGGCAATCGGCAGGCCCTCGGTGTCCCAGACCTGCGTCCCGTCCGGCTTGCGCAGTGAACCGGCACCGCCGACCGCGATGAGCCGAGGCGCATCCCCGCCCAGCGAGCGCAGCCCTTCGACCAAGGACTCGGCGGCGGGCCTGATGGTGGCGATGTGGCCTGGCCCGTCACCCCCGCCGACCGCGCTGACCACGACGTCCTGTCCCTTGGCCACCTCGGCGACGGACTCAGGGTCCAGGACGTCGCCGTAAGTCACGGTCAGGGCGGGGTGGGACGTGGTGACCTTCGCCGGATCGCGAACGGCCGCGGTGACCTGATGACCGCGCCGAAGCGCCTCGTCGAGGATCCGGGATCCGATAGTGCCGGTGGCTCCGAATAGGGCGATCTTGGACAAGAGGCTCTCCAATTCCGGTTGATCGTGTTGGATTCGGAGCGTAGCGGGATGTTTCACCACAGAGCGGGAAATCGGTCGCTTTAGGCTCATCTAGGGTTACTTCCCCTCTCCTCGAGGAGGGGTGCGGAAGGGGTGCTTTAGGCGAGGATGCCGAGTTCGGTGCGGGTGCGATGGTGAAAGTCACGGAGGGCCGGCTCGCGCTGCCAGGAGGCGAGGACGGCGTTGACGAGTGGCGCCCCAGTTCACCGCGGTTCGGCCTCGACGAGTGCCTGACTGAGGTGAGCCGTGAACGTGGAAGCTGACATCCCGAGCCTCGCCGACGTCCACCACCTGAAGCTGCCGGTACGCGATCTTGCCCGCTCCGAGGCGTGGTACGGGCACACGCTCGGCTACCGGCGGGCAGCCGAGTTCGTCGAGCAGGGGGTGTTGATCGAAGTCGTGCTGAGCCATCCGGCTGGCGGACCGGACCGGACCGGACCTGGCGTTGCGGCTCGACCCGGGCCGAGGCCGCCGGCTTCGACTACTTCGCGATCGCGGTGCCCGACAGTGCCGCGATCGAGGCGCTCGCCACTCGCCTGGAGGTCATGGTGAGCTGCACGGCGGCGTCTGGCGCGGCCTGCACAGATGGGTGCTAACGCTGCTGCATGACCCCGACGGTCACGAGGCGCGTTGAACTCGCGCGCCAGCTGCGCACCACACTGGCCGCCGACCAGCGCTCCGAGCTGATCCGCCTGGTCGCCGACACCCGCCGACCGCGGTCGAGGGCTTCGAGTAAACACCCCTGCATGAGCTGCGCACCACGCCGGTTCCCGGGGCTCGGTGTTGACCGGTGCGGGCACAGGGATTCCCGGAATTCCCGCGCGCGAGCTGGTCGCCGTTCGTACGATCGGCTCGGTCTAGGCCTGCTGGAGCGGATGCCGGCCCATGGGACCGGGGAGGGCATCGATGGGGCCTGTGGGCTGGGCTCCGGTGGTCGTGCTGGTGGTAGGCGGTGCGGTGGCCTGGCTGATGCTGCGTTATCCCGGGGGATGGCGGTACGCCTTCAGCGCGGAGTACGCCGAGAACAGGCGCGACCTGGATGGCGTCCGCGGAAAGAGGTGAGGCGCTTGGCGGGCTGTGGCCGCTCCCATGGTCGGCGGAGGTCGGCGGCCAGGGGTCTGGCGAGGTGGAGTTGGGTGTGAGCGGCCAGGATCAGGCCGGTCCAGCGGTCGGCTGCGGCGGGCTCGCGCAGCCTTGGGCGGGTCCAACCGAGGATCTGCTTGAGGAACCGGAAGGTGTGCTCCAGGTCGAAGCGCCGTAGGAACGCGTGCCAGGCGGTGTTGGTGTCAGCGCCGAAGGGCGTTGGGTCGGAAGATCACAGCCACACCGGCTTCGGGGTGCCGCCGGAGGGCAGCTGCTGGACGCCGAGACGGATGAGAGTGCCTTCGACGATGGGGAGTTGGCCTTGGTGGTCGCTCCAGGCTGAGCGTCGCCAGATGCGCGGATGCAGGCGGTGCCATGCACGGGAGCGGGTGGTGCCGTGGCGGCGGGTGACGTGTTTGGAATTGCTGTCTGTTTTGTGCCAGGTGTCGGGGTCGGCGAGGGTGAACCGGGTGCTGTGGCGCGGGGGTTGGCTGCCTGTGGGGCCCACCCGGTAGCTGTCGGGAACGGGGTGGAAGAAGACACGCTCGGAGCGGGTCCGTACGACGATCTGGGCTGGCAGATCCCGCAGTAGATGCGTCAGCCGGGGCCCGTCGTGGCCGGCGTCCGCCACGACCTGGACCGGTGGGTCGGCCGTCGCCCAGTGGCCGGCGTTGATGATGCAGCGCAGGACCTCGCGCAGTTGGCGGGCGGTGACCGCCGCGGTGTGGAGCAGGCGCGGGGGAGCTGACGGCACTGGATGCCCCCCCGGCACTGGTGAAGGTGCTCTGTCGATGGGGTAGTGTTACCGGGTCGCTCGGCAGGGAGCACCGGACACGCATCGGCGCGGACGGTCCCGGGGCGGCCAATC
>NZ_JBSFJU010000121.1:0-11620 GCF_053598215.1 Kitasatospora sp. NPDC001175 | reverse complement strand
GTGATTGCCGCCCAAGTGATCAGCGACTCCGCGTGTTGGATGAGCCGTTCGTAGTCTCTGGCGTGTCGGCGGGCGTGCATGATCCAGGCCAGACTTCGCTCGACCACCCAGCGACGAGGCAGGACAACGAACCCGACCGCATTCTTGGGTCGGCTCACGGTCTTCACGGTCAGGTTCAGGTATTTCTTTGCCCAGGTCACGAGCTGGCCCGCGTAGGCGGAGTCGGCCCAGACGATGGTGATCTCTGGGTGCATCAGCCGCAGGCGGAACAGTACTTCCTTGGCGGCGTCGCGGTCGGTCATGTCGGCCGGGGTGACCATGACGAACAGCGGCAGGCCTTCGGTGTCCACGACCAGGTGCCGTTTGCGGCCGTTGATCTTTTTCGCGGCGTCGTAGCCGTGGGAGTCCTTGCCGACGGTTTCGGCGGCCTTAACGGATTGGGAGTCGATGACGGTGGCGACCGCGCCAGGGGATCGGCCCATCTCGCGGCGGATCCGCTTGCGGAGCTGGTCGCGGAGCTGCCCGACGACTCCGGCCGCGGCCCAGCGGGCCATGTGCCCGTAAACCGTGAGCCATGGCGGGAAGTCCTTTGGCAGGGCCCGCCACTTGCAGCCCGTGTCCACGACGTACCGGATCGCGTCGACGATCTCGCGGCGCGGGTGCTTCTCCGGCCGCCCGCCGGTCGGGCTCTCACAGGCCGGCGGTGGCAGCAGCGGTTCGATCAGTGCCCACTCGGCGTTCGTGGTGTCCGAGGGATAGCAGCGGCGACGGGTCACGGAACCCTCCCGGCAAGGCAGGGGCCCGGGTGCCGGGCCGCGAGGCGGTCGGGCACCCGGGCCGGTCAGGCATTGACGTTCTCGGCGATCACATCGAGCGTGGACTCGACCGAAGCCAGCTGGGTGTTGAGGTGCTTGATCCACCGGCCCTTGGGCTGAAGGACGGCGTGCGGGGCGACGACTGCGGTGATGAACCGTCGGATCTCGGTGAGCTTCTCCCGGATCACCGCCAGCTCGTAGGGTTCGAGCTCGACGGGGTCCGAGCAGAACTTGTAGCCGTCCGCCCTGGTCCAGATCATGGGCGGGTAGCCGCGCTCGGCGATGATGTCGCGCAGGCAGGCCAGTCCGGCGCGGACCTGGCTCGCGCTCAGCTCGCTGGATCTGACCAGCTGGTCGAAGGTCAGACCGGCCGGGCGGGCCTCGAAGAGGACGAACCGGACGGTGTCGGCATGCCGTTCGGCGGCGGGCGACCGGCGCTGGGAGGCGCGGGGCACGGCTACTCGCCTTGGAGGAGTCGGGCCAGCTCGCCGTCGACGTCGACCTTGCCGGTGTCCACCGCGGTCTCGATCCAGTCGAGGGTGGCCCGGCAGGCGGCGATCCGTTCGTGGATGATGGCCTGCTCGTCCGCGCTGAGCTGGCGGTCCCGCAGGCCCGGGACGACCCGGCCGGCGGCAGCGACGAACGCGTGGCAGGCGGTGACGAGGTCCAGGAACTCCGCTGACCGGTCGATCTGCCGGACTGCGGGGGCGATGGGGCTGGTCTGCTCGAAGTGCTCGCGGGCCTGCCGGCCCCGCTCGACCTGGGCGTGGTTGACCTGGTGGCGGGCCACGTCCCTGTTGACCGGATTAGCAGGCGACACGCGGCAGTACAGAGCGGGGCACGCGCTGGCTGACCGATAGACCTCACATCGTGATGAGAGGGAAGAACTGGTGAGGTCGTTGGAGGAGGTGGAGCGGGATCTCGCTTCCATTCGCCTGCCGCGGTGGGGCAGGGTGATCCCGGCAGAGGGTGTCGTTCCGTGGCTGGTGGTGGCCCCTGACGGGGCGCCGGTGGTCCCTGTCCGACGGTACTTGCATGACTTCGTGGCCCGGAACCGGCCCGGCTCGGTCCGCAGCTACGCATACGCACTCCTGCGGTGGTGGCGGTGGCTGCTCGTCGTCGGGGTCGAGTGGGACAGGGCCACGTCGGCGGAGGTCCGGGACCTGGTGCTGTGGCTGCGGCAGACAGCCAAGCCGCGCAACTCGCCGCGCACGAAGTCGGCGGCCACTGCGGGCACCGTCAACCCGATCACCCGCAAGCGCAACCTGGACGACCAGTACCAGCCCCGGACGATCCGGCACAGCAACGCGGTCATCCGCAGCTTCTACGAGTTCTGGATCGAGACCGGGCACGGGCCCCTGGTCAATCCCGTGCCGCTGGACCGCAGGGGCCGCCGACCGAACGCCCACCACAACCCACTCGAACCGTTCAGGCCGGAAGGCCGGATTCGCTACAACCCCAAGGTCCCCAAGAGCAAGCCGCGCGAGATTCCTGACGAGCGGTGGAACGAGAGCTTCGGCGCCCTGCGCTCCAACCGCGACCGGGCGCTCCTCTCACTGGACGTCAGCAACGCGGCCCGGGCCAGCGAACTCCTCGGCATCCGGGGCGTCGATCTGGACTGGGGCGACCAACTGGTGCGGGTCAGCCGCAAGGGCAGCGACGACCTTCAGTGGCTGCCTGCCAGCCCCGACGCGTTCGTCTGGCTTCGCCTCTACCTGGCCGAACTCGGCCCTCTGGAGCCGAACGACCCGGTCTGGTGGACGCTCCGCCGTCGTGACCGGGGCCACGGATTGCAGCCCCAACCGATGAACTACGAGGCCCTGCGAGCGGTGTTCCGCCGGATCAACGCGGTACTTGGTACGAACTACACGATGCACGACCTTCGGCACACCGCCGCTCTGCGGATGAGCCGGGACAGGAACCTGACCCTGCTCGATGTGCAGACGATCCTGGGCCATGCCCACCTGAGCACCACCGCGGACGTGTACCTCCTGGAGGACGAAGCCGTGGTGATCCGCCGCGTCGCCGAGCACCTGGCCCAACGGGAGGAACGTGCTCGGCAGCCCGTGACCCCGGTCGCCGCCGGCTACCACGCTGCCGACCTGGCCGTGCTGTTCGGAGGCCTTCCGCAATGACCGCGACCATCACCACGCCTGCAGGGCCCGTTCCGGCGGGCCTTCCTCTCCAATCCCGGCGGGCGCCCGCCCCGGAGAGCGGCCCGTTCGACGGCCTCTCCGTCACGGGCGTGCTGGAGCTGCTGCCGTCGCTGGCGACCTTCCCGCCACCGACTGGCCGGCGCAACCGAAGCAAACGCGCGGACCGCTCGCGCGGGACCACCCGGATCTTGGACTGGCTTCTGACCTTCCCGGGCGACGGATGGCAGGAGCGCTGGATCCTCTCGGGCGCCGACCGCAGCGTCGAGTGGATCGACCAGGTCACGGCTGGCTACGGGCGGATCGAGGCGACGCGGCGCGAGACCACGACGGAGGGCCTGGGGTGCGTCCTGCTGGCCAGAGTGGTGCGGCCGAGCTACGAGTTCCTGCAGTGCTACCGCTCCTCGGGGCTCTACCGCCACGCCAAGCAGGAGTTCGGCGCCGAGCTGTTCCACCAGGTCCGGCAGGCAGGGATGGCCCGTGGAGTGATCCCCAGCCAGCTGAGCACGGCCGAGAACAGCCTCGTGAAGGTCTCCTTCCGCACCGGGCGCGATCTTGCCCGGCTCACGGCCGATGATCTGATCGCCTACCACGAGTGGCACAGGCGGACCTTCGCCAAGGCCCCCGCCGGGCTCCATTCTGCCTGGGACCTGCTGCGTGACGTTGGTGTTCTGGCGGAGGGGCTGTCCCTGCGCCGGACGCTGGCGCGCGGCCCGCTGTCGACCGCGGAACTCGTCGACCGGTACGGCGTCCAACCAGGGCCCGTCCGGGACCTTTTCGTGCGCTACCTCGACGAACGCCGCCCCAGCCTGGACTACAGCTCCCTGTCCGGCCTGGCCAGCCAGCTGGTGGGCGCCTTCTGGGCCGACATCGAGAAGCACCATCCTGGGATCTCCAACCTTCACCTGGCCCCGGAGGTCGCCGAAGCGTGGAAACAGCGGGTGAAGGTGATCACCCGCGAAGGCAAGGCCCCTGTGCCCCGCGAGAACTGGGCCAGCGTTCTGGCCTCAGTCCGCGCCTTCTACCTCGACATCACCGAATGGGCCCTTGAGGACCCGAACTGGGCGGCATGGGCGGCCCCCAGTCCGGTCCGCCGCTGCGACACCGGTGGCTTCACCAAGGTGAAGAAGAAGGCCCGCGCCAAGATGCACCAACGGGTCCGCGAACGCCTGCCCCGCCTGCCCGAACTCGTCGACGCCACCGAGCAGCACCACGCCGACCAACAGCAGCTTCTGTCAACGGCCGACGCCACCCCGGTCGGCGAGACCTTCACCCACGACGGTCGGCACTACCGGCGCATCGACAGGAAGCAGGACCGGAGCAGGAAGCGCTTCCACTACCGGCCCACCATCGTGCTCGCCGAGGACCTCGCCACCGGTGAGCAACTGGACCTCACCCGCGGCGAGGACGAGGCGTTCTGGGCCTGGGCGGTCATCGAGACCCTGCGGCACACCGGGATCCGCCTCGAAGAACTCCTGGAACTCACCCACCTGGCCCTGGTGTCCTACCAGCTCTCCGACACCGGCGAGATCGTCCCGCTACTGCAGATCGTCCCCTCCAAGAGCAACGAGGAGCGGCTCCTGCTCGTCAGTCCCGACCTGGCCAGTGTCCTCGCCACCGTCATCAGTCGGCTCCGTCGCGACAACGACGGCATCGTGCCCCTCGTCGCACGCTACGACCCGCACGAGCTGGTCACCGGCCCGACGCTGCCGCACCTCTTCCAACGCCGCGTCGGCTGGAAACGCGACGTCATCACCACCAACATGGTCTACCAACTGCTCAACGACACCCTGTCCCGGGCCGCGCTGACCGACCCGACCGGCCAGCCCCTGCGCTACACACCCCACGATTTCCGAAGGATCTTCGCGACCGAAGCCGTCGCCGGCGGACTGCCGGTCCATATCGCAGCGCGTCTACTCGGACACGCCTCGCTGACCACCACGGAAGCCTACGTCGCCGTGTTCCAGGACGAGCTGATCCGCTCCTACCGGGCCTTCCTCGACCAGCGCCGGGCCGTCCGGCCCGCCGAAGAGTACCGCGAACCCACCGACGACGAATGGCGCGAGTTCCAGCAACACTTCCAGACCCGCAAGCTCGAACTGGGCGACTGCGCCCGCCCCTACGGAACCCCCTGCCAGCATGAACACTCTTGCCTGCGCTGCCCCATGCTCCGGGTTTCGCCCCGGCAGCGGCCCCGGTTGGTGGAAATCATCCGTAACCTCGGCGAGCGCATCGAGGAGGCACGAATGAACGGCTGGCTCGGCGAAGTCCAAGGGCTGCGGGTCAGTCTCACCAAGGCCAGGGAGAAGCTCACCGCCCTCGACCGCAGCTTGGAAAGGGCACACGGCCGAAGTGAGGGCGGCATCACCGACCTCGGCATGCCGGTGATCACCACGCCACGGCGAGCGCCAGGCTGACTGCCGGAGTGATTCCGCTGATCAGCCGCCGAGTCGAGCCGGGCTGATGCCTCAGAAGGCAGCCACCTCAGCACACAGCCGGGGCAACGCCCACGGCTCCAGTACGCCACCGACCAGCTCGGCCAGGAACTGAACCGCCCCACCGGTGTAGTGCCACCAGACGGAACTCCGCGACGCGACGGTGACCGTCCACTCTCGCGGGTCCGCAGGGCTGGTGGTCCACAGGAAGAAGTCCCCTTGAGTTGACCCGGCCCAGGGCAGCAGGCCGCCTGGAGCAGGGTACGGGTGGAGCGGGACTGTGAGGTCGGCCTCCTTACACCAGTCCGCGATGGTCTCCAGCTCTTCTCGCGTTCCCTGTACCCATGCATCCTCACAGCCAGGTGTTGGAGCGCCAACGCCCAGGAAGTCGCCGATGACAAAAGGCGGGTAGATCTCGCAGAGGAGTTTGTAGTCAGCTGGCAGATTGACGCCCAACCCGGCCTCCAGCGCAGGCCAGTTGATGACTGCTGGAGCTGGCAGCCGCAGCGAGGCCAGTCCCGGTACCGCGAGTTCCAACGCCGCGATCGCCTCTGTGGGATCAGTCAGGCGGCGCACCGGGGTCTGGGTGCCAGCAAAGTCGTCCATGCGCCCAGAGTGCCAAAGCAGAACATCGCCGACGTCACGGCCCCCTGCTTCGGGGCGTAGTCCGGATAATTATCGGCCATCGCCTTAAACGCGACGTCCGGACGCCGCAGCAAGCCGGTGGTCACCTCGGCGGCTACGGTCTCGTCGCGGGTCAGCTCTTCGACCACCCGGACCTTGTCTTCCGACTTGACCTGGGCGACTACCGCCGGGCGCCGCAGGAAGTCGGAGGTGACGATCGCGGCGACCTCCTCGTCCCGGGCCAGGGTGTGGATCGCGCTGATCTTCTCCTGCGGCGTGATCGGGTTCTCCACCTGCCGGCCGACCCGCCGGTTCGCCTCGTCCGGCGTCCACCGCTTCTTGCCCGGGGGCGGGGTGAGGATCGCGGCGAACCGTTCCTGCTCGTCGGCTATGCCGGCCAGGATCCGGTGGACTGTCCAGGACACCCCGGCCTGCCGCCGGGCCTGCGGCCACTTCGAGGCCACCCATCTGAGCGTTTCGACCGTCTTGTAGGTCAGGCCGATGTCCTCCGCCAGGCGGGCCAGCGACTGCCTGACCGTGAACAGGTCCTGTCCCGGCAGCGCGGACTGGCTGCCGCCGACCTCGCGCATCGGCTCGATCTCCAACGCGCCGTCGCCGATCGTGAACTGGCCCCTGGACTGGGCCGCCACCACCTCGCGCAGCTGGGCCACGATCTGCTCGTAGCGGCTCTGGCTGACGCTGCCGACCTTGTCGGCCTTTTCGATCTCCTCGGGCATGGCACTTCACCACCCACCGCGGGCCGGGGCACGGCCCTTCGGCCGTGACGGGACAGGGCCCGCTTCCGCCCAGCAGAGTCAGCCAGAAAATCCACTGATCACAACAATCAACCTGCAGATGAACGGAGTTGAAAGCTTATGAGCACATAATCCGTTCGCAATACGGTCACTGTGACCGTTCGTCGAGCGTTTCTTTGCGGCGCCGCCAGGCCCTCACAACGCACCGCCGCGAGCAGTACCGGGCGTTCGAGCGCCGGTCAACGCCGACCACCCACCGGGCCCCACACTCGGGGCACTCGGCTTCACCCTCACCGCTCCGTACAGCCGCCACCCGCATCCGCAATCGGCGGTCCACACGCCACTGCCTGGCCCGACACGCCGAAGAGCAGTACACGGCATGAGGCCGTGCTGCCGGCCTCAGCCGTTCACCGCAGCCTCTGCACTTCCGATCTCCGGCCTGCCCGGTGCCCCTGGACACCACGCCAGGGTAGGGCTCAAGGCTACTCAGAAACCCGGTTCAGAAACAGGCACTAAGCGGATAGCCTCCGGCGGGAACGAGCGGCTGACGGGAGTGGACGTGGACATCGAGGAGATGCTGGACCGGCTCGGCGCGGTCATCGGGCCGCCGCCTGCGGGCGGAGTGGTCCCGGTTCCGTGGGAGCTCGGGCCCGAGGTGCTCGGTTTCCAGCTGCCCGCGGACTACCGGGCGTTCGCCGACCGGTACGGCATGGTCAGTATCAGCGACGAGCCGCACATCTACACACCATCGGCAGCGCCCAGTCCCCAGGTCGGGCAGCCGCCCGGTTTCGAGGGGTTCCTGTACAACACGACGGAGCCCTACGGACACTGCGCCTGGCTGGCCGAGGTCTACCGGGACGGGGACTACGACGAGTGCCCGTACCCGTTGTTCCCGGCCGAGGGAGGGTTGCTGAAGTGGGGCAACAACTACAACTCGGACCATTTCCAAAGTGCCATGCCCGCAAAGCGAGTGGACGCAGAGCCGGCGGGTCGAGAGGATGCTCCCGAAGATCGACCTGCCGGACCTGTTGTTCGGGGTGAACGCCTGACAGGCAGTCAGATTCGGTGGCGGTGAGTGCCGACACTGGGAGTGACGACGGACGCTCTTATCTTTCACTTAGAACGTTTCCCTAGCGTCTCGTTCATGATGATGCAACGTGGTGCGGTCGGATCTGTTGTCCTCACGGCCGTGACCTTGACGGCCACCGTCGGGGTGGCCGCCGCGGCTCCCGCCCCCGACAAGGCCGCCGCCTCGGTGTCCCATGGCAAGGTGACGGACAATCTGTACATGTCGCTCGGCGCATTCGAGGATGCCACGTCCGGCGAGGACCCGAAGGTCAAGGCCATGATTGACCGTACGGACATCGGCGGCGTACAGGTGGTGGTGCCCTGGAAGGCCCTTGAGGGGAAGAAGGGGGAGTACAAGTGGTCGCGGCTGGACAATGCCCTGAAGTATCTCCAGGGACGCCACAAGAAACTGTTCGTCCAGGTTCAGGATCGGTTCTTCGATGTAGCCGTGAAGGACGCCAATGTTCCCCAATATGTGAAGGACGAGGGCGGGGTCGCGCCGACGGTCGATGAGAACCCTGACAACCCCACCACCCATGGGGCCATGGCCGCGCAGTGGAACAAAGAGGTGCGAGCAGACTTCCAGGCCATGCTGAAGGCGATGGCGGAGAAGTTCGACGGCGAGCTCGCCGGGGTGAACCTTCCGGAGACCGCGGTCGAGGTGGACACCAAGAAAGATCAGACTAAGTACACCTCGAAGTCCTACATCGATGCTGAGATCGACAACATGCGCTACGGCAAGAAGGTCTTCACCAAGACGCAGTTCATCCAGTACATCAACTTCCTGCCGGATGACGACGACCACAAGCGCATGAAGGAGATGTTCGACCTCGCCAGGGACAAGAAGATCGGCATCGGAGGACCGGACACCCTGCCGGACCGGAAGTACCAGATGGAGAACTCCTACAAGTTCCTCCACGAATACAAGGATGCCCTCCCCCTCGTCGCGATGGCCGTCCAGGAGCCCGACATCAACGCCAAGGACCCCAAGACCGGTAAGCCGTACACCCGCGAACGGTTCACGGACTTCGCCCACGACTACCTCGGTGCGCGCCAAATGTTCTGGACCACCGAAGCAGACTGGCTGCAGAAGCCCCCGGCATGACACGTGCACGAGTGCGGCCACTCAGACCGCGTTTGAGATCTCGTTCCGAGGCCACTCAGGGAGTGCTCTAGGGCGCGTATCGAGTTGTGAGCAATCTGCGGGAATCGCTGTTACGCCGAAGCTTGATTGGCCAGCTCGTCCGACTCTTAGTGGCCTTCGCCGACCAACGCGACGCCGTCGTGAGTATCCGTGCGGCTGGGTGGCTGAAGTTGGTGCGGGCGGCAAGACCGGAGACCATGCCCAATGGGCAGTAGATCAGTCCTCCTCGGCAAACTCAGCGGCTTTTGGAAAGACGCTGGTGTTGATGTGCCCCGAGAGCCAGCCGACCAGGAACTCGACCGCACCCGCAGGATGCGCGTCGTAGTATCAGCCCCTCGGATTCCAGCAGACGACGGTCCACTCGTCCGGCTTCCCGTCAGTGAGCCAGCACACGCGGTCCCATTGTCGGTTCCTGCCTACGGCAGGAGTCCGCCAGGCTCTGGGTAGAAGGGGTACTGGCAAGCTTCGGGGTTACTCTCCCGGAAGTTGCGTTCCTGGCCCAACAGCCGCTTCGCCGGCCCGACCAGCAGGTCTCGCCCGCCAAAGGGCGTAAGGGGCGTCAAGAACTCGGCGAAGTGGTAGGCCCCGTAGGCCCCGACCAACTGCTTGAAGTCGGACGGGAGTCCGACGCCGAGTGCTGCCTCCACCTCGTCCCAGTCTCCGTGCGCCCACAGCGGTTGCGACGGCGGAGGAATGAGGCGAGTGAGGTCGTCGAACGCGGTCATAGGGTTGAGCTTAGCTTGACTATTAACCCCACCAAGATCATGTCTTGGTGGGGTTTGTCGTTCGCCTGACAGCCGGGCGGCCTTTGCGTGATCGTGTCTTCTCGCTGAAGTCGACAACGGATCCACCCAAAGGCCGTGATGGACAGTCTGCAAGATGACGCCGCGCGCGTCGGGGCTCTGGCCGGGTTGTCCCGGTTTCGCCGCGAGTTCTACGAGTGCCTGCCCCTGCGGCGGATGCCCTGTTCGAGCTGATGGACGCGGTCCTGTGCGCCGACGGGCCGGTCATCTCGCTGCCGGAGCTGTCACTGGAGCCGGTGCGCCGGCGCGGGCACGGGGCGATGTACGACGTGCTCGCCCAGGGGCGCATCGCCGTGTCCCGCCTCCGCGTGGCGCTGGCCGGCCTTGATCTGCCGCGCAGGACGGACCGGCAGCTGTCCATCGCGCTGGACGTCACGCCCTGGCCGCGCCCGGACGCCGAGTGCTCGCCGCAGCGGTTGCACTGCCACCGCCCATGCCGCTGCGACGGCGCGCGCCAGACCATCCCCGCCTGGCCCTACCAGGTCGCCGCCGCCCTCGGCGGTGGGCGCTCTTCGTGGACCGGCCCGCTGGACGCAGTGCGACTGGGCCCCCAGGACGACCCCACCGAGGTCACCGCGGCCCAGATCCGCGAGTTTCTCGCCCGTCTCGAACAGGCCGGGCAATGGCAAGCGGGTGACCCGCCGATCCTGTTCGTCATGGACTCCGGCTACGACCTCGTGCGACTGACCTGGCTGCTGCGCGACGCGCCGGTCCGGCTACTGGGACGCATCCGCGCGGACCGGGTGATGCATGGACCAGCCGGGAAGCGCCGCGGGCACCGGCCCGGGCGCCCGCCCCGCCACGGAGCGGAGTTCCGCCTCGCCGACCCGGCCACCCACCCCGCCCCTGTCCAGGAGTCCGCCGGCATCCACGACCGCTTCGGCGAGGTCCTCGCCCGCTGCTGGGGCCGACTGCACCCCAAGCCGGACCGGCGCGGCCCCTGGGCCGACCACGAGGGCGAACTGCCCCTCGTCGAGGGCACATTGGTCCACTTAGTGGTCGGCTCCGGAAGTCCTTCGGGGGTTGATCATGCGACGAGGCGGAGTGAGGATCTTCCTGGTGATCGGCGGTGTGCCGGTCGAGCCTGGCCAGCAGATCGTCCAGGTCGGAGGTGGTGAACTTCCACTGGAACGGCTGTGCTGTGGCGTTGTAGCGGTCTTCGAAGGCTCGGAGCCGGTCCCCGACCTGGAAGAGGTCGGTGAAGTCGTTGGGTGAGACGACCTTGCGCTGGACGACGGAGAAGTAGATCTCCACCTGGTTCAACCATGAGGCATGGATGGGGGTATGCACCATCACCGCGTTCGGGAACGCGGCGGTGAGCCGGTCGGCGGCCTTCTTGCCTCGGTGGGAGGAGCCGTTGTCGACGATCCAGAACACGCGCTTCGCGCTGGCATAGGGCTCCTGGAACCGGATCGTCTTCGACAAGCTGCTCCAAGTCCTGCGGTTCGGCTGCTCCTACGAGGCGATAGCGGACTCGACCTGCTCGGCCGCCACGATCCGAGGCCGCCGCGCCGAACGTGCTCTGGGGCGGGGACATGACCGAGATCGACACGGGCGAGGGCAAGCTCTACCTGGCCACGGTCATCGACCTGTTCTCCCGCCGTCTGCTCGGCTACGCGATGGGCGCCCACCACGACGCCGAACTGGTCGGCGCCTCGCTCAAGATGGCCTCGGCCACCAGGGGCGGCGACGTGGACGGCGTGATCTTCCACTCGGATCGCGGCAGCGAAGGCGGATTCAACTGATCGTCGCAACACCTCGATCGAGGAGGTTGTTGTGGCTCAGGGAAGGGCTCGTGCGGCACTGAAGGCGGGTCGCCCGCC
>NZ_JBSFJU010000120.1:0-11681 GCF_053598215.1 Kitasatospora sp. NPDC001175 | reverse complement strand
GGCCGCCCGGAGGCGCGGGCGCTGACCACCGCCGTCGCGCAGGCCTACGTCCGTGGCACGGCCGTGGACTGGGCGGCGGTGTTCGCGGGCCGGGGTGCTCGGCGGGTGGATCTGCCCACCTACGCCTTCCAGCGCGAGAGGTACTGGCCGAACGTGCCGCCGCTGGGTGCGGGCGATGTGACCATGGCCGGCCTCGGTACGGCGGACCACCCGCTGCTGGGCGCGGCGGCCGAACTGCCGGACTCGGGTGGGCTGGTGTTCACCGGGCGGCTGGCGCTGTCCACCCACCCGTGGCTGGCGGACCACGCAGTGCTGGGCAGTGTGCTGCTGCCGGGTACGGCCTTCGTCGAACTGGCCGTCCGGGCCGGCGACCAGGTGGGCTGTGACCTGCTGGAGGAGCTGACCCTTGCGGCGCCGCTCGTGCTGCCGGAGCAGGGCGGGGTGCAGCTGCGCCTCACCCTGGGCGCGGCCGACGAGTCGGGCGCCCGGGCGCTGAGCCTGCACTCCCGCCGTGAGGACGCTCCCGCGGAGGAGCCGTGGACCCGGCACGCGACCGGTCTGCTGGCTCCCGGCGCGCAATCGCCCGGCTTCGACCTGGGCGAGTGGCCGCCGGCCGGTGCGACCGAGGTCGAGCTGGATGGCCGGTACGAGGTGCTGGCGGGGATCGGCTTCGACTACGGCCCGGTCTTCCAGGGTCTGCGCCGGGCCTGGCGGCGAGGGGACGAGGTCTTCGCTGAGGTGAGCCTGCCGGAGCAGGCCGAGGCCGAGGCCGGCTTGTTCGGTCTGCACCCGGCCCTGTTGGACTCGGCGCTGCACGCGCTCGGCCTGGCGGCCCCCGAGGGGACCGACTGGCGGGGCAGGCTGCCGTTCTCCTGGACCGGCGTGTCGCTGCACGCGGCCGGCGCCTCGGCGCTCCGGGTGCGCCTGGCGGCGGCCTCCTCGGACGGCGTCTCGCTGGAGCTGGCCGACGAGGCCGGCCGGCCGGTGGCGTCGGTGGACGCGCTGGTGCTGCGGGCCCTGTCGGCCGAGCAACTGCGCTCGGCGCAGAGCGTGTTCCATGAGTCGCTGTTCCGCCCCGAGTGGGTGGCACTGCCCGCCGGCCCGGCGTCCGAGGACGAGCGCTGGGCGGTGCTCGGCGGCGATGCGCAGGTGCTGGGCGACCTCGGACGAGCCGTCGAGGCGTACCCGGATCTCGCGGCGCTCGCGGCGAGCGGGGACGTTCCCGACCTGGTGCTCGCACCATGCCTGGGACCGGACGTCCCGGAGGAGCAGGACACCGTCGCTGTCGTCCGGGAGACCGTGAACCGGGTCCTGGGCCTCGTCCAGTCGTGGCTGGCCGAGGACCACTTGGCCGGTGCCCAGCTGGTGGTGGTGACCCGTGGCGCGGTGGCGACCATCGCCGACGCGGATGTCACCGACCTGGCCCACGCCGCCGTGTGGGGTCTGGTGCGCTCGGCGCAGACCGAGAACCCCGGACGGATCGTCCTGGTGGACCTGGACGGCGAGGCGTCGTCCCGCCGGGCGCTGGGCACCGTACTCACGGCGGAGGAGCCGCAGCTGGCCGTCCGGAAGGGTGTGCCGCACGCGCTCCGGCTGGCCCGGGTCGAGGTGTCGGAAGAGCCCGAGGCCAAGGTGTTCGGCCCCGAGGGCACGGTTCTGATCACCGGTGGTACGGGTGCGCTGGGTGCGCTGGTGGCCCGGCATCTGGTGGCTGAGTACGGTGTCCGGCAGCTGCTGCTGACCAGCCGCCGTGGTGCGGATGCGCCGGGTGCGGAGGAACTGCGCTCCGAGCTGGCCGAGTCGGGCGCGGAGGTCACGCTGGCGGCGTGTGACGCGGCCGACCGGGAGGCGCTCGCCGTCCTGCTCGCCTCGGTGCCCGCCGAGCGGCCGCTCACGGCGGTCGTCCACACCGCGGGCGTCACCGACGACGGTGTGCTGTCCTCGCTCACTCCCGAGCGGATCGAGCGGGTGCTGCGGCCCAAGGCCGAAGGCGCCTGGAACCTGCACGAGTTGACCGCCGGCCTCGACCTCTCGGCGTTCGTGCTGTTCTCCTCCGCCGCCGGTGTCTTCGGCGGTCCCGGACAGGGCAACTACGCCGCCGCCAACGCCTTCCTGGACGGGCTGGCGCACCACCGCGCGGCCCGCGGCCTGCCGGCGACCTCGCTGGCCTGGGGCCTGTGGGCGCAGAGCAGCGGAGTCAGCGGGCACCTGGACGACAACGACCTGGCCAGGATGGAGCGTTCGGGTCTGGGTGCGCTCTCCTCGGACGAGGGCCTGGCGCTGTTCGACGCCGCGCTGAAGTCCCCGGGCGAGGTGCTGGTCCCGATGCACGTCCGGGTGGCCGCGCTGCGGACGCAGGCGGCGGCCGGACTGGTGCCCCCGCTGCTGCGCGGACTGGTCCGCACCCCGGTGCGCCGGGCCGTCGAGGCGGCGGCACGCGGCGCGGGCTCCGAGTCCGAACTGGTGCGCCGGCTGGCCCCGCTGGCCTTCGCCGAGCAGGAGCGTGCGCTGCTGGACCTGGTCCGCGGGCAGGTCGCGGCGGTGCTGGGCTACTCGGGCGCCGAGGCCGTGGACGGCGAACGGGCGTTCAGGGAGCTTGGCTTCGACTCGCTGACCGCCGTCGAGCTCCGCAACCAGCTGAACGCGGCGACGGGGCTGCGACTGCCCGCGACGCTGATCTTCGACTACCCCAGCCCGGCCACGCTGGCGGGCCACCTGCGCACCGAACTCCTGGGCGCCGAGCGGGAGTCGGACCTGCCTGCGACAGCCTTGGCGGTGGCGGCAGACGACGACCCGATCGCGATCGTCGGTATGGCCTGCCGCTACCCCGGCGGGGTGACCAGCCCCGAGGAGCTGTGGCAGCTGATCGCCGGGGAACGCGACGGGATCTCCCTGTTCCCGACCGACCGCGGCTGGGACCTCGACGCCCTGTACGACCCGAACCCGGACAACCCCGGGACCTCGTACACCCGCGAGGGCGGCTTCCTGCACGACGCCAACTACTTCGACCCGGCCTTCTTCGGCATCTCGCCGCGTGAGGCGCTGGCGATGGACCCGCAGCAGCGCCTGCTGCTGGAGACCACCTGGGAGGTGTTCGAGCGGGCCGGCATCGATCCGGCCACCATGCGCGGCAGCCGTACCGGTGTCTTCGCCGGCGTGATGTACCACGACTACGGCACCCGACTGCGGACCGCCCCCGACGAGGTCGAGGGCTACCTCGGCACCGGCAGCTCCAGCAGCGTCGTCTCCGGCCGGGTCGCGTACACCTTCGGTCTGGAGGGTCCGGCGGTCACCGTGGACACCGCTTGCTCCTCCTCGCTGGTCGCGCTGCACCTGGCGAGCCAGGCGCTGCGAGGCGGCGAGTGCACCATGGCGCTGGCCGGCGGTGTGACGGTGATGTTCACCCCCGGTACGTTCGTCGAGTTCAGCCGCCAGCGCGGGCTGGCGGAGGACGGCCGCTGCAAGTCCTTCGCGGCGGCGGCGGACGGCACCGGCTGGGGTGAGGGTGCGGGCATGCTGCTGGTCGAGCGCCTCTCGGACGCCCGCCGCAACGGGCACCCGGTGCTGGCCGTGGTGCGGGGTAGTGCGATCAACCAGGACGGTGCGTCCAACGGTCTGACGGCGCCCAACGGTCCGTCCCAGCAGCGGGTGATCCGGCAGGCACTCGCCAACGCCGGGATCCCGGCCGGGCAGGTGGACGCGGTGGAGGCGCACGGCACCGGCACCACGCTGGGCGACCCGATCGAGGCGCAGGCGCTGCTCGCCACCTACGGTCAGGACCGCATCGACGACCAGCCGCTCTGGCTCGGCTCGGTGAAGTCCAACCTCGGCCACACCCAGGCCGCTTCGGGCGTCGCGGGTGTGATCAAGATGGTGATGGCGATGCGGCACGGTGTGCTGCCGCGCACCCTGCACGTCGACGAGCCCTCGCCGCACGTGGAGTGGTCGGCGGGCGCGGTCTCGCTGCTGACGGAGGCGCAGCCGTGGCCGGAGACCGGCCGTCCGCGCCGCGCGGCGGTCTCCTCGTTCGGTATCAGCGGTACCAACGCCCACACCATCCTGGAGCAGGCACCGCCCACCGAGGACACGGTGCCGGCGGACGGCGGGATCGAGGCGGGCGACACCCGCACGACGCTGCCCTGGGTGCTGTCGGCGAAGGGCGAGCCTGCCCTGCGGGCCCAGGCGGCCCGGCTGCACGCCTTCGCGGACGAGCAGCCCGAGCTGAGCCCGGTCGACGTCGGCCACTCGCTGGCCACCACGCGCGCCGCTCTGGAGCAGCGAGCCGTGGTCATCGCCGACGACCGCACGGAGTTCCTGCGCGGGCTGGCCGCGCTGGCGGCCGGTGAGGCCCCGGCGAACGTGGTGCAGGGCTCGGTGGCCGGTGGCCGCCTGGCGT
Organism: Kitasatospora sp. NPDC001175; assembly: GCF_053598215.1. NCBI lineage: Bacteria > Bacillati > Actinomycetota > Actinomycetes > Kitasatosporales > Streptomycetaceae > Kitasatospora > Kitasatospora sp. NPDC001175. Next base: position 7,285 of record NZ_JBSFJU010000120.1, on the reverse strand, counting down.
TCCTGTTCACCGGGCAGGGGAGCCAGCGGGCCGGGATGGGCGCCGAGTTGTACGAGGCGTTCCCGCATTTCGCCGAGGCCTTCGACGCGGTGTGTGCGGAGCTGGACGGGCACTTGGACCGTCCGCTGCGCGAGGTGGTGTTCGCCGGCGAGGAGTTGGATCAGACCGGTTACACGCAGCCGGCGCTGTTCGCGATCGAGGTGGCGCTGTTCCGCCTCGTCGAGTCGTGGGGCGTCCGGCCGGACGCGCTGGCGGGTCACTCGATCGGTGAGCTGGCCGCCGCGCACGTGGCGGGTGTGCTCTCGCTTGCGGACGCCGCCGCTCTGGTGGCGGCTCGCGGCCGGCTGATGCAGGCGCTGCCCACTGGCGGTGCGATGGTGGCGGTGCAGGCATCCGAGGACGAGGTTCTGCCGTTCCTCACCGAGGAGTTGGGGATCGCGGCGGTCAACGGTCCGACCTCGGTGGTGATCTCGGGGGCTGAGCAGGCCGTGCTGGAGGCCGCGGAGAAGCTGGCCGCCGACGGCCGCAAGACCAAGCAGCTGACGGTGAGCCACGCGTTCCACTCGCCGCTGATGGAGCCGATGCTGGCGGAGTTCTGTACCGTCGCCGAGGGCCTGACCTTCGCCGAACCGCGCATCCCGATCGTCTCCACCCTCACCGGCTCGGTCACGGACGAGATCCGCACCGCCGACTACTGGGTGCGCCACGTCCGCGAGGCCGTCCGCTTCCACGAGGCGGTCCGCACCCTGGAGGGCGAAGGCGTCCGTACGTACGTGGAGTTGGGCCCGGACGGGGTTCTCTCCGCAATGGGCCAGGAGTGCGTGAGCGAGGACGCGGTGTTCGCGCCCGTGCTGCGCTCCGGTCGGCCGGAGGTACGGTCGCTGACCACCGCCCTCGCACAGGCCCACGTCCGTGGCACGGCCGTCGACTGGCCGGCCGTGTTCGCAGGCCTGGGGGCAGCACGGGTCGAACTGCCCACGTACGCCTTCCAGAAGGAGCGCTACTGGCTGGACACGGGCGTGTCCGCAGGCGACATGGCGTTGGCGGGACTCGACCTGGCCGGCCACCCGCTGCTGGGCGCGGCGGTCGAACTGCCCGACTCGGGCGGATTCGTGTTCACCGGGCGGCTGGCGCTGTCGACGCATCAGTGGCTGGCCGACCACGCGGTACTGGGCAGCGTGCTGCTGCCGGGTACGGCCTTCGTCGAACTGGCCGTCCGGGCCGGCGAGGAGGTGGGCTGCGGGCTGCTGGACGAACTCACGCTGGAGGCGCCGCTGGTGCTGCCCGAGCGCGGTGGTGTGCAACTGCGCCTCACGCTGGGGGCGGCCGACGAGTCGGGTGCCCGGGCGCTGAGTCTGCACTCCCGCCGTGAGGACGTCCCGGCCGAGGAGCCGTGGACCCGGCACGCGACCGGTCTGCTGGCCCCGGGTGCACAGGAGCCGGGGTTCGACCTCGGTGAGTGGCCGCCGGCCGGTGCCGAGCCGATCGACGTGGACGGGCTGTACGAGGGAGTCGCGAAGGCCGGCCTGGACTACGGTCCGGTCTTCCAGGGCCTGCGCCGGGCCTGGCGCCGCGACGGCGAGGTCTTCGCGGAGATCCGGCCCGCGCCGGACGGGCCCGGCCTGGACACCGCGCCGTACGGGCTGCACCCCGCGCTGCTGGACGCCGCCCTGCACGGGGTCGGCCTCGGCGGTCTGGTCCGTGACGCCGACCAGGACGCGGGCCGCGCCCGGCTGCCGTTCTCCTGGGGCGGGGTCCGGCTGCACGCTGCGGGTGCTTCCGCGCTGCGGGTGCGGCTGGCCTCGGCCGGTTCGGACAGCGTGTCGCTGTGGCTGGCGGACGAGTCGGGCAGGGCGGTCGCGTCGGTGGACGCGCTGGTGCTGCGGGCGGTCTCGGCGGAACAACTGCGCTCGGCGCAGGGCGCGTTCCAGGAGTCGTTGTTCCGCGCCGAGTGGGCGGCACTGCCTGCCGGGCCGGCCGTCGAGACCGGAGGCTGGGCCGTGCTGGGGTCCGGCGCCGACCTGGACGGCTTCGAGCGGAGCGTCGAGGTGTACCCGGACCTGGCGGCGCTGGCCGCGAGCGGGGACGCCCCCGAGGTGGTGTTCGCCCCCTTCGTCGGGACGGGTGCCGCCGGGGCGGACACCGCAGCCGCCGCCCGGGGCGCCACCCGGCGCGCCCTGGAGCTCGTCCAGTCCTGGCTGGCCGAGGACAGGTTCGCCGACGCCCGCCTGGTGGTGGTGACCCGTGGTGCGGTGGCGACCGCCGCCGACGCGGATGTCACCGATCTGGTGCACGCTCCGGTCTGGGGTCTGCTGCGCTCGGCCCAGGGCGAGAACCCGGGGCGGATCGTCCTGGTGGACCTGGACGGTGACGGCGCCTCGCTCGGTGCGCTCCCGGCCGCACTCGCCTCCGGCGAGCCGCAGCTGGCCGTCCGGCAGGGCGTCCCGCACGCCTTCCGGCTGGCCCGGGTCCCGGCCGTCACCGAGCAGGCCGCCGAGCCCAGGGCCTTCGGGCCGGAGGGCACGGTTCTGATCACCGGTGGTACGGGTGCGCTGGGTGCGCTGGTGGCCCGGCATCTGGTGGCCGAGTACGGTGTCCGGCAGCTGCTGCTGACCAGCCGCCGTGGTGCGGATGCGCCGGGTGCGGAGGAACTGCGGTCCGAACTGGCCGAGTCGGGCGCGGAGGTCACGCTGGCGGCGTGTGACGCGGCCGACCGGGAGGCGCTCGCCGCCCTGCTCGCCTCGGTGCCCGCCGAGCGGCCGCTCACCGCGGTCGTCCACACCGCGGGCGTGCTCGACGACGGGATCGTCTCGACGATGACTCCCGAGCGGCTGGACGGGGTGCTGCGTCCGAAGGTGGACGCGGCCTGGCACCTGCACGAACTGACGGGACATCAGAACCTCTCGGCGTTCGTCCTGTTCTCCTCCGCCGCCGGTGTCTTCGGCGGCCAGGGACAGGCGAACTACGCCGCAGCGAACACCTTCCTGGACGCGCTGGCGCAGCACCGCAAGGCACGCGGCCTCGCGGCGAGTTCGCTCGCCTGGGGCCTGTGGGCGCAGGACGGCGGCATGGCGGGCGGCCTGGACGAGGCTGACGTGGCCCGGATGGCCAAGGCCGGGCTGGCGCCGCTGTCCCCGGCGGAGGGCCTGGCGCTGTTCGACGCGGCGACCGGCGGTCAGGACGACGCGGTGCTGGCTCCGATGCGGCTCGACGTGGCCATGCTGCGGGCCCAAGGCGATCCCGAGCTGGTGCCGCACCTGCTGCGGGGGCTGGTCCGGGTGCCGGTCCGGCGGTCGTCGGCGGGAGCGGGCGCCCAGGTGGCCGAAGAGCGCACACTGGCCCAGCAGTTGGCCGGTCTGCCGGACGCCGAGCGGGACCGCGTCCTGCTGGACGCGGTGCGGACCCAGGTGGCCGCGGTGCTCGGCTACGGCGGCCCCGAGGCGATCGAACCGGGACGCGGTTTCGTCGAGCTCGGCTTCGACTCGCTGACCGCCGTCGACCTGCGCAACCGTCTGGGCGCGCTGGCCGGGGTGCGGCTGCCGGTCACGCTGATCTTCGACTACCCGACCCCGGGCGCCCTGGCCGCCTACCTGCGGGAGGAGATCCGCCAGGACGAGGCGTCGGCCGCGCCGGTACTTCCGATCGGTGCGGAACTCGACCGCCTGGAGTCGATCCTGGCCAACCTCGCCGCCGGTGAGGAGGAGCGGCGCAGCGTCACCGCCCGCCTGCGGTCCCTGCTGTCGATGTGGACCGAGGCCCAGGGCCCGGACACCGAGTCGGCGGCGGCCGACGCCGAGCTCGAGTCGGCGACGGCGGACGAGCTCTTCAGCCTGCTGGACGAGGAACTCGGTCTGTCCTGATCCGACCCCGCCGGGGCCTGCCGACCGATCGGGTCGGCGGGCCCCGGCGCACTCGGCTCCCGTGGCCGCCGTCCGGGGACGGAGCACCGTCCCGTCCCGGGGCGGCGGCCGCGGCGATCGGTGGGCCGCTGCGGCCGGCGGCCACCAGCGCCGGTCATCGGCGGTCGTCCGAAATGACAGTGGTCGTCCGCGGTGGGAGCGGACATGCGGCGGGCCCCGGGAGTGATCCCGGGGCCCGCCGTCATGTCGTCAGGCGAAGCAGTGATGAGTCGACGGAGGCGGTGGCGCGGTCAGGCGACGGTGCGCAGGCCGGGCCAGAGCTTGGACCACGGGGTGTGCAGGCCCTCGCAGAGCCAGACGGCCTTGCCCTGGTCGGCGTTGTTCACGTCCACGCCGTCGTCTATCGTGGCCACCTGCCGTACGCTGCCGAACTCCTCGCGCAGCTTGGCCTCGTCGCCGCCGACGTACAGTACGGCGCCGGAGCCGTCCGGCGGCGCGCCGAAGTACCAGGCACCGCGCTGCGGGCTGTACGCCTGCGGCAGCCCGTCCCCGGGCCCGTAGCGGTCCAGTGCGCCGGCCGCCCAGAAGGTGTCGGTGACGATCACCGCGTTGTGCTCCTGGTCGGCGGGCAGCGCGTGGTAGGCCTTTGCCACGGTGGCCGCCAGCTGCGGCCAGCCGATCGTCTCGGTGATGGAGAAGTTGGCGCCCTGCGGGGTGCGGCCGACGGCGGAGACCGGGTACACCGGGAGGCCGGCGACCGCCACCGCCGCGCAGATCACGAAGGCGGGGATGCCGAAGCCCCAGCGCCATCCGCGGGCCGCCGGGCGGTGCTGGAGGGAGACCGCGCCCACCGCCCAGAGCATCGGGAACAGGCCGGCGACGTAGTAGGCCCGGCCGTCGGTGAGCAGGAAGAACGCGGTCACCGCGACTGCCGCCCAGCCCAGGAAGCGGTAGGCGCGCAGCGCCTCCATCCGCAGCAGCCGCCACAGCCCCGCGCACATCAGCAGGACCAGCGGGAAGCCGGAGAGGATCAGCGCCAGTGGCAGGAACAGCACCCGGCCGCCGAACAGCGAGTCGTCCTCGGCGGCGATCGCATCCGTCATCTCCGCCTGCGGCCAGCCGTGCTGGGCCTGCCACACCAGGCTGGGCGCCGTCACCAGCACCGCGATCGCGGCCGCCGCCCAGAGTGCGGGCCGGGCGAGCAGCGAGCGCGGGCCGGCCACGGCCACCGCACCGACCAGGGCCAGCAGGAACACACCGACCAGGTACTTGTCCTGGAGCGCGGCCGCCGCCACCACGCCGAGCCACAGCAGCAGCCGGTCGTCGCGCAGCCGGATCCAGCGCACCAGCAGCCAGCTGATCAGGGTCCAGAAGAACACGTCCAGGGTCGGGGTGATCAGCAGGTGCCCGAAGACCACCACGATCGGCGAGACGGCGAAGGCGCCGGCGCTGAGCAGCTGGGCGCGGCGCTGCCCGCCCAACTCCCGCGCGATCAGGGCGCACAGGACGACCCCCGTGCCGGTCAGCAGGGTGGCCGGCAGGCGCAGCACCACCAGGTTGCCGGGGGCCAGCGCGTCCATGGCGTGGGCGAGCAGGGGCAGCAGTGGAGGCTGGTCGATGTAGCCCCAGTCCGGGTGCTTCCCGGCGGAGAGGAAGTACAGCTCGTCGCCGAAGTAGCCGTAGCGGCCGCTGGTCAGCAGCAGGGCCAGGGTCAGTACGCCCGCGACGACGGCCACCGGCCGCCAGGCGATCGGTGGGGCTTCGGGCCGGTCCGGTTGTTCGGCGGCGCTCGGCGGCGCGGCGTTGTCGATGGTCTGGCTCACGGTTTCTCCACGTGGGTCGATTCGTCGCATTCGGCGGGCCGGTTTCCGGCCGATATCCCGAGTGAATTCGCTGAATCCGCATTCCCGCGCCTGGCCGGCTCGCCGAGCAGAGGGCGTCAGGGATGTGCTGCGGGCGACTCGATCCTATGGCATCTCCTTGTCCGGCCGAGGGCTTGACGGAGCCTCGGGGTAGGGGTCGGGCCGCGCCGGATAGGGGTCGGATAGGAGGTGAACAAGGGGTCGGAGGATTTTCCGGCGCGACTAGGCTGGTGCCGCAGCGAAATATGCGAACCGTCCGAACGCGGAATGCGCCGTAACGTCCACCGAGGAGAAGTGTGTGAACGACAAGCCTCAGACGCCCGAGTTCCGCCTGGAGATCGACCGGTCGGCGGCGCCCGGCCGCGAGCCGGGGCCGATCGACCTCCGCCGGTACTACGCGACCCCCGCCCACTCGGGCATCCCGACCTTCATGGGTGTTCCGCTCTGCCTCAACCAGGAGGACCTGAAGGCCGGGAACGCCGACGTCGCGGTGCTGGGCATCCCGCTGGACTCCTCGATCGGCCACCGCGGCGCCGCCTACGGTCCGCGGATGATCCGCGCCGACGAGCGGTACATCTTCAACGCCCCCGAGGCGGTGATCAACGCCAGCACCCGGATCAACCCGTTCGACGTGCTGAAGGTGGTGGACTACGGCGACGCGGCCGTGGACGCCTTCAGCACGCCGAACTCGATGGACCACATCCGGGGACTGGTCCGGCAGATCGCCGAGGTCGGGGCCGTCCCGGTGCTGCTCGGCGGCGACCACTCGCTGCTGTGGCCGAGCGTCGGGGCGCTGGCCGACGTCTACGGCCCGGAGAAGATCGGCGTCATCCACTTCGACGCCCACCCCGACTGCCACGACTCGCAGTTGGGCCACCGGGCCACCCACAGCACCCCGATCCGGCGGATCATCGAGGACGAGAAGATCCCGGCGGGCAACGTGGTCCAGGTCGGTCTTCGCACCGTCACCGGCCCCGACAACCAGCTGTTCAACTGGATGCGCCGACAGGGCATGAAGTCGCACTTCATGGCGGAGATCGAGCGGATCGGCTTCCACGCCGTGCTGGACAAGGCGATCGCCGAGGTGCAGGAGAACGCCGAGTTCGTCTACCTCTCGCTGGACATCGACGTGCTGGACCCGGCCTTCGCCCCCGGCACCGGCACCCCCGAGCCCGGCGGCCTGACCAACCGCGAGCTGTTCCCGGCGTTCCGCCGGATCTGCCACGAGACCAAGGTCATCGGCATGGACGTGGTCGAGGTCGCGCCGCACCTGGACTCCGGGTACTCCACCACGATGAACGCCCGCCGCGCCATCTTCGAGGGCCTGACCGGCCTGGCGATGAACCGGCTGAAGATCGCCGGGCCGAACTACCTCAACCCGATCGTCTCCGGGCAGGTCAAGTTCCCGATGGGCTGAGACGGGTACCGGCGGCAGAGCCCGACACCAGAGGAGCCGACTACCGGACCGACCAGTTCGACGACTTCACCCTCACCCCCGGCACGCCCTCCACCCCCACCGGCCCGGTCACCTCCGCCCTGCCCGGCAAGTGCCTCGACGACGGC
>NZ_JBSFJU010000119.1:0-11827 GCF_053598215.1 Kitasatospora sp. NPDC001175 | reverse complement strand
CCGCCGAGGTCGTCGGCCGCCAGGCGCGCAAGCTCATCGCGCACCTCGGCCCGCACCTTTATCGTCGTCATCGCCATACCAGACAGGATACCCAGCGGTATACCACTTGGCATACCTGGCACAGCCGGTGCCCGGCGGGCTCGGTGCAGTGGACCCAGGGGGCGGTTTTCTGGTTATTTCCGCAGGTCCGGGGTGCAACACTGTCGTTGTGCTGCACCCCGCGTTGCACCTGTGTTGCACCTCGCATTGCAGTGCCGGCGGGTGGCCGGGTGGTCGGCGGTCAGCCTGCGAGGTGGCGGCGAGGGGCTGCCTGGCGGGCCAGCGGCTGCCCTTGGCGTGGCGGCGCACGGCCCGGGGGCGCAGGCCGAGCTGGTGAGCGAGGGAGCGGATGGCCCGGCGCTGTCGGTCGAGCTGCCAACGGCGGGTGAGGTCGGGCGGGTGGCTGGCTTCGTGTTCGGCGTTCCAATCGTTCACCGGGCGGCAGGGCCAGGTCCACTGCACGCGCCCCGCCGGGCCGCTCTATCTCTGTTGCGAAAATCGATTCTGGCCGTCGTATGTGACGGTTACGTCATTAGACAGCGAGAAGTCGATTTTGTAAGCGTTGCTCATGCCGACCGCGGAGATTGCGTCTCCCTTGACCAGCTTAGTGGCGACGATCCAGTATTCCGGCTCCGGCGCGAAGATCCAGTTGAAATTGGGTTCGGCCTGCACGGCAAAGAATGGCGATCCATACATGGCCAGTCCAATGCTCGTCTTCTTCTTTTCGGTGTTACCTCCGCACTTAACGAGCAACTGGCCCTTTTGCACATCGTTGGGCCTGTCGACCTGTTGGAAGGTATATGCACCACCTTCCTTGTCGAAACCGACCTGATCACCCGCCTTTTTCCTGGTCGATGAAGTCTTGACCGCACTGGTGTCGGCAGGCCAGGCGTCGCTGGCCTCGAAATGCACCTGATCGTTGAGCTCTCCGGTCTCGGACCACACGAAAGAGTAGTCTTCGTTCCACTTGAAGGCGGCGGAATCCGCGGCCGGATCCATAGCAGGGTTGTCGTGGATTGTTTTCACGAACCAGGCAAGCGATTGAATGCTCTTGTCCTGCTTTGGGGCCTTTTGGAATACTGCGAAATCCCTGGTCTCCCCGGAATCGTTCTTGACGCGCAGCATGTAATCGAACTCGCCCATCTTGCATTCTCCTCTTTTGGGTAATGCGTACCGTGGCGCCAGTGCGGACAGTCGGATCGGCTCGTTTTTGCGACGGCAGGCCCCGGCACGGTCACGGGCGCCTGACTAAGGCCGAAGCTCCCAGAAGCGATGCCACCTGGCACTCACATGGAGTGAAACTCGGGGACGGCTACGGAGCGTGACACTTCAAACACTCTGTGCACTTACTAACCTCAGTATCCGCCCGATCTCGCACCGTCGCCAACGATGCGCGCCGTGTGGCCGAGCGACCTGCCACAGGAGGATCGGTCTGCATCGGCTCACCGAGCCGGCGCGCGCCGTGAAAGGGTCTATGGTGTCGCCGGGACCCCTCAGGCGAGGTTCTTCTCGAACGCGGCCAGGTAGTTGCGCATGTGGTGGTCGTTGATGCCGTCTGTCTCTGGGGCGAACATGCCCTGGCGGTAGCCCTTGACCTGGTCCTTCAGCCCGGCGATGAGCGGCATGGTCTCGTGGAGCTTTCCGTCGGCGTCGAAGTAGCGCAGGGTGTCGACGTGCGTGAAGAACGGCTCGGGCGGGAGGTGGGGGACGATGTCGTTGTTGTTGACGAAGCGGTAGCAGCGGTTCTTGAAGGCGGTGTTGTGCAGGCCGGCGAGCAGACGCTCACAGGTGCGGGGCTGGCCGTAGGTGTAGACCCCGTCGGGCAGTTGGCGCGGTTCCTCGAAGTAGAAGTGGGCACCGGCCAGCATGGCCAAGGCGCCGCCGAGGCTGTGGCCGGTGAACCAGACGCTCTGCCCGTTGGTGCGCAGTTCCTGGACGGTGTCGCGGATCTGGGGGTAGACGGCCCGCAGAGCCTGGTTGAAGCCGTAGTGGACGAAGCCCTTGTCGTCCGGGCCAGGAACGGGCGGGGTGTCGACGTCGGTCAGCCAGTCGTAGATCTTCAAGACCTCGGTGCCGCGGAACCCGGTGACGATCATGCGGTCGCTGGCCATGGTGTAGGCCTGGGTGTCCTCGATCGGGAACGGCATCCGGTGCGGGGATTGGAAGTTGCGCACCTCGTCGAAGCCCCACACACGGGCCTGGGCCTCGATGTCATCCGGGTCCTGCATGGCCAGCCCGGCCGCCTGGGCCATCCAGTAAGCGTGCGCCAGGGAGTAGCGGGTCGTCGAGTGGTCCAGGGCCGGGATGGTCATCGGTGTCCTCCAGAAGCCGGTGCGGGTCGCCCAGCAACATAGCCCCGCATACGAACGAATATGGCCCGCGGCACCGGGCCATCACCCGTCTGGAAGCGGCGCGGCACCGGGAACGTCGTCGATGCCGCAGGCGGCTGGTCAGAACCGGCTACGCCGCACGACGGGCCGGGCCGGGGCTTGCCCGGCACCGCGCAACGCGGCGGCCGCGGTGCGGGTGCGCTCCAGCCAGCTCATGACCTGGCGCAGCGTGGCGGGGGCGAGGCCTTGGGTGAGGTCGCGGACGGCCTGGTGGTCGTCGTTGGTCAGCGTGTGGAGGCCGGCGCGCTCCAGGGCGGTGTAGAGGGGCTGGGCGGTGGTGCCGGCGAGGCGGCGGTGGGTGGCGTCGGACCTCTGTCGGGCCTGGTGGGCGGCCTCGCGGGCGCATTCGGCGACGTCCTGGCGGTGGCGTTCGGCGCGCAGCGCGTGCTGGAGGGCGGTGTCGTGGTCGGGGTCGTAGCGCTCGGCGCGGGTCTGGGCGGTGTGGTCGCGTACGCGCTGCCACTCGGCGCGGATGGCGGCCGCGGTGGCGTAGGCGGTCTCGTCTCCGGCGTCGGCGTACCGGTCGGCGGTGCGCTCGTCGTCCCGGGCCCGGTGCAGGGCCTGCTGGATGGTCTCCAGGGTCATCCCGGCCGCCCGGCGGCGGACCCGGTGAGGGACGTCGCCGAGCAGCCCGTGCTCCTGGTCGTCGTCCTCGTCCGGGGCGCGGTCGGGGTGGCCCGGGTGCTGGGCGAGGGCTGCGTGCAGCATCGCGCCGGCCTGCCACGCCTCGGCGTGGACGATGGGCTCCGGGAGGGTGCCCGGCTGGGCTCCGAGGACGATCCGGCCGCCGACCAGGGCCACCCATCCGTCCAGGCCGTCGACGTCCTTCTCGGTCCAGCCGCGGTCCAGGTCGGCGCCCTGGTGGAGGGTGCGGATGCCGTCGTGGCCGGTCCAGCGTAGCCACATCGCGCCGCGCACCAGCGGGGAGTCGTGCATCGGGCGGCCCAGGTCCCGGTCCACGGGCGCGGGCCGGCTGCTGTACAGGGCCAGCTCCAGCCGTCCGGGTGCGGCGCGGCAGAGCGGTCGGCGCCCCGGGCCGCCCCGCGCATCTCCGTGCGCGGGGCGGCCCGGGGGGGGCGTGCCGTGTCCGTCAGTGGGTGAGCTGTTTCAGGGCGGCCAGGGCCTGGGGTGCGTCGGCGTAGGGAACGAACAGGTGGTCGTGGTGGAAGCCGGCGACGACGTTGCAGCTGAGTCCGACCTGGGCCAGGGCCTCGGCGAAGACCGCTGTGAGGCCGACCGCCTCCAGCGCGGAATGCACGCGCAAGGTGATCCAGCCAGCGACGTAGTCGTAGGCCAGGCCTGCCCGGTCGGCATCCTGTTTCGGCAGGACGAGGGTCAGGCCCTCCTCCTCGGCAACGGTGACGACAGGACGGACGCCGGCGGGAATGCGGCCGTCGGGGGCGACCGTGAACACGTACTCGCCCGCATTGAGCTGCGGACTCATTCCGGCGAGCAGCTTGCGAAGGTCTTTCTCTCCTGCCACGGGGGTCTCCTCGGGAGTGTGGTGTTCGGAACGATCCGCCGAGCGCGGGCGCACGGCGGTCAGGGAAACGGCGGACACAAGGGCCCAGGTGCCCTCCAGCAACAGGAAGCCCCAGGACCCCTGGCGCAGTGCGATCACCGCGAGGGTCGCCGAGCCGACGAGGTTCAGCGACAGGGCGGTGCGCGAGTCCCCGCGCAGGAGCCGCGCCTGACCGGCGACGAAGGCGACGAGGATGAGGAGGGAACCGGTGATTTCGACGAGATCGATGCGATGCATGAGTGCGCTGCGAGCCGTCTTTGCTGGACCGGGTACGGCAACGCTCTCGTCCGGGGCGACGCCAAAACGGCGTCACCGCCGCTCGCTGTAGCCCAGACGGCGCAACCCGGACGCAACCGGATGGCAGCGACCAGGACCGACAACCACACAACACACGGCCACCCGGCGGGGTCCCACCCGATCCCAGCCCACGAGTTCCGAGGCCCGGCGAACCATGCCGGGACAGCGCCGAGGTACCAGCCCCCAGTCGTCCGGGCCGGGGCCCTGCAGGAGCCCTGAGGACCTGTCACCGCTGCGCCCAGGCCAGACCCCGGCACAGCGGTAACCGCCCGCCGGGGCGGTGACGGGAGCCCTTCCTGCCCCGCGCAGACAGGCTGCGAGGCGCCCGAGTGGAACTGCGGGATCGGGACCGCGGCAGAACGGTGAGAGCTGGCGGCCCGGCCCTCCCCGCCCGCCGGGGGGCGGCCGTAGCGCCACCAGATGGGGCCGAGCGGGCCGTGCTCGGCCAGGAGCTCCAGGGTGGTGGCGACGATGGGCACGGCGTCGTCGTACTCGCGCAAGCCGTCGTCGTTGTCGTGCCGCGTGACGGTCCACCAACTGCCGCCCCAGCAGTCGGCGGACAGGTCCGCGACGGCCTGCTGCCGGTTGGCCAGACCGACCGGTCCGGCGTCGGTGACGGCCAGGGCGACCGGCGGGTACCCGGCGCGGGTGTGCCCGGGGCGCGACGCCACCAGTGCACCGTGCGGTCGGCCGGCTCCTCGTCGGTGAGGGCCGGGTCGTTGTCCCGGACCTTCACGCGGAACAGCCCGCGGTAGGCGGTGAACTTCGCCGCCACCCGGGCCGGCGCCATCGTGGCGCGGTCGACCTCCACCATCAGCACCGGCACCCCGACCTCCGGGGCCTGCCACACACCTGCTGCGAGTGGCACGCGAGTAGCGGACTGGCAGGGCTGTCAGCCGGGGCTGCCCAGGTCGAGGGTCCAGAGCAGGCCGTCCGTGTTGGGGGCGGTGCCGACACCGGCGTCGGTGTACTGGCAGTCGAGCATGTTCTGCTGGTGGATCGCGCCGTCCGACCAGTCCTTCAGCACCGTGTTCGGCGAGCTCGTGTCCCGGTCGAGGTTCTCGGCCCACGCACTCCACTGGTAGCCGGCAGCGGTCATGCGGTCGTCGGCGTGCTCGCCGCGCGGGTCGACGTGGTCGAAGTAGCCGGCGGCGGCCATGTCGTCGGAATGCCCCTGCGCGGCCGCGTGCAGGCGCCGGTTGACGCGCAGCGGCCTGCAGCCGTTCTTCGCCCGTTGGAGGTTGATCAGGTCGACGAGTTGCTGTTCGAGGGTCTTGCGAGGCGCGGACGGGGTGGTGGCGGCCTCCGGAGAAGCGGTGGTGGCGGGCGGCGGTGAAGCGGTGGTGGCGGGCGGCGGTGAAGCCGTGGTGGCGGGCGGCGGGGACGGGGACTCGGTGGCCGATGGTATGGGAGACGGCGTGGTGGGGGCTGGCGCCGGGGGTGCGAGTGTGACCGAGACCGACGGGGCGGACGCGGCGTGGTCCGGGTCGGGTCGGAGGATCTGCACTCCGGCGAGGACGGTCAAGGCGGCCGCGACTGCCCCGGCTGCCTTGGCCGCCCTGACCGCTCGCCCATCGCGTGGGTGGAGCCTGCGTGTCGGGGCGGGCGACCGTGTCGGCGCGGGCGCCGTGCGGGAGGGTGCCGGCTGTGCGGCCGTGGTGGCGAACGCGGCCAGGTGCTGTGAGGCGGCCAGGTGCGGTGGCGGGAGCAGCAGCGGGAGGCCGGCGAGGAGTCCCTCGACCGGTACCAGAGTGTGCTGGTGCCCGGCGCAGTGCGGGCAGTTGCGGATGTGCCTGGCGATGCGTTTGCGCCACAGAACGGCTGGCTTCCCGTCCCAGGCCGTGGTGTGCGCCGAGAGTTCGGCGCACGGCGGGTCGGCGGCGAGTGCTCGCACCACCTGGCGGCCGATCTCCAGTTGTTCCTTCATCCGCTGGACGCGTACGGCGGTGTGCTGCGGTGTGAGGCCGAGGGCCGCCGCCAGTTCGGCCCGCGTGAGCTCGCCGCCGGTCTCCAGCCACCAGAGGGAGAGCAGGTCGCGCTCGCGCTCGTCCAGCCAGCGGGTGGCCTCGGCGACCTCCTTGCGCTGGCCGGTCAGGCCGAGTCGCAGGATGGTCAGGTCCACGAAGTCGGCGGCCGGATCGACGACCTGCGTCAGCTCCTGCAGACCCGGCACGGGTGCCGCCTTCCGGGCCGTCCAGCGTCGACGGACCTCGTTCATCGCCACCGCCACCAGCCAGGACCGGAAGGAGGACGGCTCGCGCAGCGCGTCCAGGGAGTTGACGACGCGGAGCATGGTCTCCTGCACCACGTCGTCCACATCCGCATGGCCGTCCAGCGCGCGGCCGACGACGTTGTAGACCAGCGGCAGGTGGTCGGCTATCAACCGTTCCCGGGCCGCCGCGTCCCCTGCCTGCGCCGCGGTGACCGTCTCGCTGCCGCTTTCACTGTTCATCAACGTCCGACGTCCTCACCTGGATGATCGTTCCTCCCGCGCCGTGTGAGACCCCGGCGGGAGGGGGAAAATAACAGGAATCGAGCCGGCGGTGGGCTCACCGTCCGTTCACTGGGGACGGGCGAAGTCCTCGGTCCACCAGGGCCCGTTGGCGCTGAGGTTCACGCCGACGCCGGTCTGGGTGAAGACGCAGTCCAGGATGTTGTCGCGGTGTGCGGGGCTGTTCATCCAGCCGTCCATGGCCGTGGCGGGGTCTTTCGGGCTCTGGTAGATGTTCTCGCCCCAGTTCTGCCAGCCGTACCCGGCGTTGGTTATCCGGGTGCCGGGGTCGACGCCTTCCGGGGTGTCGTGCTCGTAGTAGTTACGCGCGGCCATGTCGTCGGAGTGCTCCTGCGCCACGGCCTGCAGCTTCGCGTTCACGGTGAGCGGCTTGCAGCCGGCCTTGGCACGTTCGGCGTTGACCGCGTCGACTATCTGCTGGGCGAACCGGGCAGCGGTACCGGTCGCCGGTGTCCCCGCGACCGGCGCACTGTGCGTGACGGACCCAGTGGGCTTACGGGCCGCCGGAATCGCCGGGGCACTGCTCGCCGACCTCGCCTGAGCCTTCCGAACGGTAGGCGTACCGCTCGACGTACCGGTCGGCATGCCGGTCGCCGGCGGGATCGCCGCGCCACTCGCCGACGGGGTCGCCGCACCACTCGCCGTCGCGGTCGCGGTGACCGCCCAACTCGGCGAACCGGTCGGCTGAACCGAGGAAACGGACACGACACCGTCCCCCGGCGACACCACCCCGGCCGCGGCGGACGGCGAAGCAGACCCACCCCCCGAAGACGCCGCAGCAGCGAGCACCCCACCCGTGACCGCAACCAACCCCACAACCCCCGCAACCGCCGCCAGCCGACGCGGCCGCCCCACAGCCCGCCGCCGACCACACCCCCGCCCGTGCCGCGACACCCCCGACCCGCCACCGCCCGCAGCATCCGACTCGGACACCACCGCATCGATCACCACGGTCTCGAACTCACTACTCATGGATCCGCCTTCGCTCCCCGCCGACGCGTCGTTCACGCCGACCCCCAGGAGACCGACGAACCGGACCCCGATAACGAAATCCGAAAAGCAGTTCTCGCACCCCAGCCCCACCTGCTGGTCCGTCCACCGGGACCCCGCTCCGCCGACAGATCCGCGGTGACCCACCCGGCCAGGGCGACAAGGAGCGGACCGCGGTCGCAACCCCGGGTCTCCGGGGCAGGTCGGTGTGCGATCTACGATGATCAGGTGGCAGACAAGAGCGGTACACCCGACCTGATGGCGACCGGGACGACAGGAAAGGCGGCCGGCATGACGGGGGGCGGGTCGGGCGGCGCGATGGAGATCGAGCAGACCCTGGTGGCCACGCCGGTGGGGGATGCGCGGATCAGCTGGCACCGGCCGCTCGGCCCGGCCCGCGCCGTGCTCGGCCTCGGGCACGGCACCGGGCGCGGGATCGAGGCGGCGGACCTGGCCGCACTGGCCGCCGCGCTGCCCGCGCACGGGATCACCGTGGCGCTGGTCGAGCAGCCCTGGAAGGTGGCCGGCGAGAAGGAAGCGCCCGAGCCGCAGACGCTGGACACGGGCTGGGTGCCGGTCGCCGAGCGGCTGGCCGCCGAGGGCGTACCGCTGGTGGTCGGCGGCCGCAGCGCCGGAGCCCGGGTGGCCTGCCGGACCGCCGCGGCGAGCGGCGCGGCGGCCGTGCTGGCGATGGCCTTCCCACTGCACCCGCCGGGCCAGCCGGAGGACTCGCGGGCCGCGGAACTGCTCGGCAGCGGGCTACCGACGCTGGTCGTACAGGGCGAGAAAGACCCGTACGGCGGGCCGGAGGAGTTCCCCGCCCTGCCAGCCGGCTGGCGCCTGGCCGACGTGCCGGCGGCGGACCACGTCTTCGCGGCGCCCGCCTCGGCGCCACTGCCGGCAACCGAGACGCTGACACTGATCACCCGGACAGTCACGACCTGGCTGGCAGGCCTGGCGCTCTAACGAAGCGGCTGCGTCAGCCCGTCAAAATCTCTCGGCAATCGGTCAAGATCGCCTTTCAGAGGACACCCTGACCCGTCTCACCGAAGCTTGACCGCCTGCCGGCCGTGGACTCGCTTTCGTTCTCCGTCGCGAAGGACTCGGGGTGAAGCCAGGGCCAGGAGTGCCAGCGCGTGGCCTTGCCGGATCAGAAGATCACAGCTCGATGTTGCCGAGGCTGAACCGGTCAGGGGGCGAGGACCGACGCGGCGGTGATACGCCAACCTTCTGCGGTCCGTGCGACCAGGTAGAGGACCCGGGTGCGCTGGAACTCGCTACCCGCCCGGGTGTACCGGGCCCAGGTCACCTCGATGAGCGCCGACCGGTCGTTGAGCACGCGGATCACCTGGTCGAGCGCCTGGCTGCTGCCGTAGTCGGCTTCGCACAGTGCCAGGATTTCCTGGCCGAGTGCCGCGGTCAATTGCTCCGTCGTAGTGACGGTCAGGTGGGCGGTGGAGGTGGTCATCGTGAGGGGGACCGCGAAGTACTCCAGCAACGGGGTCGCATCGGTCGCGCCGGAACCCGCGAGTTCGATGAAGGTCGTCGCATACCGCTCGAACCACTGCTTCGCGTTCTCCTCGACGAGCGACAGGTCTGTACGGGACAAGGTGAACATCTCCTCGGTGTGGTGGGATACGGGCCGCCTGGGCCGGCGCGGTGAAACGCGCCGGACCCCGGTGGCGGTTTCTGTTTGCGTTGAGTTCTCTAGGCGATCCACGCGCCGGTGAGCGCCTGGACGGCCGAGCCGTCGCCGTCGTTAAGCTTCACGGCGGTGAACGCGCGCGCGGCATCCGAGGTCTGCACCCGGAAGGCGGGCCGCTGGGCCTCCAGCAGTTCGACGATGCTTTCCGCCGCGCCCTGCGGCGTCTGCGCGGCGGCGAAGGCGTCGCGGGTACGGGCCAGGTAGGCGGTCAGCGCGGGCGCGTACGGGCCGGCCTGCTCCAGCGCAGTGTCACGGCCACCCACGTTGCTGACGAACTCACTGGCCACCGCGCCCGGCTCGACCACGCTGACGGACACACCGGTGGTGGCCGCGACCGGGGCGAGGGACTCCATGAAGCCCTCGACGGCGAACTTGGCCGCGCAGTAGGCCTCGTTGAAGGGCTGGCCGATCACGCCGCCCACGCTGGTCACGGTCACCACGCGGCCCTTGCTCGCCCGCAGCAGCGGCAGGGCGGCCTTGGTGACGTTGAGGACGCCGAAGAAGTTGACCTCCATGACGGCGCGCACGTCCTCGACGCTCCCCTGCTCCAGCGTGCCGAGGTGGCCCGCGCCGGCGTTGTTGACCAGCGCGTCCAGACGGTCGAGGCCGGCAAGGCATGCCTCGACCGAGGCCGGGTCGGTCACATCCAGCGCGCGGACCTCGACGGCCACCCCGGCCTCCTGCGCCGCCGCGAGCAGCGCGCCCGCCTTGGCGGTGTCGCGCATGGTGGCGATCACCTGCCAGCCGCTGCGCGCGGCGGCGACGGCGGTGGCCAGGCCGATACCGGAGGAGGTCCCGGTGATCAGGACGGTCTTGGTGCTCATCGCTCAAAGATCCTTTACTTATGACTCATAACTACTATCATCCATAACTATGAAGAACGATATTTCACTTTGTCAAGCACATCGGTAGACTCGACCCCATGCCCAAGTCATCGGATGAGCTGACCGAGGAGGTCATCAGCCTCTTCGCAGCCGTCAACCGCCGCTACGCCCAGGAGTCCGAGGCCGCCGCCACCACCCACGAGCTGACCCCGCTCCAGGCCAAGGCGCTGCTCGCCGCCGAGGAACCGGTCCCGATGCGCCGCATCGCCGACCGCCTGCACGCGGAGCCCTCCAACGTCACCCCGATCATCGACCGCCTGGAGTCCCGCGACCTGGTCGAGCGCACCCCCGACCCCGGCGACCGCCGCGTCAAGCTCGTCGCAGCCACCACGGCCGGCCGCACCGTCATCGCCGACCTCCGAGCCCGCATGCCCTTCGCCACCGCCCCGCTGGACCGGCTCACCACGGAGCAACGCGAGTCCCTGCGCGACCTCCTGCAACTGATGCTGGAGACATGACAGCGGCCGCCGCGGACTCCAGCCCGACATCGACGACCCCGGCGGACCGGACCGGATCCTGTCCGTCGCCTCTGCCACGTTCACTGAGACACATGGCGCGCCGTTCGCCAGCTTCGTCGGTTCACCGAGACCGAACAACGGACGGATCCAGCAACCGGTCGAACTTCGATGAGACGAACTCGCCAGTAGTCAAACTCCGCTGAGACTGGTGAAACTTCGCTGCGACGGGTCACCCATCCCGACGCCCGGGACGGACATCAAGGTGTCAGTCCCGCTCCCACCAATGCTCTGACCTGCGCGTTATTGCTCCGTGACCAAGCCGCCAAGGTACCGGCGAGTCGTCCGGGGCGGGCATCAAGGTAACGGCGGGGCGCAGCTGAGACCGTGAGCCGCCCGAAGGACGCGAAGGGTCGGAGTGGGCAGCACCAGCGGGCCCAGGCCCTTCGCGGCACAGGCCTGCACGCACCCCGGGTGACCGCCGGCCCCTCGACTCCAGGGCACAACGCTAGGCGACCCAAGCATTCCCGCATACCTGCAGGACCGACCCCAGCCACCATCCGAACAGCAAAAACGCCCCACCGAGGAGACCGGAGACATCCAGGAAGCCAGCGCCGTCGTCTGAAGCAACCTGCAGGACCGCAGGTCAACGCACTGCCCCCTGCAGATTCACTCAGAGATCACAATCACCGGGGTGTCGTGATCACGCGAATGGGCCGATACACAGATGGATCACGTGGGAACCGTTTGCGGAGTCCCATCCTGACCA
Organism: Kitasatospora sp. NPDC001175; assembly: GCF_053598215.1. Classification (NCBI taxonomy): domain Bacteria; kingdom Bacillati; phylum Actinomycetota; class Actinomycetes; order Kitasatosporales; family Streptomycetaceae; genus Kitasatospora; species Kitasatospora sp. NPDC001175. The sequence continues at coordinate 264 of NZ_JBSFJU010000119.1, read as the reverse complement.
GGGAGGTTCCCCCATGAAACGACTGCTCTTCGTGACCGGCATCGCCGCCGCGGTCCTGGGCCTGACCGGTGTCGGCGCCGCCGGCGCGGCCGACGGAAGCGCGCACCAGGCCGCTGCCGGCACCCCCGGCAAGCGGGTCGGTGAAGTGATCCAGTGCCACGAGGTGAGCCACGAGCTGCCGACCGTGTTCGGCCGCTCCTGCGACAGCACCGCCTGGGGGCCGCTGAGCGACTTCACCCTCATCGACCGGGCGTCGGGCCAGGC
>NZ_JBSFJU010000118.1:0-12353 GCF_053598215.1 Kitasatospora sp. NPDC001175 | reverse complement strand
GGACGCACATCCCTCGTCGCGCGCAGCGCCGCTGCGCTCTCTTCCCCCAGCCTGACGGCCGGGGGGACCCCCGCACGATGCACGCCCAGACTCGGCTCTCGACCCGCTCCTTGATCCACGCTCCCTATTGCCGGTCGGTCAGGTCCGCCGGGAGGGCGGGGGTTCGGTGAGCGGTCCCGTTCCGAGCCCGTGCCCTCGCACACCGACACGGAGGGACACCCGGTGTACCGAAATCTGGACGTCAGCCAGCTCCGGACGCTCGTCACCATCATGAGCGCCGGCGGCTTCCGGCGGGCGGCGGAGAAGCTGTCGCTGACCCAGCCCGCCGTGAGCCAGCACATCCGGCGGCTGGAGGCGGTGCTGGGCGGACCGGTCTTCGCCCGAACCGGGCGCCAGCTCGAACTCACCACGGCCGGGCAGGAGTTGTACGGCTACGCGCGTCGGATCGTCGCGCTCAACGACGAGGCCGTGGCGCGGATCACCGCACCGCACGAGGTGACGGAGTTCAGTGTCGGCCTCTGCCCCCAACTGGAGGGCGCGCTGCCGGACTTCCTCTCCGGCCTGGTGAAACTCCTGCCCGGAGTCCGCCCGACCATCCACCTGGGACTCGGCGAGCCGCTGGCGGCACGGGTGGCGGCCGGAGAGCTCGACGTCGCCCTGCTGCTGCGCCCGCCCAGGGAGGACGGGACCAGGTTCCTCGGGGCGATGCGGCTGGCCTGGTTCGGCGCCGACCCGGGGTCGGCCGGCGGGCCGCTGTCGCTCGCGCTGTGCGGTGAACCGTGCAATCTGCGGCGGCACCTCCTGGACACCCTCGGCGCCCACGACCTGCCCTGGCAGATCGCCTACGAGGGGCCGGAACTCGCCGGGCTGCGCGCCGCGGTCTCCGTCGGCCTGGGGGTGACCTGCCTGCTGGCCAACGCGGACGAGCTGTGGGGGCTGCGCCGGCTGCCCGCCGGTGCGCTGCCGGTCCCCGAGCCGATGCCCGTCTCGCTGGCGGTGGCTCCCCAGGTCCCCGCGGGGGTGGTCGAGGTGGCCCTCCGCGCGGCCCAGCGCGCCCTGCGGGCCTACCCGATCACCGGGGCGGAGCCGGTCCCCGGCCACCCCCACCAGGCCGCCAGGCGCCCGGGCACCGACCGCGTCCTGGTCGGCTGACCGGTGAGTCGAATGGCCGGCGCTTATCAAACGGATAAGGAAGAGTGATTTGCGCACCTGAGCGGCGGACACTTAGCCTTGGCGTGAACATGCTGTGATCTTGAAATCATTTTCGGCCCGCACCACCGGTGTAATTCGTGGAATTTCCGGGAGGGTTTCCCCGGCCATTCCCCAGGTCTTGTGAGGAAAGGAACAGAGGCATGTCCCAGACCGCTTCCCCCAGAATCGAACTGTGGAATCCGGAAACCTATGACGCGCTGCGCAGGCAGCTCATCCCGTCGTTCGACCTCCTCTACGGCAGCGCGGTGAGCGTGGTGGCCATGTCAGTGCCGGCCACGGCGCGCATCCTGGACCTCGGAGCCGGCACCGGCCTGCTCGGCGCCGCGCTGCGCGAGCGGCTCCCCGACGCCGAACTGCTCCTCCAGGACCGCTCGCAGGCGATGCTGGAGCAGGCCCGCCAGCGGTTCGCCGACGACGACCAGGTGGCCATCCGGGTGGCCGACCACCTCGACGAGCTCCCCGCCGGGCCCTTCGACGCCGTGGTGTCCGCCCTCTCCATCCACCACCTGGAACACCAGGACAAGCAGGACCTGTTCACGCGGATCCGGAAGATCCTGCGCTCCGGCGGAATATTCGTCAACGTCGAGCAGGTGCTCGCGCCCACGTCCGAGCTGGAGAAGATGTACGACCGGCAGCACGAGGCGCACGTGCTCGCGTCCGACACTCCGGCGGAGGAATGGGCAGCCGGCCGTGAGCGAATGAAGCACGACATTCCCATCGACGTCGAAACCCAGATCCAGTGGCTGCGCGACGCGGGCTTCACCACCGCCGACTGCCTGGCGAAGGACTGGCGTTTCGCCACCTACGCGGGCTGGAACGGATCGTGACCGCCCACGGCGCGCTCCGCACACCACGAACCGCGGACGGGCTCGGAAGGGTGAACCGTGCTTTACGAAGCGCTGCGTGACATCGCCGCCCGGCGGCCCGACGCGCGAGCCGTCACCACCGCGGACGGGGCGAGCGCGAGCTACGCGGAACTGCTAGACCTGATCGACCGCACGGCCGCCGGGCTGCGCGGGCACGGCGTGGGCGCCGGGGACGTGATCGCCTGCTCGCTGCGCAACAGCATCCGCTATGTGGCGCTCATCCTGGCCGCGGCCCGCATCGGCGCCCGCTACGTGCCGCTGATGAGCAACTTCGACCGCGCCGACATCGCCACGGCACTGCGCCTCACCGGGCCCCGGATGATCGTCACCGACCACCAGCGGGAGTTCCCCGACCAGGCCCCGCCGCGGGTCCGGCTGGAGACCCTGGAAGCCGCCACGGCCTCGCCCCGGGAGGCGGGCGAGCGGTACGACGGGCTGTTCCGCTCACTGTGGACCTCGGGGTCTACCGGCTTCCCCAAGCAGATGGTCTGGCGGCAGGACCGCTTCCTGCGCGAGCGCCGCCGCTGGCTGGCGGACACCGGCATCACCGCCGACGACGTCTTCTTCTGCCGGCACACCCTCGACGTCGCGCACGCCACGGACCTGCACGTCTTCGCCGCACTGCTGTCCGGCGCGGAACTGGTGCTGGCCGACCCGGACGCCGCGCCGGACGTCCTGCTGCGGCAGATCGCCGAAAGGCGGGCCACCGCGATGAGCGCCCTGCCGCGGCACTACGAGGAGTACGTGCGGGCGGCCGCGGGCCGCCCGGCGCCGGACCTGTCGCGACTGCGCCGCCCGCTGTGCGGCGGAGCCTACGTCAGCGCCGCGCAACTGACCGACGCCGCCGAGGTGCTGGGAATCCACATCCGGCAGATCTACGGCTCCACCGAGTTCGGCCTGGCCATGGGCAACATGTCCGACGTGCTCCAGGCCGGCGTCGGCATGGTCCCCGTCGAGGGCGTCGGCGTCCGGCTGGAACCGCTCGCGGCCGACCGGCCCGACCTCGGCGAGCTGGTGCTCATCTCGGACTGCACCAGCGAGGGATACGTCGGCAGCGACGAGGCGAACGCCCGCACCTTCCGGGGTGAGGAGTTCTGGACCGGAGACGTCGCCCAGCGGGGCCCGGACGGGACGCTGCGGGTGCTCGGCCGGGTCACCGAGACCCTGGCCGCCGCCGGCGGTCCGCTGCTCGCCCCCGTGCTGGACGAGGAGATCGCAGCCGGCTGCCCGGTGCTGGAGACGGCCGCCCTGCCGGCCCACCCGGACCGGTACTCCGACGAGGTGCTGCTGGTGCTGCACCCGGACCCGGACCGGCCGGAGCAGGAACTCCGCAAGGCCGTCGCCGAGGTGCTGGACCGGCACGGGCTGCGGGCCTCGATCCGGCTGACCGACGACATCCCGCACACTCCGGTCGGCAAGCCCGACAAGCCGGCCCTGCGCCGCCGCTGGGAGAGCGGTGCCCTCGGTCCGGTCGGCGAGTGGCACCATGGCTGAACTCCTCCTGGAAGATGGACAGTCGATCCACTACCAGGAGACCGGGAAAGGTTCGCCGGTACTGCTGGTGCACGGGCTCGGCGCACCGTCTGCCTTCCTCGCCGCCACCGCCGAGGGCCTGGCCCGCGACCACCGGGTCGTCACCTTCGACCTGCGCGGCCACGGCCGGACCCCACTGGGCACCGGACCGGTCGGGATCGACCGCTGCGCCGCGGACCTGCACGCGGTGGCCGGGAAGCTGGACCTGCGGGCGGTGACCCTGGTCGGCTGGTCACTCGGCGCCACCGTCGCCTACCGCTACCTGGAGCGGTACGGCGCACAGCGCGTCGCCCGGCTGGTGTCGGTGGAGCAGAGCCCGTACCTGCTGTACGAGGACGGCTGGGAACACGCGGCGTTCGGCCGGCTCACCGCCGCGGACGCGGAGACCGTCCGGCAGAACCTCGCCGGCACGGACCGGGCCGTCGCGGCCGACCAGGTGGCCGGTTACTTCGCCGAGGGCACCGTCCCCGACCCCGACCTACTGGCGAGGCTCGCCGACGCGGTCGCCACCTGCTCGCCCGCCGCCAGACAGCAGCTCTGGCAGGACGTGGTGCGCCAGGACTGGCGCGAACGGCTGGCGGCACTGCCGGTGCCGGTGCTCTTCGTGCACGGCGCGCGGAGCCGGATCTACCCCAGCGCCGTCGGGAGCCGGCTCGCGGACACCGTGCCCGGGGCCCGACTCGAGGTGTTCGAGAACAGCGGCCACCTGCCGTTCCTGGAGGAGCCGGAGCGCTTCCAGCGGACGATCCGCTCCTGGGTGGCCCGATGACGAAGGCGGACTGCTGATGACCACTGCCCCTGCCGCCCCGACCCGCCGGCTGTGCTGGATCTACCCGGACCGCGGCACCGACCGGATGCGGGACAAGGAATGGAAGCACGTCTGGGGGATCTACCGGGAGGTGGCCCGTGAGGGCGGCTGGGCGCTCTCCCTGCACAAGCCGGAAGAGGTCGCCGTGGACGTCTGTGGCCCGGGCGGCCCCAAGGTCTACCTGGACGGCGAGCGCGTCACCCCCGAGGACACCGTGTTCGTGACCTCGCTCTGGTCGCTGCCCCACCACACCGTGGACGTCTGCAACCAGCTCTACCTGTACACGATCCTCGAACAGGCTGGCTTCTACCTGCCCATCCCGCCCCACCTGTCGTTCATCGCCAACGACAAGGCGGCGACCATGCTCCACCTCGCGGACAGCCCGCTGCCGCAGGTGCCCACCGTCCGGATCGGCACCGGCCGCGACACCGCGCAGCGCAGCTACGAGGCGGCGCTGGCCTCCCTCAGCTACCCGGCCATCGTCAAACCCGCCTACTGGGGCATGGGCATGGGCGTCTGCCTGGTGCGCAACGCCGAGGAACTGAAGGGCGTGGCCGGCATCGCGTCCGGCGCGGACACCGCCCTGGTGTGCCAGCCCTACCTCGGTGAGGGCATCAACGACTTCCGGGTGTGGGTCGTGGGCGGCAAGCCGCACACCGTGCTGCGCCGCATCCCCAAGGGAGCGTCGCTCACCGCGAACCTGAGTTCGGGCGGCGGCATGGAGCACGTGCCGCTGCCGCCCGAACTCGCCGAGACCGTCGACTACGTGGCGGCGCGGATGCCGATGCCGTACATCGCCGTCGACTTCCTCTGGGACGGCGAGCGCTTCTGGCTCTCGGAGGTGGAGCCGGACGGCGCGGTCGGGTTCGCCGACTCGGAGCAGACCGAGCGCGAGCAGCGGAAGGTCATTGCCGACCGGTTCGCCGCGTACGCGGACGCACACCGGCAGTTCCTGAACCGGAAGGACGCCATCCGATGATCGGCCAGATACCGACCGAACGGCTGCTGACACACGCGCGCACCCTGGCCGAGGCCGGCGGGGCGCCCGTCCCCCCGGCCGCGCGGCAGCTCGCCGACCTGGCCGTCACGGGCCCCGCCGAGATCTACGCGCTGACCGGTGCGGCGGCGCGCAGCGCCGGCAGCGTGCTGATGTCCAGTGGCGGCACCACCGGCCGTCCCAAGCTGACCTACGTCCCGCACGGCATGGGACTCACCCGGCTCCTGGAGCACTGGCGGCCGCTGCGCCCAGGCAACGTGCTGCTCAACCTCTTCAACGCCGGCCGGATGTGGGGATCGCACTACTACATGCAGACGCTGGCCGAGCGGAGCGGCTGCACGGTCATCCCGTCCGGACCCTACTCCCCGGCGGAGGTGGCCGGCTGGCTGCCGATGCTGGCGGAGGTCGGGGTGGACGCCCTGGCGGGCACCCCGACGGGGCTCGCCGACTTCGCCCAGGGCGTCATCGACGCCGGCGGCACCCTCCCGGTGCGCACCGTCATCTGGATGGCCGAACCGTGGACCGGCAACAAGCGCGAGCTGGTCCGCCAGGCGTTCCCCGAGGCCGGGCTGTGGGGCAACTACGGCTCGGTGGAGACCTGGGTGATGTGCACCAACCAGCCGGGCTGCGACGAGACGACCCTTCACCTGCTGCCCGACCAGGTGATGGAACCGGACGAGGACGGCGCGCTGCTCAGCCGGGTCGGCGAGGGCTGGACGGTGCCCGTGGTGCGCTACCGGCTGGGCGACCGGGTGGCCCCCGTCGAGTGCCGCTGCGGCCGGCCCGACGCCCTGCGGGTGCTGGGCCGGGCGGACGACTCGGTGACCCTGCGCAGCGCGCTGTTCAAGGTGAGCGAGCTGGTCGACCTGGTCCGCGGTGAACCCGGCGTGCTGGAGGCCCAGTTGCGGCTCACCCGGAGCGCCGACTCGCCCAAGGCGGCCAGCGCGCTGACGCTCGAGTTCACCGGGACTGCCGACGCGGAGGCGGTGCGCGGCCGGCTGATCGGCGAGTTCTACCACCTCGCGGCGGTGGCCAGGCAGTACCCCGACGCCCTGCGGGCCCGGCGGGTGGAGCGGCTCACCCGGATCGAGCGCACCAACAAGGTGCCCGCGATGGTCTGGCAGCAGGCCGAAACCGACGGGGCAGGTGTCGCATGAACCGGCTCCGCGGCAATCCGTGGGCGATCCTGATCGTCCTGTCGCTCGGGTTCTTCATGACCCTGCTGGACCTGACGATCGTCAACATCGCCATTCCCAGCATGATCGACGACCTGCACGCCTCCTTCGACGCGGTGCTGTGGTCGCTGAACGGCTACATCCTGGTGCTCGCCGCACTGCTGATCACCGCGGGCCGGCTGGGCGACCTGCGCGGTCCGCGCCAGCTCTTCGCGCTGGGCGTCGCCGTGTTCACCCTGGCGAGCCTGGTCTGCGGGCTGGTGCAGAACCCCGCCGAACTCATCGCCGCCCGGCTGGTGCAGGGAGTGGGCGCGGCCCTGCTCGTGCCGCAGACCATGACCCTGATCGTGCGCGCCTTTCCGGCCGAGCGGCGCGGCGCGGCGCTCGGGGTCTGGGGCGCGGTGGCCGGTGTCGCTGCGGTGGCCGGCCCGGCGCTCGGCGGCCTGCTGGTCAGTGAACTGGGCTGGCGCTGGATCTTCTTCGTGAACGTGCCGGTCGGCGCGGTCGTCCTGGCCACCGTCTTCACCGTGGTCCCGGACCTCCGCCAGGGCGGCGCCCGGCACCGGCTGGACTTCGTGGGAGTGGCGCTGTCCTCGGCGGCGGTCTTCTGCCTCGCCTTCGCGTTGACCGAGGGCGAGCGCTACCACTGGAACGCCGTCATCTGGGGGCTGCTGTTCGGCGCCGCGGCGCTGTTCGCCGCCTTCGCCGCCCAGCAGCGCCGGCGGCAGGCGGAGGAGCCGCTGGTGCCGTTCCAGCTCTTCCGCGACCGCAACTACACGGTCATGAACGCCGTTTCGGCCTCGGTCTCGATCGGCGTGCTCGGGCTGATGCTGCTGCTCTCGCTGTACTTCCAGTCCGTGCTGCACTTCAGCGCGCTGAAGGCCGGGCTCGCGCTCGCCCCGGCCTCCGCCGTCTCGATGGCGCTCGCCCCCTTCACCGGCCGCCTCTCCGACCGCATCGACGGCAAGTTCGTGCTGCTCGCGGGCATGGTGCTGACGGCGGTCGGGATGCTGTGGAGCGCCCTGGTGATGGGCCCGGCGACGCCGTGGGCGGCGTTCGTCGCCCCCATGGTCGTGGTGGGAGCGGGCAACGGCTGCCTGATCGCGCCGATGGCCGCGGTGGCGATGCGCGGCGTCGACCCGGCGGTGGTCGGCGCCGCCTCCGGAGTGCTCAACACCGTACGGCAGTTGGGGTCGGTCGTCGGCACCGCCGCGGTCGGCGCCCTGGTACAGGTGCAGACCGCGGACGCGCGCAGCGGGGTGAGCACGATGCGCACCTCGATGGCGCTGCCCATCACGGTCATCCTGCTCGGTGCCGTGGCCTGCGCGGCGGCCCGGCGGGACGTCTCGGCGAAGCCGGCCGCCGAACCCGCTTCGGCGGGGGCGGCAGCTCAGGACTGCGGAAGGAGCGGCGGGTGACGGCGGTTCACGACGACGGCACGCGGTTGCGGTCCGTACCGGCCCACCGGGGTGGTGCAGCGGCCCACCGGGGTGGTGCGCGGATGCCGTCCGCGCGGTACGCGCCGCTGCGGACACCGGACCTGCCGGACCGCACCTGGCCCGGCCGGACGCTGACGGCGGCTCCCCGCTGGCTCTCCACCGATCTGCGCGACGGCAACCAGGCACTGCTGGAGCCGATGAGCCCCGACCGCAAGCTGCGGATGTTCGAGCTGCTGCTGGCGATGGGGTACCGGGAGATCGAGGTCGGCTTTCCCAGCGCCAGCCAGACCGACTTCGACTTCGTCCGCCGGCTGATCCGCGAGGAGCGGGTGCCCGACGGAGTGCGCATCTCCGTGCTCACCCAGGCCCGCGAGGCGCTGATCGAACGCACCGTGGAGAGCCTGGTGGGAGCCCGCGCGGCCACCGTCCACCTGTACAACGCCACGTCACCGCTGTTCCGCCGGGTGGTCTTCGGGACGAGCCGGGAGGAGTGCCGGGACCTGGCGGTGCGCGGTACCGGACAGCTGATGAAGTACGCCGACCAGCTCCTCGGCGACTGCGACCTGGGCTACCAGTACTCGCCGGAACTGTTCAACGAGACCGAGCCGGACTTCGCGCTGGAGGTCTGCGAGGCGGTCATGGACGTCTGGCAGCCGGGGCCGGGCCGCGAGATCGTGCTCAACCTGCCTTCCACGGTGGAACGCACCACTCCCAACGTCTACGCGGACCAGGTCGAGTGGCTGAGCCGCAGCCTGACCCGTCGGGAGTACGTCGCCCTCTCGGTGCATCCGCACAACGACCGGGGGACCGCCGTGGCCGCCGCCGAACTCGGCGTACTGGCCGGCGCCGACCGCATCGAGGGCTGCCTGTTCGGCAACGGCGAGCGGACCGGCAACGTCTGCCTGGTCACCCTCGGCCTCAACCTGCACGCCCAGGGCATCGACCCCGGCATCGACTTCTCCGACATCGACCGCGTCCGCCGTACGGTCGAGGACTGCACCGGCCTCCCGGTGCCCGCCCGCCACCCATACGGCGGCGACCTGGTGTACACCTCCTTCTCCGGGTCGCACCAGGACGCGATCAAGAAGGGCTTCGCGGCCATGGAACGGCAGGCCGCCGAGGACGGGGTGCCGGTGGAGCGGACCGCCTGGACGGTGCCGTACCTGCCGATCGACCCGGCGGACGTGGGCCGCTCCTACGAGGCGGTCATCCGGGTCAACAGCCAGTCCGGCAAGGGCGGAGTGGCGTACCTGATGCGGCAGGAGCACGGACTGGAGCTGCCGCGGCGGCTCCAGATCGAGTTCTCCCGGATCGTCCAGGAACACGCCGACGCGATCGGCGGGGAGATCACGGCGGAGCGACTGGGCGCGCTGTTCTCGGCGGAGTACCTGGAGGTCGCTGCGGAGCACCCGGAGGCGGAGGGGGCGGTGGACCCGCTCCGGCTGGAGGTCCTCACGTGTGCGGAGCAGACGCGGGGCACCTCGACGGACGGGGCGGCGGAGGTCGTCGCCTACGCCCACTGCTCGGTCGACGGGCGGAACCTGTGGGGGGTCGGCCGCGGCGCCGACTCCGCGACCGCACGGCGGCGGGCGGTGGCGAGCGCGGTCGGCAGGTCCCGGCGCGTCTGAGGGCGGGCGGGGAGGCCTGGCTGGGCGTCACAGCCGCTCTCCCCGCCCCTGCACCCCAACCACCTACCAGGGCATGGTCGTTGCGAGGAAGTCCGTCAGCGCGGCGGTGACCAGCTGCGGCCGCTCCACCGGCGGCAGATGGCCGGTGTCGGGGAGGTCGAGTCGACGGGCCCCGGGAATGCCCTCGGCCAGCAGGGCGGATGCGGCCAGGATCTCCGGTGCGTCCGCCAGCCCCGCGACGACCAGTGTCGGCACCGCCACCTCGGCCAGCCGCTCCTTGGCCGGCGGGCACAGCTGCTGCTCGGTGAACCGCGGGCCGCCCCACATCCGTTCCCGGGTGAGCCGGTCCATGGCCACGGCCAGCTCCCAGACCCGAGGCGGCAGCACGGCCCGGGTGCGGTCAGGACCGGCCACCAACAGCTCGGCCTCCGCCTCGGCGACGGCGTCGAGGTCACCGGGCTCGATCCGCTCGGCGGCGCCCTGCTGGTAGTGGCGCAGCCGCTCGCTCGGCACGAGGCTGTGCACCTGCCGCCGCGCCCGGTCGACCAGGGAGGCGGGCCACTGGTGACCGGACAGCCCGGCCGCGATCAGGCCGAGGGCCCGGAACCGGTGCGGAGCGGTGAGCAGCGCGTCCAGCGCGATCCTCCCGCCGTCGGACGCGCCGACCACCGCCGCCCGCCGGACCTGCAACCGGTCCATCAGCGCGAGCAGATCACGGTGATGGGCGAAGGAGCCGACCGCGTCCCCCGAAGCGCCCCGCCCCCGCCAGTCGTAACGGATCACGCGGTACCGCTCGGAGAGCGCCGCGAACTGCTCCTGCCACATCCGCCGGTCCGCACACCCGGCGTGGACCAGAACGACGGTCTCCCCGGACCCGGCCTCCTCGTACGCGATGTCCGTCCCATCGATCCGTACCTTCTGCACCGCCAACCTCCCTGATGCTCACGGGCTTTGACTCCTGCCCATGTCGGTCAACGGCCGACGGCGACAGGCGACACGGCCGGTTCGCCCGCGGTGAAAGCCGGCCCCGGGACGACTGCGACAGGTCCCCTCTTCCGGTGCTCGCCGGGTCGGGTACGGTTCGCGGATGCGATATCTGGGACGGCTGTGCGTGCGGTTGGTGGTGGGGCTGGTGAGCTCGGGGACGCAGGCACTCTTGGGCGGCTACGCCGGGGTGGTGGGCATCGGCGTGGCGGTGCTCACGCTCACCGCGCTGGTCGTCTCCGCGCTCCGGAAGCGTGGCCGCAGGGTCGTCCCGCCTCGCTGATGGGGGGGTGGTTCGGAGCAGGTCAGAAGGACGGCTAGGATGTGGGACATCACCTGCGCGGGTGGCGGAATAGGCAGACGCGCTGGATTCAGGTTCCAGTGCCCGCAAGGGCGTGGGGGTTCAACTCCCCCCTCGCGCACCAAGGTCAATCGACCGAATGAGGCTGGTCAACCCGACAGAATGTCGGGTTGACCAGCCTCATTTCGTTGCTGGACGCGGCCTGGGAGCCGTGTCCGGCCCACGGCATTGTCGGGGGCAGGGGATAGGTTCTGCGCCATGCCGACACAGACACAGGTCTACGCCTACCAAGGGGCGTCGACGTTCTCCTCCGACGCCGGGCTGTGGCTGTCGACGTCCGGGGCTGTGACGCCCGTCGGCTTGGTTGGCGAGCCGCGGTTCTTCGATCCTGCCGAGATCACGCTGAACACCGATCCGGGAAGTGATCCTGTGGACAAGCGGCCGTCCCCGGCGGTGGCCGCACACGAGAAACGAAGGAATCACCCATGCGTACCCTGATCAGCACCGCCTTCATCTCGCTCGACGGCTTCATGGAGGCCCCCGGCGGCGAACCCGGCTACCGGAACTCCGGCTGGACCTTCAAGGACGTCGAGTTCGTCCCCGAGGCGTTCGAGATCAAGGAACGGGAGCAGCAGGAAGCCACCGCGATCCTGATGGGCCGGGTCAGCTACGAGGCGTTCAGCCCGGTGTGGCCGGACATGGAGGAATTCGCCCGTTACAAGACGATGCCGAAGTACGTCGTCTCCACCACCCTCACCGAGGACGAGCTGGTCTCCAACTGGGGCGAGACCACCATCCTGCGCTCGCTCGACCAGGTCGCCGCCCTCAAGGAGAGCGAAGGAGGCCCGATCATCATCCACGGCAGCACCTCCTTGAACCACGGCCTCTCGGACGCCGGCCTGATCGACCGCTACCACCTGCTGGTCTACCCGCTGCTGCTCGGCGCCGGCAAGCGCCTGTTCAGCACCACGGACAAGGACACCCAGAAGCTGACGCTGGTCGAGCACGAGGTCTACCCCAACGGCGTGCAGAAGCAGGTCTTCGACGTCGTCCGCTGACCAGGAGTCGTCGCCCGTTCGGGCGGGCGGCACTCCGCCGCCCGCCCGAACGGGCACGTGCCGGCCCCACCGACGGTCGGCACGTCGGTGCCCGCTCGTTCTCCAGGAGCGGACATCCGGCGCGCCGAACAGGAGTTGATGGCAGCGAAGCGGGCGGCGGTCGACGGAACCGCGACCGGCGATGACCCCGGCCCGACCCGGCGGGGGCGGGGTGGTGCGGAGCCGGTGCGAGGTGGGTCGGAAGATCGGTTAAGATATGGGACATCACCTGCGCGGGTGGCGGAATAGGCAGACGCGCTGGATTCAGGTTCCAGTGCCCGCAAGGGCGTGGGGGTTCAACTCCCCCCTCGCG
>NZ_JBSFJU010000117.1:0-12613 GCF_053598215.1 Kitasatospora sp. NPDC001175 | reverse complement strand
GCGACACCCCGGGGGTGTTGTCCACGAAATTGGTGATCAGCCAGTTCAGGTTCTGTGCGGCCTGGCTCATCTGACTCAACTCAACGCTCCTGGTGATCTGGGCCGAACTCGCCGAAGCCTCCGTTGCCCCGAGGGGCGTCGAAGCCGTCGAACCGCTGCGGACGGGTGGGCCGCTGGCCCGGGTGCGCGGCGCCACCGGGGTTACCCGTGGGTGCACCGGTACCGGGGACCGGCGTACCGCCTGCGGGTGTCGTACCGCCCGCGCCGGCCTGGCGGCCCTGCTGGATGCCGCGGCGCAGGTTGGTCAGACGACCGCGGACCTCCTCGGGGGCTCGGGAGACCTGCGGGCCGGTCAGCGGCGCCGCCTCGGCGGTGCCGGAGACCAGGTTGGCCTGCGGCGTACGCCGGGGCAGGCCGGAAAGCGTCATGCCACTGGTCGAGGGCTGGCGGACCTGCTCGGCGCGGCGCCAGCGCTCGTCGTTCGCCGACGGGCGCCACGGGGCCTCGGAGGCCTGACCGGGCTGAGCGGCCGGGCCGGGCTGGCCCTGCTGGCCCTGCTGGCCCTGCTGGTCCGGCATGACCGGACGCGGGCGCTCCTGCTCCATGCGCTGCTGCGGGGCCTGGGCCTGGGGCGGCTGCTGGCCGGCCTGCGGGGCCTGCGGCTGCTGCTGCGCGGCCAGGTCCGCGGGGAAGCCCGGCGCGGTGGTACCGGGACGCTGGGGCTGGTACGTCGGACGCGGGCGGCCGAGCGCCGGCTGCTGGAACTGCCGGCCGTCGCCGATGGTGCCCTGCGGGCCATCGATGCCCGGACCGGTGGGCAGCGCCATCGGCTGCTGCCGCTGCGGGGCCGGACGCTCCTGAGCGGGCTGCGGCAGGTTCGGCTGCGGCTGCCGGCCGTCCGGGACCTGCGGAGCCGAAGCCGCCTGCGGGGCGGCCGGGTTGGGCACGCTCGGGAGGACCGGCTCGACCAGGCCGAGACCCAGCGGGTCACGCGGGTCGATCTGGCTGGCCTCGAACCGCGGCCGGGAGAGCGAACCGCTGGTCTCGGCCGGGGCCGGGGGCTGGGCCGCCTGCTGAGCGAGTGCCTGGGAAGCCTGGGGCTGGGCCTGCTGAACCTGCTGAGCCGGTGCCTGGCCCTGGGCCTGCGGCTGCTGCGCGGGCGGCTGCTGGCCGGCCTGCGGGGCCTGCGGCCGGGCGGCCGGAGCGGGTTGCTGCGGCTGGCCGGGCGCGGTCTGCGGACGACGGTTGGGCAGCTCCTGGCCGGGGCGGCCCTGCTCGCCCCGGGCGGGACGGGTCGGCAGGCCGCCGTTCGACGGCTGCTCGGCCCAACCGTGCTGCGGCTGCTCGGCGTTGGGCCGCGGACGCTCCTGCGCGGGGCCGGGACGGTTGGCCCCGGACCCGGCATCGCCACGGCGCGGCAGACCGCCGCCGGGGCCGGCCGGCGCACCGGAGGCGCCCGGCGTACGGCGGGGCGGCTGGCCGGGGGCAGGGTTCTCGTGCAGCGACTTTCCGACCGAGCGGGTGGGCAGGCCGCCGCCGGCCTGGGGCGCGTTCGGTGCGCCGGCCGGCTGGCCGCCCTGCGGACCGCCCGGCAGGGTGGCCTGGGGGTTGCGGGTGGGCAGGCCGCCGCCGGCCTGGGGCGCGTTCGGTGCGCCAGCCGGCTGGCCGCCCTGCGGACCGCCCGGCAGGGTGGCCTGAGGGTTGCGGGTGGGCAGGCCGCCGCCCGGGCCGGCCGGAGCACCTGGTGCACCCGGCATGCCCGGTGCACCCGGGCGGCTGCCGGCCTGCGGGCCCTGGCCGAGCTGCGGACGGCCGGTCGGGGCACCGCCGGACGGGCCCTGGCCGAGCGCGGCGGCCTGGCGGCCGGACAGCGCCTCGGCGGCACCGCCGCGGCCCTGGCGCGGTGCCGGGGCGACGCCGCGCTGCTGCTTGGCCTGCGCTGCACCGCCTCGGCTGCCGCGCCGGTCGGCCGAGGTGGTGACGTCGATCGGGAGCATGACGAGTGCGGTGGTGCCGCCGGAGTCGCTGGGGCGCAGCTGGATCCGGATGCCGTGACGCAGGGACAGGCGGCCGACCACGAAGAGGCCCATGCGGCGGGAGACGGAGACGTCCACGGTCGGCGGGCTGGCCAGGCGCTCGTTGATCTCCGCCAGGTCGTCGGGGGAGAGGCCGATACCGGTGTCGTGGATCTCGACCAGCACCCGGCCGTCCGGCAGCGCGTGGCCGGTGACCCGGACGCGGGTCTGCGGGCTGGAGAACGAGGTGGCGTTCTCCAGCAGCTCGGCGAGCAGGTGGACGAGGTCGTTGACGACGCGGCCGGCGACCTCGGCCGAGGGGACCGCGGCGAGTTCGATGCGCTCGTACTGCTCCACCTCGGAGGCGGCGGCGCGGAGCACGTCGACCAGCGGGACGGGACGGGTCCAGCGACGGCCGGGGTCCTCACCGGCGAGAACGAGCAGGTTTTCGCCGTTGCGGCGCATACGGGTGGCGAGGTGGTCCAGCTTGAAGAGGCTGGCCAGCTGGTCCGGGTCCGCCTCGCGGCTCTCCAGCTCGGAGATCAGCGACAGCTGGCGCTGGATCAGACCCTGGCTGCGGCGCGAGAGGTTGGTGAACATCGCGTTGATGTTGCCTCGCAGCAGGGCCTGCTCGGCGGCGAGGCGGACGGCCTCGCTGTGCACCATGTCGAACGCGTGCGCCACATGGCCGATCTCGTCGGCCGAGTCGACGCCGACGGGGGCGATGGAGATGTCGACGTCCTGCGGGTCGCTCTCGGAGAGCGTCTTGACCAGTTCCGGCAGTCGCCGCTCGGCGACGTCCTCGGCGGCCGCCTGCAGTCGGGTCAGCGAGCGCACCATCGAGCGGGCCACGATGGCGGCACCGGCGATGGCGACGATGAGGACGAGGGCGATCAGCGAGACGTTGATCACGGTCTCGGTGTCGGCGTCGTCCTGGAGCTGCTGGGCCTTGCCGTTGAGCTGCTCCAGCAGCGAGGACTCGATCTTCTGCTCGGCGGTGATCTTCGCGCTGGCGTCGTCGTACCAGCTCTTGTAGGTGCGGACGTCGCTCTGCTTGATGCCGTTGGTGTTGAGGACGGCCTTGGTGTAGCGCTCGGCCTCGGCGATCACCTGGTTGTAGGTGAGCGGGGCGCGCAGCGCCACGGCCGCGGCGTCGCCGTAGATGGCGGTGAAGTTGGTGTTGGCGTTGTCCTCTTCGGTCTGCAGCCGGATACCGAAGGTCTCGTCCGAGGTGCTCAGGTCCTGGCCGCCGGAGCGGGCGAGCGCGGCGCTGATCAGCGCGCGCTGCATCGAGGCGGCCTCCTTGGCCAGCGAGAACTGCTGCAGGGCCCGGGTCACCTTGACCAGCTCGGTGCTGTTCGAGGCGATCGCGATGTCCTGGGTGATGCCCAGCAGGTCCTTGATGATCACGTCGTAGTTGGTGATCGTGGCCTGGATGTTGTCCTGGTTGGTGTACGCGGTGCTGCGGGCCTCGGAGAGCTGGTTGAGGTCCTTGCGGACCTGGAGCAGCAGCGCCTGGCCACCGGCGAGGTCGAGGTTGTCGAAGTTGTCGGCGCTGGCCGCGAAGGCCTTGCTGAGGGTGTCCGTGGTCTTCCGGGCGTTGAGGACGTCTGGGTCCTGCTGGTTGCTGCTGCTCACGGTCAGCGGACCGGCGCTGATGTCGCGCTCGGTCTGCAGCGCGTTGGCCAGCGCGGTGGCCTTCTGGGCCAGGTCCGACAGGCCGGTCATCTGCGACAGCTGCTTGGAGTTCTGCTCCGAGGACTGGATGCGCAGGCCACCGAGGACCAGGGAGACGACCACGGGGAGCAGCAGCAGGGCGATCAGACGGGTACGGATTCGCCAGTTGCGCATGGCGAACCGGGACATACCGGTGGCACGGCGGCGGTTCAGCGAGCCCCGCAGTCGGGACCGGCGCTTCTCGCCGGCCTGTTCGGCCTCCGGAGCACCGTCCTTGCCCGCGGACTGCTCCGGGCCGGTACCGGCGCCGGTCGCCTGCTGGTCCGGCTCGTTGGCCGGTGCTGCCTGGTGGGGGCCTGCCACGGGCTCGCGCGACTCCGGGTCACCCGCGGCGCCGCTGCCCCTCTTGAAACGTCCCTGCACTGGCGTCGCAACCTCTGGACCGGGCGTCCCTCTCCGCTGTCGCGGACGGGACGGTGTCGAGTTTTTCCGTGGCATTCCAGCACAGCGGGAGAAGTCCAACAAGGGCCGTTACCTGGCGGTGTCCTGAGCTACCGAGCGCATGCAGATTCTCACTGACTGTGTGGTAACCCCACCCGAATACGGTCTTTTTCGGACACTCGCCGGATACATGCCAACTTGGCCGTGGATCGCCAAGAGTCGCAGACGTTCTCATCTGTCCGAAATGCCGCAATTGTCAGGCCGATCGGCGGGGATGAAATGTCCGCAATGCGTATTCTGCTACTCAATTTGTGAGCAAGGTCACATCTGAATGTATAGCTTTGATCGCGGCGCCTGTGGAATGAGATCCCTAATCTGGCTGTGCGGAGCAGTGCACCCATGAGCCTGCCCAAAGTCACGCAGGCCGACTCCTGTGAGCCGGCCCCGAACCCCAAGGTGCTACGCGATGTCCCAGCCGGAGCAGAAGGCCGTCACCACGTCCACGCCCGTCAGCGATGCCACGGCGAACCCGCGCCGGACCACGCTGGCCGCCGCCGAGGGCTACGGGGACGCTCCGCAGCAGGCCGTCTACACGACCGAACTGCCCGCCAGCACCGCCAACCCGCGCCGCACCGTCCTGATGGTCGCCCCGGCGCCGCGCAAGCCGCTGGACTGACCGGCGGGGCGCGAGGGCCCGGAGGGGGCGTCGGCCGCGACCGCGGCAGGCGCCCCTTTTCTCTCCTCCCAGGCCGTGCCGGGAGCGGCGGCCGATTTGTCCGACCGTCCCCCCGGCCGTGCGCGAAGGGCCTGCGGAGGGCCACGCGATAGCCTGGGGAGCGTTCGAGCAGGGCCCGGTAAGGCCGGTGCCCGACTGACCGAGAGGCTCCCAACCGTGCGCATTGCCAGGTTCTCCGTCCGGGAAGGGAGCCCTGCCGCCGGCAGCGTCTCCTTCGGCGTGGTCGAGGGCGACCCCTCCCAGCCCGAGTCTCTGGTGGTCCACGCGCTGGCCGGCCACCCGATCGTCTCCATGCAGCTGAGCGGGGAGAGCTACCGGATGGAGGACATCCGGCTGCTGGCACCGATCCTCCCCAACAAGATCGTCGCGGTCGGCCGGAACTACGCGGCGCACGCGGCGGAGCTCGGCAACGAGGTCCCGGCCGTCCCGCTCACCTTCTTCAAGCCCTCCACCGCGGTGATCGGCCCCACCGAGTCCATCGCGTACCCGCCGTTCTCCTCGGACGTCCAGCCGGAGGCCGAACTGGCCGTGGTGATCGGCCGGATGGGCCGGGAGGTGCCGCTGGAGCGGGTTCCGGAGATCGTCTTCGGCTACACCTGCGCCAACGACGTCACCGCGCGCGACGTGCAGCAGCGCGAGGGGCAGTGGGCGCGGGCCAAGGGCTTCGACACCTCCTGCCCGCTCGGGCCGTGGATCGAGACCGAACTCGACCCGAGTGATCTGGCGATCACCTGTACGGTCAACGGCGACCTGCGGCAGACCGGCCGGACCTCCCTGATGGTCCGTTCGATCGCGGAGCTGATCGTCCATATCTCCGAGGCGATGACGCTGCTCCCGGGCGACGTCATCCTCACCGGCACCCCGGCAGGTGTCGGCCCCATCAACGTCGGCGACGAAGTCGCCGTCTCCATCGAAGGCATCGGCACTCTCACCAACAAGGTGATCAAGCGTGGTTAGCACTGAGCCGGGTACGACCCCGGCCACCCCGAAGGACCCGACCGTCCGAGTCCGCTTCTGTCCCTCCCCGACCGGCAACCCCCACGTCGGCCTCGTCCGCACCGCCCTCTTCAACTGGGCCTTCGCCCGCCACCACGGCGGCAAGCTGGTCTTCCGGATCGAGGACACCGACGCCGCCCGCGACTCCGAGGAGTCGTACAACCAGCTGCTGGACGCGATGCGCTGGCTCGGCTTCGACTGGGACGAGGGTCCCGAGATCGGCGGCCCGCACACGCCGTACCGGCAGTCGCAGCGGATGGACATCTACGCCGACGTCGCCAAGCGCCTGCACGAGGCCGGCCACGCCTACCACTGCTACTGCACCACCGAGGAGCTGGACGCCCGCCGCGAGGCCGCCCGCGCGGCCGGCAAGCCCTCCGGCTACGACGGCCACTGCCGTGAGCTGACGGAGGACCAGGTCGCCGTCTACGAGCAGGAGGGTCGCAAGCCGATCCTCCGCTTCCGGATGCCCGACAAGACCATCTCCTTCGACGACCTGGTCCGCGGCGAGCTGAGCTTCGAGTCGGAGAACGTGCCGGACTACGGCATCGTCCGTGCCAACGGCGCCCCGCTGTACACCCTGGTCAACCCGGTGGACGACGCCCTGATGGGCATCACCCACGTCCTGCGCGGCGAGGACCTGCTCTCCTCCACCCCGCGTCAGATCGCCCTGTACGCCGCGCTGGCCGAGATCGGCGTCGGCAGCGGCGTCACCCCGCGCTTCGGCCACCTGCCGTACGTGATGGGCGAGGGCAACAAGAAGCTGTCCAAGCGCGACCCGCAGGCCAGCCTCAACCTGTACCGCGAGCGCGGTTTCATCCGCGAGGGCCTGCTCAACTACCTGTCGCTGCTCGGCTGGTCGCTCGCCGAGGACCGCGACCTGTTCTCCATGGACGAGCTGGTCGCCGCCTTCGACGTCTCGAAGGTGAACTCCAACCCGGCCCGGTTCGACCTGAAGAAGTGCGAGGCGATCAACGCCGAGCACCTGCGCAGGCTGGCCCCGGAGGACTTCGTCCAGCGCCTGGTGCCGTACCTGCAGGCCCCCGGCCTGCTGCCGGCCGAGCCGAGCGCCGAGCAGCTCGACCTGCTGGCCAAGGTGGCGCCGCTCACCCAGGAGCGGATGGTCGTACTGAGCGAGATCGTCAACATGGCGGGCTTCCTCTTCGTCGACCCGGCCGACTTCAAGGTCCAGGAGGAGGACGCGGCCAAGGCGCTCACCGTCGACGCCCGTCCGGTGCTGGAGGCCAGCATCAAGGCGCTGGAGGGGCTCGGCGACTTCACGCCCGAGCCGATCCAGGCGGTGCTGCGCGAGTCGCTGGTGGACGGTCTGGGCATCAAGCCCAAGTTCGCCTTCACCCCGCTGCGGGTGGCGGTCACCGGCCGCCGGGTCTCCCCGCCGCTGTTCGAGTCGATGGAGCTGCTCGGCCGCGCCGAGACGCTGCGCAGGCTGACGGCCGCCCTGGACCTCGTCCCGACCTCCTGAGCCCCGGCTGCGGGGCGGCTGCGGGCCCGGTCCTGACCTGGCACGCAGCCGCCCCGCCCCCGGCCAGGGGTTATCGATTTTGGACCCAGGCCAGACGTCGGGTAATGTTCTTTCTGCGCCGCCCGGGAGGGAACGGACGAGGGAGTGAAACCCCGTCGGGAACCGAGCGAGAGGCGCAACGCCCGAGGAGAGCTCGCAAGGGTTCAACTCTGGTGGGGTATGGTGTAATTGGCAGCACGAGTGATTCTGGTTCATTTAGTCTAGGTTCGAGTCCTGGTACCCCAGCGCAGTTCAGAATAGATCAAGCCCCCGTTGTGTAGCGGCCTAGCACGCTGCCCTCTCACGGCAGTAGCGCCGGTTCGAATCCGGTCGGGGGTACTGGTTCCGCAAGGAGCCGTTCGGAAAGCCCCCGTTGTGTAGCGGCCTAGCACGCTGCCCTCTCACGGCAGTAGCGCCGGTTCGAATCCGGTCGGGGGTACTGATCCTGCAAGGGATCGCTTAGAAGGCCCCCGTTGTGTAGCGGCCTAGCACGCTGCCCTCTCAAGGCAGTAGCGCCGGTTCGAATCCGGTCGGGGGTACCAGAGCGGCTGGGCCGGTGGGTGGAATCCCATCGGCCGAGCGCTTTGTTGGGGTATGGTGTAATTGGCAGCACGAGTGATTCTGGTTCATTTAGTCTAGGTTCGAGTCCTGGTACCCCAGCCAGAAATTGAGTCCCGGTCGATCCGGGACTTTTTTGTTTTCCCCGGAATGTGCCGGGTCAATGCGGAAGGGCCGCTCCGAATTTCCGGAGCGGCCCTTCCGCATTGCTTTCAGCCGCGGCGCAGTGCCTCGGTGAGCCGGTTCGCGGCCTCGATGATGGCCTGGGCGTGCAGCCGGCCCGGGTGGCGGGTCAGGCGCTCGATCGGGCCGGAGACCGAGACTGCGGCCACCACCCGGTTGGAGGGGCCCCGTACGGGCGCGGAGACGGACGCCACGCCGGGCTCCCGCTCCCCGATGGACTGGGCCCAGCCGCGCCGCCGTACGCCGCTCAGCGCGGTCGCGGTGAAGCGGGCGCCCTGGAGGCCCCGGTGGAGCCGCTCGGGCTCCTCCCAGGCCAGTAGGACCTGGGCGGCCGAGCCGGCCTTCATCGGCAGGGTGCTGCCGACCGGGACGGTGTCCCGCAGGCCGGAGAGCCGCTCGGCGGCGGCGACGCAGATCCTCATCTCGCCCTGTCGGCGGTAGAGCTGCGCGCTCTCGCCGGTGACGTCGCGCAGGTGGGTCAGGACCGGGCCCGCGGTGGCGAGCAGCCGGTCCTCGCCCGCCGCGGCGGAGAGTTCGGCAAGTCGGGGGCCGAGGATGAAACGGCCCTGCATGTCCCTGGTGACCAGGCGGTGGTGTTCGAGTGCGACGGCGAGTCGGTGGGCGGTGGGCCGCGCCAGACCGGTGGCGGCGACCAGCCCCGCCAACGTGGCGGGGCCCGACTCCAGTGCGCTGAGCACCAGAGCGGCCTTGTCGAGAACGCCGACGCCGCTAGTGTTGTCCATGTCTCGATACTGCAGTCTCAGTCCGCGAGACGCAAGTTCAATCCTGCCGGGAAAGCGCCACTCTTGAAGCAGCAGCCCGGGAGAAACCCAGGATCGGCCCCTCGCCAGGGTGTCCACATCCTGGACAACAGATCCGGCGTGCGGGTCCGCCCGCGGAGCCTCACCAGGGCGGCCCGGGAAGCGACCCCGACGACACGAGAAGGCCGGCAGAGCGGCCGGCTGGAGGGAAAGCGATGGGACGGACACTCGCGGAGAAGGTCTGGGACGACCACGTCGTCCGGCGCGCCGAGGGCGAGCCTGACCTGCTCTACATCGATCTGCACCTGCTGCACGAGGTGACCAGCCCGCAGGCGTTCGACGGGCTGCGGCTGGCCGGACGGAAGGTCCGCAGGACCGACCTCACCATCGCCACCGAGGACCACAACACCCCCACCCTGGACATCGACAAGCCGATCGCCGACCCGGTCTCCAAGGTGCAGCTGGAGACCCTGCGCAGGAACGCCGAGGAGTTCGGCGTACGCATCCACTCGCTCGGCGACGTCGAGCAGGGCGTGGTGCACGTGGTCGGTCCGCAGCTGGGCCTGACCCAGCCCGGCACGACCGTGGTCTGTGGCGACTCTCACACCTCCACCCACGGCGCTTTCGGAGCGCTGGCGTTCGGCATCGGCACCAGCCAGGTCGAGCACGTGCTGGCCACCCAGACGCTGCCGCTGGCCCCGTTCAAGACCATGGCGATCACGGTCGAGGGCGAACTGTCCGAGGGCGTCACCGCCAAGGACCTGATCCTGGCCGTCATCGCCAGGATCGGCACCGGCGGCGGCCAGGGCTACGTCCTGGAGTACCGCGGCTCGGTGATCCGCAGCCTCTCCATGGAGGCCCGGATGACCGTCTGCAACATGTCGATCGAGGCCGGCGCCCGCGCGGGCATGATCGCCCCCGACCAGACCACCTTCGACTACCTGCGGGGCCGTCCGCACGCCCCCGAGGGCGAGGACTGGGACGCCGCCGTCGAGTACTGGAAGACCCTGGCCACCGACGAGGACGCGGTCTTCGACGCCGAGGTCTTCATCGACGCGGGCGAACTGACCCCGTTCGTCACCTGGGGCACCAACCCCGGCCAGGGCGCACCGCTCGGGGCCTCGGTGCCGGACCCGGCCTCCTTCGCCGACCCGCAGGAGCGGATCGCCGCCGAGAACGCGCTCAAGTACATGGGCCTGGAGGCCGGTACACCGCTGCGCGAGGTCGAGGTGGACGCGGTCTTCGTCGGCTCCTGCACCAACGGCCGGATCGAGGACCTGAGGGCCGCCGCCGCGGTCCTGGAGGGCCGCAGCGTCGCCGAGGGCGTCCGGATGCTGGTCGTCCCGGGCTCGGTCCGGGTCGCCCTGCAGGCCGTCGAGGAGGGCCTGGACAAGGTGTTCACCACCGCCGGCGCCGAATGGCGGCACGCGGGTTGCTCGATGTGCCTGGGCATGAATCCCGACCAACTGGCGCCCGGTGAGCGTTGCGCCTCCACCTCCAACCGCAACTTCGAGGGACGGCAGGGCAAGGGCGGCCGTACCCACCTGGTGTCACCTCAGGTCGCCGCCGCGACCGCCGTTCTGGGCCGCCTGGCCTCGCCCGCCGACCTGACCGTCCCCGTGGAGGCCTGACAATGGAGAAGTTCACCACTCACACCGGCCGGGCCGTCCCGCTGCGCCGCAGCAACGTGGACACCGACCAGATCATCCCGGCGCACTGGCTGAAGAAGGTCACCCGTTCCGGTTTCGAGGACGGCCTGTTCGAGGCCTGGCGCAAGGACTCGGAATTCGTGCTCAACCAGCCCGAGCGACAGGGCGCCACGGTCCTGGTGGCCGGCCCGGAGTTCGGCACCGGTTCCTCGCGTGAGCACGCGGTCTGGGCGCTGCAGAACTACGGTTTCGCGGCGGTGATCTCCTCGCGGTTCGCCGACATCTTCCGCGGCAACTCGCTGAAGAACGGCCTGCTGACGGTGGTCCTGCCGCAGGAGACGGTGGAGCGGCTGTGGGCGCTCACCGAAGCCGATCCGGCCGCCGAGATCACCGTCGACCTCGAGGCCCGCGAGGTGCGAGCCGAGGGTGTCAACGCCCCGTTCGAGCTGGACGACAATGTCCGCTGGCGGCTGCTGAACGGTCTGGACGACATCAGCATCACGCTGCAGAACGAGGCCGACATCGCGGCCTTCGAGCGCACTCGCCCGAGCTTCAAGCCGCGTACGCAGCCGGTCGCCTGAGCGCGCCCTTTCTGACGGTCCGACGGATGGCCCGCTCCCTATCGGGGGGGCGGGCCATCCGCTGTTCCCGCCCTGAGTTCGGGTCTCACGCGGGCTCGGGATACTTGCCGGGATTTGTCGGAGAGGGGTGCGGACAGCGCAACTCTGTACAGATGGCACAATCGTTGCATGCACTGGCACCGTGAACCTCCGTACGAGGGTGGCGAACCCGCGTCGACGGAGGGGACGGACGGTGTCGCCGAGAGTCGAATTGACGATCGGCAGGACGACCAGACCTCACCTGCTGAGGAACCGGACGAGCCGGAAGTCGCAGCGCTCTACGCGCTTGTGGCCGAGCGGTTGAAGCAAGCCCATGCACGCGTTCATGCGCTGAACGTGTCAGCAGAGGCAAAGACCGCTCTCACCCGTCAACTGTTGATGGTCACGGAGACCGCCAAGCGTGATCTTCCGGAGGCGGCAAGGCGGTTGAGTCGCTTTGTGCAAGACCTCGACGAGGGGCACCTGCCTCTCGGCTGAGGTCGCCGACGCGCAAATCCATTGCGACACTAGGGTGATTCGCGCGTTTGGTAATTGAAAGTCCGCAGATACATACCTAACGTGCGAAAAGAACGGATGGAATCATCCGGCGCCCGTTTCCGAAGGGGAAGACGTGAACAAGGCTCAGCTTGTCGAAGCGGTGGCCGAGCAGCTGGGTGGTCGCAAGGCTGCCGCAGAGGCCGTCGATGCAGTGCTCGACACGATGGTGCGTGCCGTGGTGGCTGGAGACCGGGTTTCGGTCACCGGTTTCGGCACCTTCGAGAAGGTGGAGCGCTCCGCGCGCTTCGCCCGTAACCCGCAGACCGGCGAGAGGGTCAAGGTCAAGAAGACCTCGGTGCCGCGCTTCCGTCCGGGCCAGGGTTTCAAGGACCTGGTCAGCGGCTCCAAGAAGCTGCCGAAGGAAGGCCCCTCGGTGAAGAAGGCCCCCAAGGGCTCGCTCACCCCGGGTAAGGCCGGCGTCGCCGCGACCCCGGCCGCCAAGCGCGCCGCGGCCAAGCGTGCCGCCGCGGCCACCGCCCCCGCCAAGAAGGCGGCGGCGAAGAAGGTCACCGCCGCTGCGGCGAAGAAGGCCGCCCCGGCTGCGGCGAAGAAGGCCGCCCCGGCTGCCGCGAAGAAGGCCGCGGTCAAGAAGACCACCGCCACCAAGACCGCTGCGGCGAAGAAGACCACCGCCACCAAGACCACCGCGGCGAAGAAGACCACCGCCACGGTGGCCAAGAAGGCGGCGGCGGTCAAGAAGACCGCTCCGGCGAAGAAGACCACCACGCGCAAGACCACCGCGCGCAAGTCGACCGCCAAGTAAGGTCCGGCAGGTTTTCCGGGCGGTACCAGCGGACGGCCGGATCGGCCGTGAGCCGTGGCGCGTCCCGGCGGATCGGTCGTCCTCATGGAACGCCCGGTCCTGCGGAACTGCCGTACCCGTGGCCGGTGTCCACACGGGCCCCTCGCCCGGGACAG
>NZ_JBSFJU010000116.1:0-12984 GCF_053598215.1 Kitasatospora sp. NPDC001175 | reverse complement strand
CGCAGCCGCCGCCGCACCAGCGCCGCCCCACCCGTGCCCACGGCGAGCGCGGCCGCCGCGCCACCCAGCAGAACCGGCAGCTGCCGGCTCACCGCGCCGGCTGTGTTCTGGACGTAGTAGCCGACCTGGATCAGGCCGGCGACCGAACCGTCCGGCCTGGTGACCGGCGCGGTGGTGTCCACGTGGACTCCCATCGGTGTGTTCTCGACCAGGCTGATCGGCCCCTTCAGGGCTTCCCAGTGAATGCCGTAGACATATTTTCCGATCAGCTCGGGATAGTCGGTGGAGGCATAGCGGATCCCGTTGATGCCGAAAACCACGATGTAGTCGAAGCCGCCGCGGTTCCTCACGTCCACGGCCAGTGGCTGCAGCGCCGCAGTGGGATTGGCGCTGTCCAGAGCGGCAGCCGCCCCGGGATAGTGCGCCAAGATGATGGCTGCGGCATGCGTGCGGTGTTCGGCGTCACTCGTGGCGTAGTTCCGGGCCTGCAAGATGAGCGCCGTCAACGCCGCGGCTACCAGCAGCACCACCACGACCAGCAGCCACAGGAACACCTGCCCCGCGACACTGCGCACCCTCAGCCGCGAACGCAGCCCATCCCAGGCGGACCGGCATTCCCTCGGTCCGCCCGGTTCCGTGTCCCCAAGGACATGGCTGTCCACTCTGTGCATCCAGCCCGCTCCCACGCATCCGGGTCTTGACTCCTCCACGCTGCCACCCCGCCCAAAGATGTGCATGCTCCAAGCCGTTGCCACGGCTTCGTCAGCCCCGACCACCGCGAAGGAGGCTTCTTCTGGCAGGTCGGCGAAGGGGCCGTCGCGTGGCCGGTGAGCGAGCTCGGGTCGGTGCCGATCGGCCCGTCGTCACCGGTTCGCCGGTTCACCTGAAGGGCGGGGCACGGGCACCGGTCAGGGCTGCAGTTCATGGTCTCCACGGGCCACCACCACGGCTTCGAGGCTTCGAGTCCCTGGAGGAGCAACGTCTGCTGCTCGCGTTGGGCTTCGTCCGCGTCGCTGACGTGCTGAGCCAGCCGGTCGAGCTGGACTTCGAGCACGAGGGAGGAGGCAAGTCGGCACGCCCCGGACTTCCTGGCGGTACTGCCGGGCGGCGCCGGCGGTTGTTCGACGTCCGGCCCGAGCTGCTGATCGAACCGCGGGATGCCCTGAAGTTCGCGGCGGCCCAGCACGTGGCAGAGGCCCGCGGCTGGCAGTACTCGGTGGTGGCCGGATGGCGCCCGCACGCCCACAGCGTTCTGGACTTCCTGCCATCCCAGCACCACCCGCTGCAGGACCCCATGCAGCTCCAGCACCAGCTGCTGACGGCCGTCGGGAAGGCCGGAGAGGTCACCTTCGGAGAGGCGGCGGAAGCCACGTCGTCGCCGGCCCTTCCAGCGCGTCAAGCTCTACGTTCAGGAAGCCCGTCCGCGGCGCCGGTTCTCACTACCGGATGACCGCACGAGCCGATCTTGATAGGAAAGCCGGTGAGACCCGCAGGCTTCCATGCGGGTTCGCGCCAGCAGGGCGGTGACCACCGACGCGAGGAGCGCCATGATGGCAATACCGCCCGAGATCGGCCACGCTGCGGACACACTCGGTGCGGGTCTCCCTGGACGACCCCCTGCTCGTGCCCCGTACGAGCACTCGGACAGAATGTCCGCCATGACGCGACCGTCCCTGGCGAGGGATCTGCTGCACACCGCCTGGCTGCTCCTGTTGGAGCTCGTCATGCTCCCGGCGGCGGCCGTCGCCTTCGTCGGTTACTCCCTGGGCGCAGAGGACGGCGGCGACCCGCCGAGCGTCCTCGCCGTCGCCATCGTCGCGACCCTGATGCTGGCCGCGCTGATCGCAGTGCCCCTGACGGCGCTGCTGACCACGTACTGGCGCGGCTACCGGGTCACGCCCGTGCTCCAGGGGCTCTTCCTGCTACTGGTGGCCACGCTCGCAGTGGCGGGGATCGCCGCGGGATGAGCAGCCGGACCCCCACCACGGATCGCCCGGCGCGACCCACCAACGCGGCTACCGACTCGCGTGTGGTGGACCTGGGAAGGATGATCCCCGTTACTGGTGTCGGCCCACCAGGGTGATGTCTGCTGAGTCGGGGGCTGGGGCGGTTGAGCTCCAGGGTGCTGATGCGGACTTGGCGAATTGGCGAATTTTGTCCGCCGTGGTGCGCCCGAACCGCGATGGCGCTCCACTGCCGATCTGCGGGGCTGCGGCGACGGCTGTTGGTCAAGGGTGGTTGGGTCCGCGATAGGGCAGCGTTTGGCTGTAGACGACGCTCGTGGTCGTGCTGCCGAAGCCGGCCAACTCGTCCACGAGCGTCTCCAGTTGCTCCATGGAGGTCGCGGCCACCTTCAGGGTGTAGCAGTCGTCGCCGGTGGTGCGGAGGCACTCCAGGATCTCCCGCCGCTCGGCGAGCAGCTGGCGCAGCGGCTGGTGGCGGTTGCCCGGGTACTTCAGCCGGACGACGGCGAGCACGGGGTAGCCGACCTTGGCCAGGTCCACCACGGCGTGGTAGCCGGTGATGACGCCCCACGACTCCAGATTCCGCACCCGTTCCGTGGTGGCCGACGAACTGAGTTTCACGCGCCGCCCCAGCTCGCTGAGGGAGATGCGAGCTTCCCGTTG
Organism: Kitasatospora sp. NPDC001175; assembly: GCF_053598215.1. Classification (NCBI taxonomy): domain Bacteria; kingdom Bacillati; phylum Actinomycetota; class Actinomycetes; order Kitasatosporales; family Streptomycetaceae; genus Kitasatospora; species Kitasatospora sp. NPDC001175. The sequence goes on along the minus strand of NZ_JBSFJU010000116.1, from coordinate 10,357 downwards.
CAGCTGCTCGATGATCGCCCAGTCGATTTCATCAAGATTCATGGTCATATCGCGATTCTACCGGTAGAACAACGGAAGAACTCTGCTATCGCCGGGAAGATTCGGTTCCGCACCCCGTGATTGCCGGGATAGCCTCGGATCATGCAACTTGGCGTCAACCTACCGAACTTCGGGCCCGGTACAGATCCCGGCGTGCTGCGCGACTGGGCACGGGTCACGGAGGGGCTCGGCTACGGCCTCCTCATGGTGTCGGATCACGTGGTCGTCACCCCGGACGTGGCCGAGCGGTACCCGGAACCGTTCTACGAGCCGTTCACCACGCTGTCCTGGCTCGCTGGCGTCACGACCAGAGTGCGGCTCGGCACAACGGTGCTGATCCTCCCGTACCGGCATCCGCTGTTGGTGGCACGGATGGCCACCAACCTCAACCGGCTCAGCGGCGGCCGGCTCGTGCTCGGGGTGGGCGTCGGCTGGGCCCGGCAGGAGTTCGACGCACTCGGCGTGCCGTACACCGGGCGTGGCCGGCTGACCGACGAGTACCTGGCCACCCTGCGGGACACCTGGCGCACGGAGGCCGAGGACGGCACCGCACCGATCCCCGTCTGGGTCGGCGGTCACAGTGCGGCGGCGCTCCGCCGTGCCGCCAGGTTCGGGGATGCCTGGCACCCGCTGCGGCTCTCCCTGGCCCGGATGCGCGCGGTCCTGACGGACCACTCGCTGCCGGCGTTCGCGCCCCGCATCGCCCTGCGGCTGACCACCGCCCCGGTCGACGACCCCGAACGGCCTGCCGGCGTCGGCACCATCGAGCAGATCCTCGGCGACCTCGACCAGCTCCGCCTGCTCGGCGCCGACACCGTCGTACTCGACCCCTACCACGGAGATCCGAAGGAGACCCGCCGGCCCCACACGGCCTGGCAGGCGCTCACCGAGGTGGCCTCCCAATGGAGGACAGCATCATGACCATCACAGCCGACCAGACGCTCCTGCGCCGCGCGATCGACATCGCGGCCCACGCCGTCGCCCAGGGCGACGCACCGTACGGCTCCCTCCTGGCCGGCCCGGACGGCACGATCCTCGCCGAGGCCCACAACACAGTGCGGCGCGACAACGACATCACGGCCCACCCGGAACTGAAGCTGGCCCGCTGGGCGGCCCGCGAACTCGACCCGGACACGGCCGCGGGCACCACGCTGTACACCAGTTGCCAGCCGTGCGGAATGTGCGCCGGCGGCATCGCGCGCTCCGGCATCGGCCGAGTCGTCTACGCGCTCTCCACCGAACAACTCGTCGAACTCAACCCGCAGTCGGGCGACTGGCCGACGGTGACGCAGCACGGCCCGGCCCTCTTCGACGAGGCACGCGCCCCCATCGACGCCTACTACCGACCAAGCTGAAGCAACGGCGCGGTGGTGTGGGGGTCACCCGCGACCGGCGGGCACCCTCCCTCGGCGGGACGCCTCGTCGAACAACGCGGCTGCCTCCAGCCGCACCGCCTCGCGGCACTGACGTGCCTTCGCCGCCAGCCCGCCCCCATCCGCATAGCGCATACCAACCGCATAGCGCGCAAATGACTGTCAGTCAGCTACACGAACAAGCCAATCACCTCGAAACGCCGAAATCAGTAAGCGCGGTCCGCCCCGTAGGCGCGCAGGAGAAACTCCACGGCCGCGTCCGCGATCGCATCCGGGTCGGCGCCGGGCCGGTACTCCAGTGGGCCGGTGAGCAGGACGAGGAAGTGCTCGGCGGCCAATGCTGAACCAGCTGGACCGAACTTCTGAACCGATTGGTTCAGTCAAACCTGAAAGGAGCGGGGCGGACATGATCGTCCACATGCTGCGTTTCTCGTTCAAGGAGACCGCGACCGAGGAGGAGCGCGAGCACGTGCTCGCGGTGATGCGGCGCACGGCCTCGGTGGAGTCGGTGTCGTTTTCGACGGTGGGCCAGAGCCTCGACGACACCGACGGCTTCACCCACGCCTACTGCGTGGGAATCGCGGACCTGCCGGCCCTGCGGCGCTACATGCACGACCCGGTCCACCTGACCGGCGATCCGGAGATCATGCCGCACCTGGCCAGGCTCGCCATCGGCCCTGACCTGTCCGACGACATGACGCCCACGCTGGCAGTGGGCGTGCTCCAGTCCGCCTATCGCGGCGGGCACGCCACCGAGGTCGCGAATCAGCCCGGCGGCGATGCCGAGCGCCGCATCGTGTCGCCGCACCTCGCCACGGTCCGCTTCGGTTGTCCCGCCGGCGTCGGCGTCAGCCAGCTCGCCCCGCGAACAGGTGCAGCGCCTTGACCACGTGGCTGCCTACGGCTCGCTCGGCGATGTGCTGTATCGCCGACCCGGTGGGTGGCTTGAGCAGACCGGAAGCGCAGTCCACCGCGTCGGTGCAGTCGATCACGGCCTTGCCCGCCGGCGACCCCTCGCCGGCCCCCGGCGGGGGCGAGCACTTGGTCGAGTCCCTCGCATGCCACCGCCACGACCACGAAGGTCTACTCGACGAACATGGTCGAGTAGACCAACTCCCGGCTGCGGAAGGCCGCCGGCAACCGCGGCCATTTCCAGTCGGAGCAGGCCGCGTTGAAGGTGCTATACCTCGCCGTTCGCGAGCAGATCACCCCCGGGGCACGCGACATCAACCGTGTCGCCGCACACTGGAAGGAGGCGCTGAACCAGTTCTCACTCTTCTTCGAGGACCGGCTCAGCATCCAATAACCCCAGAGCACTTGCTGGAGATCGCTGACACGCTCCCATCACGCGGCGCAGCTCGTGTTCGGGTAGTTGTTGGCCTGCTGGGGAACGCCGTCGCGGGTTCGGGTGGTTTGAGGGGTGAGGGCGGCGACCTCTTTGGCCAGTTGCTGATACGTGGCTCGGGCGTGTAGGTCGGCGGCACTGGGCTGGTCGACCGTCGCCAGTGGCTCGTGCGCGGCCGCTGCCAGGGAGTTGATCGATTCCGGGCCGTAGGTCGCGACGATCTGCTCCAGCGAGAAGATCGGAATGGTCTTCTGGCCGAGCGTCGCCAGCAACCGTACGTCGTGCACCAGCGGCGCCAGTGTGGCGTATGGGGCGAGGCCGGCGACGCCGATGGTCAGCTCGCCCGCGTCGCCGAGGTGTTGGTGCGCGGACTCGTAGTACGAGGTGATCAGGCCGCTGCTGATGGTGGTACCGAAGTCGGTGCTGAAGTCGGAGCGGTATGCCTGGAAGTAGTTGGCGTCCCAGGTCGCGGGCGGGTTGCTGGTCGCGTTGAGGGTGTCCTGCAGAGCCAGGGTGCCCGCGTCGAGATCGTCCAGCGACTGTGGCATCGCGGTTTCGTCGAGGGCGAGGCCCTCCCGATGGGCGTGCTTGATCAGGGCCTTGTCGGCGGTGATGGCCTGGCACTGCTGGGCTGGATCGATGTTGGCGCTCAGCAGTTGTTGCTCGGCGTTCTGGTCGCCGGCCATGGCCTTGCCGACCAGGGCCATGGTCTGCGCGGTGCCCTCGTCGTCGATGACGATGCCCTGGGCGTGCAGCCGGTTGGCGTCGAGCCAGGCGTGGATTTCGTCGGCCTCGACCTGAGTCTGCGCGCTGGCGGTGTCGTTTCCGCCCGTCCAAATGGTGACCGGCAACGCCCGGCGGTTGGCCTCGCTGATGATGTCCGTGGCCCAGGTGTCGGCGTGGGGACGGTAGTCCCCGTCGTTCACCTGGACGAACAGGGCGACACGGTTGCGCGCCAGGGTCTGCCACATTTGCGGGGTCCAGATCGTCATGGTGTGCGAGGAGGCCCACACTGCGAGCCGCCCGTGGCCGCCGTGCCCGGGTGTGGCGGCCGTGTGCGGCTCGCTGCCACGAGACGTGGCGTCAGCCGGGGTACTGACGGCACCCAGGGTGAGCGCCGTAGCGGCGAGGACAGCGACGCAGAGGTACCTGTTGCTCATGGGGCGCTCTCCCGCTCTCCTGAGGATGGCGGCGCCCTTGCGCCGCGCAGGCACGTTCAGGGACTTCCAACTTGCTTGAGAAGTAAGCATGTTGAATGTACATCCCCTCAAGCGAAAGCCTCTAGTGGCTCTGCTCGATCAGCTGGGCCGGCTTCAGGCCCAGAACCCGCGTCTGATTCTGCGCGACGCTGTTAGCACGTAGCCGCCGGGAACGCGAGCGGGGATTTCCGGCGGTGGCGGGTGGTGGCGGGGGAAGCGATGGTCTTCCTGTCGATCACTAGTTGCGAGCAGTAGCAGGTCCGACAGAGGCCGTCATGGGACAGATCTGCGAAGATCACCGGGTGAATGATCTACGCGTTCGCCCGGCCACTGAGGCCGATCTGGCGAGTCTCGTCCGCCTCCGCGACGACGCGGCCCGCTGGATGCTGGCCCGCGGCATCACCGGCCAGTGGCGGCCGGGGGAGCTGGCCGAGGGCCACTTCCGCCAGGTCATGGCGCAGGGCGAGGTCTGGCTCGCGGAGGCCGGCGGGCGCATCGCTGGCGTATGGGAGCTGTGGTGGGAGGACGAGGCCGCATGGGGCTCGCAGCCGCCCGTGGCCGGATACGTGCACCGGCTCATGGTTGATCGTGGTACCGCCGCGCCCGGGACGGGGCGGCTGCTGCTGAGGGCCGCGGAACGCCGAGTGGCCGCGGCGGGACGGACGTGCGTGCGCTTGGACTGCTTGGCTGACAATGCACGGCTCAACGCCTACTACCGGGACGCCGGTTACCGCGTCGTGGGCCGCAAGGAGGGCAAGCCTCAGCCGGGCGGGGCGCCGAAGTCCTTCACACTATTGGAGAAGGAACTCCGGCAGGCTGGATAGGCCCAGAGACCAGGGAGCCTCTTTCCGATCACCAGATCGTTGGTCGGGTCGTGAGGCATGGGGAGATTTCTGACGCCACGTGGGCAGTGATCGCGCCGCTGCTGCCACCTCCGAACCGCGCTCGCGGCCGGCACCAGGCGACTCCGCTGCGGCAGTGGCGACCGCCTGGAACGGCTGCGGCAGCGTCTCGCAGGTGTCCCAGGTGTCGAGCGCTTCCCGGCACAGCTGAGCCACCCCTGTGCGGCCCCCGGAATGGGTGATGACGTGTCGCTCGGTACCGGCCCGGGACGTTTGTCGGGCTGGAGCGGGATGCCTCCTGCACGCCCGGGTCCGCGGACGTTGGCCCTTGCTGCTTTGACGGCCCTTCCGTTCGCTCCGGGGGCCGTGTGAACATCCTCGCCATCCGGTATTGCTGCCAGCCAGCGTTTCGGACGACTCCGGATGATCCCGGACGGTTGGTGGAGCGTTGCGGGATGCTGGCCCCAGAGCGCCAGTCGTCCGTCTGCCAGTCGGTCCGGCGGGGTTGAGGTGGGCCAGGGGACGATTCACGGGCATGGCAGCACTTCGGACGGATCTTGAGATGCTCGTCCGCTTACCCGGTTGGAAGCAATGCGCGGCATCGTGGGCCAGCGAGAGTTTGGCCGGCTATCGCGCAGTTTCGGTGACCCGTGTGGCCGGCTCGCGAAGGTTTCCGGTGTCTTCGATGTGACTGTCCATCGTGAGGTATGGGGCCAGGTTCCGTGAGAGCTGATGGGTGTGATTGGCCAGTTGGTACTCCGCGGAGAGTGCGGCGGCTGCGAGCAAGGCCCGGTGTTCGGCGGCCATCCAGGCGACGGCGTCCGCCGCTGCGGCCAGTCGGGGCCCCTCACGGGGCGGGCGTGCCACTCCGTCCGGCCGGTGTGCCTTTCCGTCGGGGCGTTGGCGGCCCGCGGTGATCAGGTCGGCCGCGGCGGTGGAGGTCGCCAGGTAGTAGTCGAGCAGCCGGTTCAGCGCGAGGCGCCGGGCGTCGGGCGACTCGACGGCATTGGCGGTGGTACGTGCGTGCACGCGGAGCAGGTCGTGGAAGGCGTACCGATTGGCTCCGCGGTCTTCGAGCAGATGGCCATCGAGGAGGGCCTCCAGCAGGCGCTCGGCCTCGTCGGGCTCCGTGCCGTACAGAGCGGCGGCGCCGTAGCTGTCGAAGTCCGCTCCCGGGTGCAGCCCGAGCAGTCGGAACATGCGTTTCTGATCGGCGGGGAGACGCAGATAGGAGGCGGCGAAGGCGGTGGTGACGTCCACGTCACCGGCACCCACCATGTACCTCGGCGTCAACTTCTTCAGCATCATCGACAGCGACAGCTCCCGCACCGAGGCCCTGTTCGCGATGACCAGGCGCCTGGCCCCCCGCGCCAAACTGCTAACCGTCCGCCTTCCCGGCCGCCGGCGGCCGTCCCACGGCGGTGCCTCTGACGTGGATGCCCATTCAGACTGACCACGAACGTGCTGTCCACCCCGCCCGACCCGCGCGGCGGGCTCATTAGGTGTCAGAAGCTGTTGTATTTCCGGGCGTATCGAAGTCGCGCACCAGGCGGCGGGGGCGCATCAGGTGCCCGAAGAACCGCGCGACGATCCAGCGTTTCGGCAAACCGACGAACCCCGTCTGGTCGTCACTGCGCTTGATGATCGCCAACACCATTGCCGGCGCGGTGAAGCAGGGCTCGATGAGGCTGCCGGTGTAGGCGTCGTCGGCCCGGACCAGCTCCGACAGGTGGTGCGTGTCAGCCACCTGGGCAAGCAGGCTGCGGCGCGGTCGCCGGTGTCCGCCGAGGCGACCGCTCTCATGCCCTACACCGAACGCGATCACCCGTTCGACGGGTGGTTGGAGGGCAAGGGCGGGCAGCCGGAGGGCTACTGTCACCGGAAGATACTCGACATCGGTGCTCGCGTCCTGCACGCGCTGCTTCCCGGGCGCCGGATGCGACTGTCCACCCACATCGTCAAGTGCGGAACCTTACGCTACAACAGACAAGATCTCCCTCCCCGACGCCTTGACATCGCCAACGGACCCTTAACTTCGTGGCATTGAACAATCGACGCAATCCGCTTCCTGGTCGCCAGCGGCCTCGCCTGGAGGGCGATGCCCGTCGACTTCCCCGCCTGGGACCGCATCTAGGCGTTCTACCGACGCTGACGGAATGCCGGTCTGATCAAGGGGCTGCACGACCGGCTGCCCGGGCAGGCTCGCGAGGCGGCCGGGCGGGATCCGGAGCCGACGACGGGGACCGTCGACTCCCAGTCGGTGCGGGCTGCCGCGCCACCCTGCCCGGCCGCAACCGCAGGCACCGGCGAGCACCGGCGCCGGTGATCGCCGGTGTCCTCGTCTAACTCCACCGCCCCGGCGCGGGCGACGAGCAGACGACCGCTCAGCCGGACGCCCTCACCTGCGCCACCAGGAGCAGCCCGACCTGGCATACGGGAGGTTGGCCGGCAGGATTCCGCTCGCCTCTCTCCTGATGTGCGAATGATCCTTTGACGAGATCGGCAATGCCGGGAGGCGGGCGACGTGCCATGCTCCGCCCGCCCTCCGGCCGGCCCGTCAGAGGCTGCGTCCGAGCCAGCCCGCCAGCCGGGTGTAGGCGTCGGCGTCGGCCGGCATCGGTTGTACGGCGCCGAACGGAACCTCGGGGCCGCGCCGGTCGGCTGGCAGCACTTGCTGGGCGATGCCCAGTGCAGCCAGCGCCAGCTCCTCGTCGAGCTCGGCCTCGGGGGCGATCACCTGGGCGATGTCCCAGCTGTGGGTGACCGTCTCCATCACGTAGCCGCTCAGCGCGATCCGACCCGTGGCCAGGCCCCAGGGCACCTCGACCTCCCGGTCCAGCTTGGCGTCCTCGGCCCAGGCGGCGGTGGCGCGGGCCCGGACCCGGGCGGCCGCACCCGTCCAGTCGGTGTCGGCGACCTCGCCGACCTGCGCGGGCAGGTCCATGCCCCGGCCGCCCTCGCCGATGTACGCGATCCGGTGGATCGCGCCGATGGTGTGGCTCAGCAGCATGCGCAGGTTGTACTCCTGACAGGGTGTCGGCTTCTCGAGGTGTGCGGGAGCGAGCGAGGTGAGCAGCTTCTCCAACTGGCCGAGCGAGCGAAGGAACAGGGGGCGGGGGTCGAAGGCGGCATCCATCGGGAGAACTCCTCGGTCAGTGGCCCCGGCGCGGTTCCGGGCGGCCTTGTGACGGACACTCTCCTAGGAATACCGGACATCTGCTGTCAGGTTTTAGGCTGACTTCCGTGAAAGCCGACCGGTTGCTCTCGATCCTGCTGCTGCTCCAGACCCGGGGCCAGGTCCCGGCCACCGAACTCGCCGAGCGGCTGGAGGTGTCCGTCCGGACGATCTACCGGGATGTCGAGGCGCTGTCGGCGGCCGGCGTTCCGGTCTGGGCCGAGCGCGGCCGCCTGGGCGGCATCCGCCTGCTGCCCGGCTACCGCACCGACGTCACGGGCCTGACCGGTGACGAGGCCCGGGCTCTGTTCGTGCTCGCGGCCGACGGCACGCATGACGCGTTGGGGCTCGGTGCGGCGATCGGCTCGGCGTTGCGCAAGGTGATGGCCGCCCTACCCGCGCCGCACCGCCCGGCGGCCGAACGCACCAGCGAGCGCATCCTGGTCGACCCGGCTCGCTGGATGCGGGGTGGCGCCGCCGAGGTGGAGCTCGGCGAGCTGCAGCGGGCGGTGTTCGCCGACCGTCGGCTGCGCCTGACGTACCGCCACAGTGGCGAGAGCGAGTCCAGGGAGTACATCGTCGATCCGTACGGCCTGGTGAGCAAGGCCGGCGTCTGGTACCTGGTGGCCGACCGGGACGGCGAGGCCCGGCTGTTCCGGTCTGACCGGGTGCAGGCGGCCTCGGTCGACGACGAGCCGGTCCGCCGCCGGCCCGGGCTGAGCCTTGCCGAGGTCTGGACCGTGCTCCGCGACCAGGTCGAGCGGCTGCCGCAGGAGATCCTGGTCCGCTGCCGGGTCCGGCGACACCGGCTGGACACCTTTCTGCGGATCCACGTGGTGAACCTGGCCGCCGGTCCGGAGGATCTGGACGGCGAGTCCGTGGAGGTGGAGCTGGGCTTCCGCGCCGTACAGGCGGTCCGGGCGCTGCTCCCGTTCGGAGCGGATGTTGAGGTGCTGTCCCCGCCGGAGGCCCGGGCCGAACTGGCCGCGGCCGCGGCCGAAGTGGTCGCGCTGTACGCCGCCGATTTTCACCCGGTCAGGATCCGCCCGTCAGGGGTTCGGACTACTGACCCGTAGAGCAGCCGGACACACCGCAAGGTCGGCCAGAACGGGGACGGGAGAACGAAACAGCGCTGGTCACCCTTCCACCGCAATTCGGACAATTGTTGCCCAGGTTTTCGCTCATCCTGGCGATCCGGCCGTCGGCGCAGATCGCGGCCGTCTCCTGAGGACCGGTCGCGCAGTTCAGGCAGGGTAGACATCGGACAGGGACAGGAGTGGCATCACGCCCGCCGCCCCCGCCCGAGGCGGGTCTCGGGAACGGTCGGCGGGTACGCCGTGCCGGGCGCAGGGCGCCATTCGAGCAGGAGGATGGTGGGTGGCATCGTCGGTCAGGCGCTGGTCCTGGTGCTCGAGGATGGTGCGGATCAGGCGGCGTAGGGCCTCGGGGGCGGGTTCCCCTGCAATAGTGGCGTGGACGATGGTGTCCACGAGCCGGGCTTCGCCGAACATCTCCCCGGTGCGGGAGCGGCCCTCGGTGACACCCTCGGTGTGGATCAGGATGCGGTCGCCGGGCTCGAGCTGGGCGCGATGGGTCACAGCCGTCGGGCGGGGATAGCCCGGGCCCAGGCCCAGGGGAAGCTCGGGAGTGCGGACGGGAGGCGGCAGGAACGATGTGGTTGCCTCGGATCAGCGGCGGCGGCGGGTGACCGCAGTTCACCCAGCGGCACGTGCCGCTCAGCAGGTCGAGGTGGGCGAAGGTGCCGGTGAGCAGCCGCTCGGGGATCCAGCGGGTGAGGGCGTCATCGCCGACCTCGGCGATGTCGGTGAGGGTGCCTCGGTGTAACGGGTGGCGCGGCAGCCCGCGAGAGCCAGGGCGGCATCCACGCAACTCCCGCTAGTGCCGTGACCGCATAGGTTCGCCGGGTTGCTTGATCAGGCGGCGAGGGCGGGTCTGCCGCCCCAGCGGATTCCTTTCTCGCTGCGGATGCGGGCGCGTTCGCGGCGTTGGGCGGCCAGAACGTCAGGGTGGCGGGCGTTGGTGTTGCGCCACCGCAGGTAAGCGTGCAGTGCGCGGGTCTGGACCGTGTGGTTCGGGTGGTTCGAGTTCGCCAGCGTGAACTGCCGCAGCGGTCCGAAGTGCGCCTCGATCGGGTTCGCCCAGGAGGCGTTCGTCGGGGTGAAGCACAGGTGGACGTTGTTGTTCTTCGCCCAGCGGAGGACCTTCTTGCCGTTGTGGGCGGAGAGGTTGTCCAGGATCACGTAGACCGGGGCGCCGTCCGGGCGGGCAGCCCGGATTGACCTGAGTGCGGCCAGGGTGTTCGCGGTGCCCTTGCGGCGGTGGTTGACGCCCCACAGGGTGTCGTCGCCGATCGAGTAGCAGCC
>NZ_JBSFJU010000115.1:0-14022 GCF_053598215.1 Kitasatospora sp. NPDC001175 | reverse complement strand
GCGGGTACTTCTTCGGGGCGGCCATGGCCTCGGGTCCTCTCATGAGGCCCATCTGACCCGCTGTCACCATCCGCCGCATCTCGGGGGAAGCTCACGTACGCCTCCACCGGCCCCAGCCGGCCGCGCACTTCTCGTCTGCCAGGGTCACCAGGCCGTTCCCCGCGTGGGCACGCAGCCGAGGCGCCCCCGTGGTGCCGGCCCGGCGACCAGCGGCCTCGACCAGGCACCGGTGGTGTGGCTGCCGGTGGCTGCCGGTGGCCGACGCGGCCGCTCTCCACCTCTACCCGGCCATCGACCGCGCCCCCTCGACCGGGCCACCCGGGCCCGGGCCAACGTGTCGGCCGAGGAGCGGACCGTGTCGGGGTGGCCCCGGGCGTATCCGGGGGCGCCCCCGCGAGGCTTCCCGTCAGGGGGCTGTTGCTCGCTGGCACCGGGGCGGTCGGGCCTGGACGACCGGGCGTCGGCTGGATGAGGCGGCCGGCGGCCCGGATGGCTGGGGGTCAGGGTTGGAGGAGGTTGTCGAAGTGGCCGGGCCGGAGCGGGGGAGGATGTCCAGGGCGGTGCGGTACCGGGCTGTCTGGGTCTGCCAGGCGTGGTAGCCGCCGATCCAGGCGCCCATGACGCGGATGTAGGTGTCGATGGTGGCGCGCCGCGTGTCGTCGAGGCCGAGCCGGTCGCACATGCCGGGGACCTCGGCCGCCAGGCGCTGGAAGTCGTTGATGCGCCGGTCCACTTCGTCGCGGGCCGCGGTGAGGGCGTCGGCGCGGGTCAGGGCGCGTTCGTGTTCGAGGACGAGGACGAGGTTGTCCATGTCGCCGCGGGCCCCTTCCTTCTCCAGGGAGTAGACGTCGTTGCACATGAAGGTGACGTCGACGGCGATGTCGCGCATGCGGCGCAGTTGCGGGCTGTGGAACGCGACCGCAGGGACGGCGATGCCGGCGGCGCGTTCGCCGAGGGACAGGGGCAGTGTGGTGGCGGCAACCCCCGGTGTACCTGCAGGAAGCTGTCCATGTCGCTGGGGGTTGCGCGGAGCCGGTTGAGGGCTTCGTGGGGGTGGGCGGCGAAGTAGTACTCCCACTCGTGGGCGACGCGCGAGGCCCAGCCGGGTGGTGTGGCGTGGGTGGTGCGGTGCCACAGGTCGGCGAACGCGGTGGTGCAGGGATCGGCGCCGGCGCGTGGTGGCGTGCCGTGGATGATGTCGATCATGCTCTGGCACAGGGCGGCGACGCGGTCGGGGGCGTGGCCGAGGGGCCCGTCGAACTGGTCGTCGAAGACGAAGAAGAACGCCATCGCGTCGGTGCACAGGTCCAGTGCGGGCCCCTGGGTGTAGGGGTGGCTGTAGGCGGCGAGTCTCGGTATGTCCCAGGAGGTGTACCAGTCGAGGGAGCGCCCGTCGCCGACCGGGCGGTGCTCACGGCCCCACGCGAGGTTGCGCTGCCGTGCGGCCTTCAGGTTCGGGCTGGATGCCAAGGGGAAGGGAAGGCGGAACTCCATGTCCTGGGGCACTTGTCCTCCGTACCGTCGCGCCGGCGAACCGCCCGCACGGTCCGCTCGGCGATCGCGCCGGCCCCGCGCGTAGACGGGGCCCCTTGCACATGGTCAGGTTGACTGCCTGTCATGACGGAGCAGGGATTGCCCCTCCAGCGCCGCTCCCACACCAGCCCCGACCGGTCCGGGGCCCGGCGGTTCCGAGTCCGGTGCAGCCCGTCAGCTGCGCCATGGTCTCTGCGGCGCCGACACCGAGGCGGTGGTGTTCGACGAAGGTCCGCGGCTGGTGGCGCTTGTCGCCAGTGCGGGGCTGCGAAGGCCGGTGCGACTGTGACGAAGGCGCCGGTCGCCACCGGGTGGTCGACGCCGTCTGCCATGGTGCGCGGTGGATCAGACGTCCTTCAGGACGTTCTCGGTGGTGGCGGGTTCAGGCTCGTGCTCGCCACTGGATCAGCATGATGTCGGCGCTGGCGCCGCTTGCGAGGCCGAAAAGCGCCACGCGCGTGCCTGGGCGCAGTCGGCCCTGCTCGTGGGCGTGAGCGAGTTGGAGGGGGAGGGTGGCGGCGCCCATGTTGCCGGTGCGGGCTGGGGCCTGCGCCCGTTACACGAGAAGAACGCAGTCAAGGGCGGCTGAGCGCCATGGCACCCGTGAAGGGTCGCTCAGCCGTCGCGCTCCGGTCTCCTGCCCAGGTGGTGATTGGGTTTCAAACCATATGTCGCCCCGTGGGATGAATGTGATTCGTACCCGGGCGTGTCGCTGCTGCCCGCTGCGAGCCTTGTCTATACCAGGCAGGTATGGGGACTGCACCTTCCGGCGGGCCCTGCCCACGTCCGGCCACCCCACCGAGAGCCGACACCCGTCGGTGCACTTGCGGAGGTACATCATGTCCCGTTCCACTACCACGCTCGCTGCCCTGGCGGCCGCCGGCCTGATCGCCTTGGCAGCGCCCGCGGCTGCTGTTGCCGCGCCCCGCGCGGCCACCAACACCATGTGCCTGGACGTGGGTGGTTCTCGCAACAACGGGGACCACGCCAAGATCTGGCAGTGCCAGAGCCCCGGCTTCGGCAATCAGGACTTCGTCATCGACAGGGGCCAGATCAAGGTCAGGGACACCATCGGAACCGGCCGACAGATGTGCCTGGACGTGGGTGGTTCTCGCAACAACGGGGACCACGCCAAGATCTGGCAGTGCCAGAGCCCCGGCTTCGGCAATCAGGACTTCGTCATCGACAGCGGTCAGATCAAGGTCAGGGACACGATCTGACAGGCCGGCGCGGGGCAAGGTGATGGCCCGGCTCTCGCGCTGCGCCGCGAGCAGGTCCCGCTCGCCAGGCCGCCGCGCTCCGTCGCCCCGATCCTAAATGATCACGAATGGGGCGGGTAGAGGATCTCCAGCCATTGGGGACGGCCCGATTAGTAGGGGGCGCGACAGGCGGCCGTGACAGGGGGTTGGGTGGGGTCGCCGTCCGGGAGGCCGGCCGCGAGGTATCGGCCGCCGGGCCGCGGGCGGTGATCCGGTGCAGCGCCCTGGCCGGTGCTGCTCGGTTGGGCCGGCCTTCTCCTGGTGGTGGAACTGGGGATGTGTCGTGGGTGCATGGCCTAGCCAACGATCGCGACCGCACCGGGTGACGCGCTGTGCGGTCGTCGTCCTGGTCGGCCGCCAGGCCGTTTCCCGCTGCGCCCGGGCATCCCTTCCCCAGCCCGCCGCCAGGACGACTGAGGGCGGACCCTAGGGTGATCCCATGGACGTGGGGGCGGTACTGATCGCGATGACCGGTGTGGCGGGCACGTTGGGCGGCGCGCTGTTGACCCAGCGCGGCGCGGACCGGGTCAAGAAGCGTGAGCTGGAGATGAGCCACGCCATCCAGGAACGCCGCGAGAACCGCGAACTGCGGCGGCGGTGCTACACCGAACTCCACCGGGACGCCCGACAGTTCGCCACGGCGCTGAGCCGCCACCTGTACGTCATGCGGGACCGCGCGCCCGGGGACGAGGACGTCCAGACGCTGGAACGGGCGAAGGACGCCCACCGGGACCGCTGGTCCGAGACCCTGATGACCGCCCCCGACACCGTGATCGGTCCGGCCAACAAACTGAACGACGCACTGACCCGCGTGTACGGGCAGATCAAACGCATCGAACAGGGGAACCCCCGGCCCGGCGAGACGCTGCGATCGGCCGCCGAGGGGCAACACGCGCTCTGGCCCCTGATCCGCGCCACCCGAGAGGCGATGCGCGCCGACCTGGGTGTGACGGGCGCCGCCCCCTGGCCCGAGTCGACCTCGGCCGACGACCCGACCATGATCGGCGACTTCGAGGAGACAGGCGGCGAAACCTCCTAGTTTTTAGTGGCCCAGCAGAGCCCGTAGACGGCTACCACCAGGGGAATAGCTCGGTGCGGCCCGTAGGGCGGCGGTGGCCCCGGCTCGGACTCCTGATGCAGTTCCTGACGCGACTCCTGACGCCTACGCATCCTGGGCCAACCCGATCGAGGCCCACTTCGGCCCGCTGCGGCAGTTCACCCTGGCCAACTCCCACCACCGCAGCCACCCCACGCAAACCCAGGCACTGCACCGCTACCTGCGCTGGCGCAACGCCAACGCCCGCCACCCCGACGTACTTGCCGCCCAACGCAAGGAACGCGCCCGCATCCGCAGCGAGAAGGGCATCCGCTGGGGCGGACGCCTCCTCAACGCCGCAGCCTGACCGACCGCGAACCGCAGCCTCGGGGTGCCGAAAGGGACAAGTTCACGAGAAGGACAGCGACGGAAGGACGACTCAGGAGGCGGGCGGCTCGATCTCCCCCGCAAAGACGATGACCTGGTCGATGAGGCTCCGCCGCAGATGGACGACGTCCGTTCCCGCCAGGCGGGGGCCTCCATCCGGCGTGGTGAAGACCCACCGGTACCGGGCCCACTCGTCAGGCATGTCCACCGCTGAGCAGCGCGCCATCGTGCCGGTCCCCGCCGGGTGGCGCCGGATGTCCAGCACGAACCGCTCGACCGCCGCGATCCCTTCGCTGCGACCCAACGGCCCCCAGAAGACCACGTCTGAGGTCAGGGCCTGGGAGAGCAGGGCAGTCACATAGCTGTCGTCCGAGGCGTTAAACGCGGAGATGAACGTGTCGATCGCGGAGCGTGCCGTCTCTTCCTGCATGCCCCAGTAATACCAGCCGTTGCGCGTGCGCTCGTCCCGCGAGCCGCCTTCCGATCACGGTGGACCATCCCGATCACAGCAAGGGGACTTCGCGAAAGGGGCAAAACACCCCGTTAGCGGAGACGGTCGCCCCCATCGACGACCCGGCACGGGAGGAGCGCCGCCGCGTCCGCCGACGCCGCAGGACCCGGCTCCGGGCGGCCGAGCTGGGGCGCTCGCGCGGTGGGCTGACCACCAAGACCCACCTGTCGGCCGAGCGCCGCTGCCGGCCACTGTCGTTCGTCCTCACGCCTGGCCAGGCCGCCGACAGCCCCCGCTTCATCCCGGTGGTCGAGCGGATCAAGGTCCGCGCCCCGGTCAGGCGGCCCCGCACCCGCCCGGACGCCGTTGCAGGCGAGACCGATCCTCGCGACCTGGAACGACTCTTCGACCGCCCACCTCGCCGCGGCGACCTTGACCAGGTCTTTCAGCCGGGTGGCTACGGGTCCGTAGCACACGTAGTGGGCGAGCTCGGTCGGGTCGCTGACCGAGCGGCGGGCCAGGACCCAGTGCCCGACGCCGTCCTCCCACACCGGTCGGATCGCCACCCGGGCCCAGTCGTAGACCCGCTCGCCGTGGGAGCCCTTGCCGCCGGACAGGCGCTTCCAGGCCTGTCGCGGCAGCGTGGCGACCAGCTCGTCGACCCGGACCTCACGCCACCGTGTCGTGATCACGGTGTCGTTGACCCTGGTGGCCAGCACATACCCGATGCCGCGTTGCTCCAGCCAGACCCGCAGGTGCTTGACCTGCCCGTAAGCCTCGTCCGCGGTCACCCACGCGAACGGCACCCCCGCGTCGATCGCACGCTGCAGCATCCAGCGGAAGTGCTCGTTCTTCGTCGCGAACGGCACGTCATCGGGCACGCCGGCCGCCCGGCAGCGCTCGCGGTCGTCCGTCCACGAAGGCCGGCAGGTACAGCTCCCGGTCGATCAGCGCGCGGCCCTTCGCCGAGGCGTAGGCCAGGAACGTGCCGATCTGGGAGTTCTCCGTCCGCCCCGCAGTCCCCGTGTACTGGCGCTGGACCCCGGCCGACCGCGTGCATCTCTTCCGGCATCGTTTCGTGCCCCGATGCGCCGACCAGCTGGTCGTGACCTGGGCAGCAGGTGATCGAGCTGGACGACCTGACGCTGCGCCGCTTCAACAGCGAGACAGACCTTCCGGAACTCCTGCGGGTCATTGAAGAGTCGTTGGAGCACCTGCGCCCGTGGATGGCCTGGGTCGCTGAGCACAGCCTGGCCAAGACCACCGACTTCCTGGCCCGCCGCGCGAAGCGCTGGGCGAGTGGTGAGGAGTTCACCTACGTGATCGTGCTGAACGGCGCGATCGTCGGCGCTTGTTGGCTGGCCGCGAGATCGGCTACTGGCTGCACCCGGCCGCCACCGGCCGGGGCGTGGCCACCCGGGCCGGACGAACCCTGCGTGGGCAGATCGGGGACTGGTGAATCTGACGTTCTCCAAGTTCCCCGACAGCGTCAGGCGGCTGATCAGGTTCTGCGCGAGATGACCATGATGTATTCGCAGGGAGCGTTCGTTCGGTTGGCGAAGCCGTGGTCCGCGTCGGCTTGGAAGAACAGGGAGTCACCTGTGTTCAGGGTCTCGCTGATCCCGCCGATCGCGACGGTGAGGGTGCCTTCGAGCACCACGAGTTGTTTCTCCGTACCTGGCGGATACGCGGGCAGCAGCCCGGTAGAGACCTGCGGGGGGAGGTAGTGGACGACCATCTCGGCTCGTCCCGCGCCCGGGGCCGCTGACACGATGTGCCGCTCGAAGCCGGTTTCCGGGTCACGGAAAGCGGGGCGATCGTTCTTGCGCATGACGATGGCCACACCGGACGCGGCAGCAGCCGGCGCACCGATCAGGTCCGAGAGCGAGACATCGAGCGCGTGGGCGATCCTGGACGCGACGCCGATCGTCGGGCTCTTCTCGCCGCGTTCGACCTTGGACAGCATCGCCCGACTGACCGACGACTGGGTGGACAACTGCTCCAGCGTCAGGCCCGCCTCCTCGCGGCGTCGCCGCACGTTACCGCCGAACGCGCCAGCCAGGTCGTCACCGTGCTGGGATTCGGCCGCGTTTCCGTCTTGCTCGACCACCGTGCTCCTCGATCGATGGGTACCTCGCTGCCCACAGTGTAAGGTTTCTCCTAAAGAAGATCTGATCTCCTTTAGGAGACGTACGATGTGCGCCCGACACGACGGAGGGGCTCCATGCGTTTGATCTCAAGTGGCCGCCACCATGCCACGTTCGAATTCGGCGATCTGCAGGTGATCTCGTTGCGAGACGGGTACATCGACATGCCGCCGACACGGCTCCGCGGCGAGGATGGGCGCACGCTCGACGAGCTGCCGGCCGCCGTCCCGCTGGCCGGCGACAACTTGCGGCTGTCGGTCAACGCCTTCTTCGTCACCGACGGCACGCGGTCGGTTCTCATCGACACCGGCGCGTCCAACGCCTGGCACGACCCCACCATGGGATTGATCTACGACGCGCTCGACGAAGCGGGAATCGACCGCGCGCATGTCACCGATGTGGCCATCACCCACAAGCACGAAGACCACGTGAGCGGACTCATCGCGCCGGACGGTTCAGAGGCGTTCACCAAACTCGAGCGCGTGTGGATCGGCGCGGGCGACACCTCGGTGTTCACGGGGCGGCTCGAGCCGATCCGCGACCGCGTCGTACCCGTGTCGGAGAAGGTCGCGATCAACGACTGGACCACCGCGATCCCGACACCGGGCCACACACCCGGTCACACCGTTTACCACGTCAGGAGCGGCACCGGCCACCTTCTCGCCTGGGGCGACACCGTTCACGTTCCCGCGCTCCAATTCGATCAGCCGAACGTGTCCTGGGAGCTCGACGGCAACCAGTCCCAGGCCAGCGCCGCGCGAGCGGCCCTCCTCGAACAACTGACCCAACCACACCACTTCGTAGCTGGCGCCCACCTCGACTCACCCGGCATCGCCCGCGTAACCCCCTCCGGCGACGGTTATGCGCTGGAATACCTCGCACCACCGATCGGCTGATCGAGCCTGTCGGCTCCGGGGCGTGCTCGCGTACTCCGGCACGGACTCCTTCACCTACGCCGCAGGCGACTCCTACGGCGGCAGCGCCACCGCGACAGTGAGGCTCACCGTGCACCGGACGACCCGGGCCGGGCCCGACCGCAGACCCCGTTTCCTCGGCCAGCCCCGGCCCGGCCGCCCGCCCCAGCACCAGCGGTCGGCCCGCACGGCACGCCCGAGGCGGCAGCCTCGCCGCCTCGGGGCCGACGGCGCGCAGACCGCCCTCCTTATCGGCGCCGGCGCGCTGCTCCTCGTCGCAGGTGCCGGAGCGATCGTGCTCGCCCGCCGTCGGTGCCCCAGAGCTGGGGACAGCGGGGTGCGGCCGGGGCCCGCGATGACGGTGCCTACGGGGCGCCGCCCGCCCGGCCACGTCATCGCGCAGGGGGCGGCCGGACGACCCGGCAAACCCACTCAGCCTCGCCGGAGTCGCTGACAAGGAATTTCGGTACTCAGCCGCCCGAACGCCACGGCGCTCCGGCCCGTTGCCTCCGCACCCTCGATCGGACGTCACGGAACGTCGCCGCGGAGGAGATCTGAAACAGCTTCTAACCTTGACCTTGACGTTTAACCTTCGTCGCCTCCGTAGCTGAACGGCTCGATGGTCCAGGGCAGCCCGGGCCCATCTCGATAGGCAGCGAAGCCCGGTTGCAGGCTGGCTGTCTCGGAGATGGAGGGATCGTCCTCCGTCATGCAGGCGATGCAGTACACGCCACTGGCATCGGGGAGGTTCGGATCGTTCACGCCGTCCCCGATCAGCCAGTCGCCCTCACTGTCATGGATGACGACGAGTGCCGGCATGCGCCCCTCCGCGACGGTCCGCTGCACCACAGCGCCGAGATCGCGCGGGAACCGCTCCCCTGGGAACGGAAAGGGTGCCTGCCGGACCACCGGGTGGGATGTGTGATTCATGGCAGCAGTATCGCGGCACTCCGCGAGAGATATCGCACGAGTGATCGATCCATGATGTCACCCGTCCAGGGATTCCTCGGACGGTGGAGCGGCCTAGGCATGATCCTGAACTCTCCGACGAGGTAAGGGAATCAACACGAAGGCCCTGGTGATGAGTGTGCTGCAGCAAGCTGTCCAGCGCGATCCGTTCGCGGAACTGTCACGCTTCCGAGCGGACTTCTACACCTGTCTGACCGGTCGGAGGGATGCGCTGCTCGAGCTGACCGACGCGCTGCTGTGCACCGAGGGCCCAGTGAAGACACTGGTGGACCCGGCGCTCGCGTCCGAGCACCGTCGTGGCCACGGTGCCCTGTACGGTGCGCTCAAGCGGCTCCAGGGCACGCACAGGGCGAGGCCGTCGGTCGCGTCGAGGCCGCGGCCCTGTCGCGGACGAGCGATCCACAAGTCGACGTCGGCCACCCACCTCACCCGCCTGCCGGGCAGCGTTGGCCGGGCGGCCGTCTTCAGCAACGTGGTCTTCGTGCGGATGACCCGCAGGAGAGCTCCGCCCTTGATTTCAAGCGCACTTCAAGTCGTACGGTCTCCTCACCGCCCGCGCAGCGCGGGCGTTGAAGCAGAGCGACAAGCAGGGGGAGCCCTGTGACGACCGAGCAGATCTCCGATGCCCAACTCGCCGGACGACCCGCGGCGTACTGGACCGGTGTCGCCTACGAGGCGCTCATCTCCTACATCCGGGCCCGGCAAGCCGAGAAGGGCTACACCCAGCCCCAGTTCTGGTTGCTCCGCAACCTCTCGGCGAACGACATCTCACCCGACGGCCAGGGGATGACCCTGACCGAGCTGCGCGCCGCCATGGCCTCCTACATCCGGGCCGAGGACGACCTGGCGGCCGAATCCGAGGTGCTCCTGGAGCGAGGCTGGCTGGCCCGGGACGCCGAAGAGCGGCTCTTGCTCACCGAGGAAGGGGAGCAGGCCCGCGTCGACCTCGCACGCAACGCACCCGCCATCCGCGCCGCCCTTCACGAAGGCATCGACGACGCCGACTACATCACCACGGTCAAGGTGCTCCAGCAGCTGATCCGCAACGCGGGCGGGACCATCGCCTGACGCGCACCGCACCTCGAGTACGACGGCAAGGCGCCAGCTACTCCGAGCACGTCCTGGCCGTGTGAAGGTCCGCGACAACGACCCGGCCCTTGCCGACCAGGAGCGGACCGACCGGACGGTGTACTGGCGGCGCCGTACCTGGCCCGGCCACACCTGCACCGGGTACCCGCCGGTCGCCTTGGTCGTCACCGACGCCGGACCGGTCGCCTTGACGCCGGACCGGTCGCCCTGGCCAACCGGCAGCAGGCGGTGGCCGACCTGTCCGCGGAGTGCTGGCGCGGGCAGCGGTACACCGTGCACCGGGACGACAACGACGGAGACGGCTGGCACGAGTACGACGACGCCGTGCCCATCCTCGCGACCACCCTGGAACTCCTGGCCGAGCACGGCCCCTCGGGCCGGTGTGGTGGCGCTTCGGCCGCCCCGGCCGGCACTTCCTGATCGAGGCGCTGGACAACCCGGGCAACCGCGCCGCCTACGACCTGCGCCAGAAGGCCTGCGAGAAGAAGGCCCGCCAGGACCACCGCGAGGTGATGCCGACCCTGGCCTGTGCCGACTGCGGCCAGGTCCCCGAGCAGGAGAGCACCTACGAGTACGGGCTCCATGGCCAGTGGACCCGCGGCCCCGGCGGCCGCTGCTACCACGAGCACGAGGAACGCCAGGAGAAAGCCGCCGCGAACCGGGCCGGCCTCCAACTGTCGTGTCCGGGCACGGTTTCGGGCCGCTACCGGATCCCCGGCTCCGGCTTCAGGCCCTGGGCAACCCGACCACCAGGTAGGTTCCCGCCTCGCCGTCGACATGGATGACGTGCCTTCCCACTCGCACCACTTGGCAGCCCTCCGCGCGCCAGGAACCGGCCTCGCCCTCACAGCCGCGCAGCGGTGTCCAGATCTCCAGGAACGTACTGCCGTCCGGATTGGATCCGGACTCGACCAGGTTCTCCCCGTCCCAGCGCAAGGCGCCCAGGTCCTCCCCAGGCTCACCCACCTCGTGGTGGAATCGGACCTGCGCGCCGTCAAAGGACGTGGTGCCGGCGAATCCGGCGTACTGGTCCCCGATCTGCAGCCACACGGCCTCGCCCTCGTCGATCAGCGGGCCGCCGTCGCGGCTGATGCCGAGCCGGCGCCACCCGCCGCGCGTAGGGGGGCGCACGACTGTCGCAGCCGATCGGCTCTGGGCGCAGGCGAACGAGGCGGTCGCGGTTCCGGACCGGTTCGGTGTCGGCTCCATCAGATGTCGCCCCCGGCCCCGCCCGCATCGAGCGCCACGATCGACAGCGGGATGTTGCCACGCACGGCCTGGGAGTAGGGGCAGACGGCGTCGGCCCGGTGCAGGTAGGGAAGCAGGTCATCGGCCTTCCAACCCGGTACCGCGACCGACAGTGTCACAGCCAGACCGTATCCGGCGGGTGTGGCGGTCGTCCCCAGCTCAACCTGGCAGGTGACCCGAGCAGCCGTCGTGTCCAGGCCGCTGTCACCCGTTACCTCGGCCAACGCGGACCCGAAGCAGGCCGCGAATCCGGCGGCGAACAACTGCTCGGGATCGGTGGCCTCCGGCACTCTCTTGCGCGGCGGTGCCAGTCGCGCCGCGAGATGCCCGTCATCGGTGGCGACGGTGCCGTTCCGGCCGCCGACAGCATTCGCAGTGGCCGTGTACAAAGTCCTGGTCAGTGGAACGGTCATGCCGGACTACCCTCCGCGAGACGCCAGCCCCCTCCACCTCGGAAAGGGCCATCCAGTGCCGTCAAGGCGGCAACGGGGCGTCGTCGTGCATAACCGGGTACGGCGCGTCTCGTCCGGGGCCGAAGCTCAGCCGCCGGTCAGAATACCCACTCCTCGCCGAGGCAACGTAGCCGGCCAGGCAGCGCAGTGCGGGTCGGGCTCATGGAGCGCCGACGCCGGGACATCACCGAGGGAATCGTCGGGTTGAGCATGAGCGGTAGGGCCTGGGTGGGACCCGGCCTTTGTCCGCCGGCTGTCCGCGTGCTCGTGGTGGCCCCGCCGCGCCCGGTCGTGGGCGGCCAGGTCCGGGTCCTGCTCGGGCAGGGGCTGCGCCCCTGCCCACCTCGCCGCGCCGCCGCCCCCGGTTGGCTGGGTGGTCCTCCTGGAGGTGGTGATTGTGAGTGGTGTTGCGCCCGTCGGCGCCCCTGGTGGCCGGGGTGGGTGTCCCCATGCTCTCCATGATGGACATCATCCTTACCGGGGCCGAAGCCCCTGACCAGGGGTGTCCGTCAAAGTGAATCAAGCCCGTTGTGGTTGTGTCTCCGTGGCCCCCGTGGCCCCCGTGGCCCCCGTGGCCCCCGTGGCCCCCGTGGCCCCCGTGGCCCCCGTGGCCCCCGTGGCCCCGCAGCTGGCACGGCGGCTGCGGGAGCCGGGTGGGTTATGGGGCGCAGACGGCGTAGGGGGTGACGGTGGTGTAGTTGGTGTTCTGGTTGTCGGCGAGGACTTGCCAGGTGTTGCCGACGGGTCGGCTGGTGACCTGGATGGGTGGGACGGCGCCGCCGCTTTGCTGGTATCCGCCGCCGGTGATCACGTGGCCGGTGGGGCAGGTGGCGGTGGCCACCACCGGGACCCTGGCCGTGGCCACCCCGCGGGGAGCGGTGCCAGAGGAGAGGGTGGTGGTGACGGTGTCGGTGGCCGTGTTGATCACCGACACGTTGCTCGAGTTGGTGTTGGTGACGTAGGCGCGGATACCACCCGGGCTGAACTCCACCGCGAACGGCGACAGGCCGACGGGGATGGTGGTGGTGACGGTGTTGGTGGCGGTGTTGATCACGGACACGGTGTTCGCGAGGCCGTTGGTGACGTAGGCGGTGGTGCCGTCCGGGGTGAACGCCACCCCTTCGGGGTTGGTGCCGACGGGGATGGTGGTGGTGACGGTGTTGGTGGCGGTGTTGATCACGGACACGGTGTTCGAGCCGGCGTTGGTGACGTAGGCGCTGGTGCCGTCCGGGCTGACCGCCACCTGGTCGGGGTTGGTGCCGACGGGGATGGTGGTGGTGACGGTGTCGGTGGCCGTGTCGATCACCGACACGGTGTTCGAGGCGATGTTGGTGACGTAGGCGGTGGTGTCGTCCGGGCTGACCGCCACCCCTTCGGGGTTGCTGCCGACGGGGATGGTGGCGGTCACGGTGTCGGTGGCCAGATTGATCACCGATACGGTGTTCGAGGCGGCGTTGGCGATATAAGCGAAGGTCCCGGATGTCGCGGCCCGAGCCGGGGAGGCCGCCGTCACCGGCAGCGCCCCGGCCCCCAGCAGCACCAGCCCCGCCGCCATGGCGCGTGCCCGTGCCGCCCACCGCGGGGCCCGACAAGCGCCTGCATCGTGCCCCGCTGGGCCAGGCAGTCGTCGTTTCCCACAACTGATCATCGCCATACCTCTCGCTCGAAGAACCCAAGGATGTGGCGACGCAGGTCCCGGGGGCCGGAACGGCCCGTGCCATGACGAACAGACGCGACCGCCACGGCCGGCCCCGCCACCGCGGCCACCACCCGTGCCCCCAGCCGCGTGCTCTGACGCCGCACCGGGCCCGCGACGGCTGCGCCACCGCGCTGACAGGACCCCAAAAGAGCACAGGCCACCGCGCGTCAGCGTAAGCATCGCAGTATGAAATATGATGGTTCGACACCTTTTCATCCGAGTGATCCGACCTGCGGGCGAGTATGTGCGGCCGCCGGTGGTGTATCGGCATGAAGCCGCACGCGGGCCGCGGCCGCACGCCAGGCGGCGAACCCGACTCGTCACAGGACAACCCGCCCGGGCCACAACACCCCTGACCGGACGGCCTACCAGGCCACGCCCGGGCCCTCCAGCTGTCCGCGCTGCTCCTCGCTGAGCTTGTCCCGCCGGGCGCGCTGGTTGTTCAGCCAGGTGCCCGGCGACGTCCCGTCCTCCTTGTGCGCGCGGGACCTTCGCGTGCCCTTCCCGCTCGACGAACACGGCCAGCGCGGCCAGGCCCTGCGGGAACCGGTCCGCCCGCGACACCTTCGGTGGCGCTACGGCCGTGAAGGCCGGCGCTCCCTGCTGGACGCGCTTGAGAGCCCGGACATCCGCGAGGCGTACGACGAGCGCCAGAAGGCCCGGGCGAAGAAGGCCCGCCAAGTCCACCGCGAGCTGATGCAGACCTTGGCCTGCGCCGACTTCGGGAACGTGCCGAAGCAGGCTGGGCTTGATTCGCTTTGACGGACACCCCTGATCAGGGGCTTCGGTCCCGGTAAGGATGATGTCGATCATGGAGAGCATGGGGAACAAACCGCGC
>NZ_JBSFJU010000114.1:0-14147 GCF_053598215.1 Kitasatospora sp. NPDC001175 | reverse complement strand
CTGCAGCTTCTCCAGCAGGTTGATCACCTGCGCCTGCACCGACACGTCCAGCGCGGAGACCGGCTCGTCACAGATGATGATCTCCGGCTTCAGCGACGTGTCGGGTACAGCCGGCTCCTGGTCACGGCACCCTGACGCCGCACGGACGGTCAGAGGTGGTGCGCCACGAAATCGGCTACCTGCGTGCCGAGTTGCTGGCCGGACTGGTTGTCGATGGCGGTGTGTTGGCCGGACCAGATCCGGCTGAGCCAGGCTTCGGTGGCGGCGTCCTGGAAGCCGGCGAAGGTTCGGGAGACGCCCTTCGACGTCACCGTGATCCGGTGCTGAGTGCCGTAGAGCCCGGTGAGCGTCGTCGCCGCGGCCTGGCTGAGAGCGCCGTGAGCGCCGGGGTAGGACGGATCCGGGGCGGTCGGCAGCAGCGGGGTCCAGTTGGGATCGCCGACGATGCACGGGTTGTAGTGCGTGTCGCCGAGCCGGATCGCGGTCACCGGCCGCCACACGTGGTAGGCGTACTTGGCGTCGTACATCGCGATCGCGGTGTCGGCGAGCGACAGGTCGAGGTGGGCGAAGACCTTCACCGCCTGCGCCAGGCTCGCGTTCTGGGAGGTGACCAGGCCCTGCGCGACCTGGTTCCAGACGTTCCAGACGGGCGCCGCCGCCCAGAACTTCGCGGCCGCGGTCTGATCGGGGGTACGGGTGGTACTGGTCTTGCTGCCCAGGCCCTTGACCTCGTTCAGGGCGGACGCGTACGTGGCGGTGCTCACGGCCGGCGGCGCCGCCGGGCGGAACTGGCTCCCGCTGGTCAGCACGAACGGCTTGACCGAGCCCCAGTTGCTGAACACCGGTGCGGGGAAGGCGGGCGGTGTGGGCCGGTAGTCGCCGGGCAGGCTGCCGGCGGTGAACTGCGGCGGCTTGGTTGAGGACCCGTCAGTGGACCGCAGGCTGATCAGTTGGCGCGCGACCGCTGCTCCCACGCCGATGCCCGCCTGCTTGCCGGCGCCGTTGGCGATCGCGGACATCTGGCTGCTCAGCTGCTGGTCCACGCTTGCGCGCTTGGTGGGGTACAGGGCGGCCAGCACGTCGTGGGCTGCCTGGTCCGCCGCGGCGTCCGCACGCGCACCCTGAGGTGCCGGCACCGAGAACACGTACGGGGGGTCCGACTGGGTGATCGATACCACCGCGTCGTACTCGGCGGCCTGGAGCAGCGCGAAGCTCCGCGTGGGGTGGACGGTGGCCGGTTGGGCCTTGGGATCGCTCAGGATGCCGATGAGTTCGCGGTTCCACGCCACGACCGACCTGCCGGACCCCGCAGCGGCGGTGCTCGTGGTCGGTGACTGGGCGGCGGTGGCGGTGGCCCCGAAAGCCGGGCTGGTGAGTCCGGCTGCCAGCACGGTTCCGATCAGGACGGCGAGTGTCTTCTGCTTTCCACTCATTTCGGTGGCTCCTTCTCGCTGGTGGCGGGCCGTGGCAACAGGTGGCAACGCTTGGACCACTCGGGTGCATCACTCGGGCCGCTGCGGACCGGGGAGTTCAGGTACATGGGTGTGTGCTCTCTACTGATCAGCCCGCGAGGCGGGCCGGGTGGGGTCGGTCATTCGGTTGATGTTTTCCGTGCCGGGCCCCGGCGTTGAAGACGTGCATGGCTTCTGGGTCAGCGCGTCGTGCTGCCGTGCGCGGATGGGCCGATGTGGGGGTGTCGGCTGAGCAGCGGGTCGGTGGCGTAGCGGAGCCCAGTGAACGGGGCGTGCGCCGGTGGCTGGACGCGGGCGGCGCCGGTTGCGACGGCGCAGTCGCTGTCCTGAGGGGCGGTGGAACCATCTCGGTCATCTCGGCTCACTCCTTGCCGGATGGGGGAAGGAGGGGTTCCCGGGGATCGGTGCTCGTCAGGTTCCACGGTTCCGGGGGCTGTGCGGTTCGGTGCGTAAGCACCTTTTGCGAGATTTCGTAGATTTTTGGCATATGCGATGAGCGACCTGGAACGCAGAGCCCCGGGTGCTCCGACAGCAACTCGCCGTGCTGCAGCGACAGCTCGGCCACCCGGAGTGGCCTCTGGAGGGCCTGGTCGTCGGTCGCGCCGACGGCTCGCCGCTGCGGTCCCAGTGGGTCCTCGACCAGGTCCGCAAGCGCAGCGCCGAGCTCGACCTACCCAACACCGGCCTCCACGCCCCGAGGCACACCGTCGCCACCATCATGATCGCCCAGCACCATCGCCCGAGCCGCCCGGACGCCTCGTAGGCACCCGTCGACCCTTGAGGTCGCCGCAGGTCACGGCTCCGCTGAGCGCCGTGTGCCCCCCAACCGGCAAACTCCGGAGGTATGAACGGGCCGAACCGCACGGCGCCTTCGCACGTGAAAGTAAACAAGCGCTGGTATTCACGAGATCTCCTCCCCTTCCCCTCCCAGCCGCAAGGAGTGAGTTGAGATGACCCAGCTACTCCCCGCAGACTCCCGCCGCGGCCGCAACGCTCGGCTCCACGCCACACGCCGAAGCCCGCAGCGTCCCCGGTTCGCACCCATTACGGGCGCGCTGCCTGCGCGAGGCTGCTGCCGTCACCAGGCGCTGCTCACGTTGCCGGCGCAGGAAGCACTCGTCTCCGCCGCCCGTCACTTCACGGCGGAGCTGCTGGACAGCTGGAGCATTCCCCGGGACAAGCGGGACTCCGCCGTTCTCATCGTCGACGAACTCGCCGCCAATGCCGCCCGGTACGGCCACGAGTGCATGACGCTGCAGCTGGTCCTCGACCACCACGTGCTGCACATCGTGGTCGTCGACTCCGGAGCTGGCGTAGACCGCCCCAGTCATGACATCGCCCCGGACGAACACGGCCGTGGCAACGGCATCGTCGGGTTCCTCGCACAATCGACCGAGGTCCGCCAGGCTCCGGAGGGTCGCGAAGTCCACGCCTGCCTTCAGTGGCCGGCGTGACCGAACCCAGTTGAGGCTTCGGTCGCCATGTGAGCGCGTCGCTCACATGGCGACCGCGATGAGCACGTCATGACCTTCGAACCCGGCGCGGTCGGCGATGGGGGCGGGGATGACCGCCGTCGCCAGAATCTGCCTCCCCGTCCCGCGGTGAACGTCGCGCCGCGCGGCATGACCTGCCCCGCTCG
This sequence comes from Kitasatospora sp. NPDC001175, assembly GCF_053598215.1. Taxonomy (NCBI): domain Bacteria; kingdom Bacillati; phylum Actinomycetota; class Actinomycetes; order Kitasatosporales; family Streptomycetaceae; genus Kitasatospora; species Kitasatospora sp. NPDC001175. The sequence goes on along the minus strand of NZ_JBSFJU010000114.1, from coordinate 11,036 downwards.
TCCGGCCAGCCCGTGCCGGCCTTGGCGGGCTGCCGGCTCTGAGGAGCCGACCGGGCGGCTGGGGCCTCACGCCGGGATGGTGAGCAGCTTCTGGCCGTTGCCGGCGTAGATGTCGAAGTGACTGATCGTTCCTGGGGACATGGGTACGGTCCCGGAAATCTTGGCGTCACCCGGGTACTCGCCGGCCTGCCAGGTGGCGGCGGTCGCTGTGGTGCCCGTGATCCCGACCGCTTGCAGGCTGCAGGTGATCCCGGGGGGCGCTCCCTTCGCCGAGACCTGCAGGGCGCTGCCCCAGGCAGCGGGCGAGACCTCGACCGTGGCGGACACGCCGGTGGTGGGGTCGGTTCCGGAGAAGGTGCGGACCGGGGCCGGTGACGTCGCGGCGGGCTGCGCGACCTGGCTGCTCGTGGACGCGACGGTAGCCAGCCACGTACCGCCCGAGGCTGCCGCGGCGATGAGCGTCGTGGCGGCTGCGAGCCCGACCAGTTGCCTCCGCACGGCGGTACGACGTCGGGACGCGGCCTGCTGGAGCAGCCGGTCGAGTCGGGCTCGCTCGGTTCGCCGCGGTGCCCCCGGCACGGCAGCGGCCGCAGGCTGCTCCGGCTGCGCTCGCGTGCTTGCGGCGGCCCGTCGTACCAACCGGTCGGCCAGCTCCTCGCTGGGCGCGGGCGCTGCCTCGTCTGCGGCCTCGGTCTCGCTGACCGTCGCGAGTAGCGCGGGCAGCCCAGCCAGTTCGGCATGCTCGGCCTGGCACTCGGCGCATTCCGCGAGGTGGGCGCGCACCTGCTCCGTCTCCCTCGGGGACAGCGTTCCCAGCACGTATCCGCCCAGGGAGAGCCGGATGGCGTCACGGTCGCCGTTCATGGTCCGCACCTCCTCCACGCCGCTGTCACGGCTCGATGCCCCGTTCCTGCAGCGCCAGCCGCAGCGCCTTCAAGGCGTAGTACGTGCGCGACTTCACGGTGCCCACCGGAACGCCGAGCACCTGCGCGGCCTCGACCATCGTCCGGCCCCTGTAGTACGTCTCCAGCAGCACGGCCCGGTGCTCCAGGGAGAGGGTCCGGATGGCTTCGGCCACCGCCCAGCTCTGCAGCGCTTGCTCGATCTCGTCTTCTCCGGGCGCCTGCTCCGCGACCCGTTCCAGCACCTCCCCATCGACCTCGGTCGGCCTGGCCCCGCGGGCCCGGCGGGCGTCGATGACCAGGTTCCGGGCGACCGCGCACAGCCAGGCCCGGGCCGGTCCGCGCTCGGGGTCGAACGCCGCCGGGTGCTGCCAGGCCCGCAGCAGTGTCTCCTGCACGACATCCTCGGCCCATTGCCAGTCTCCTGAGGTCAGTCGCAGGACGAAGTGAAGCAGCGGCCCGGCATGCTCCGCGTACAGCGTGCGGAGCAGTTCCTCGTCCGCGCGGGAAATGGTCCCCGTACCAGAGACACGGTTCCCAGAGCGATCCGGCTCACTCGATGGACCGCGTTTCCGAAGACTCCACGGCATAAGTCGATCATCGCATATGCCACAAAACCCTGAAATCTCGCAAAAGGTACTTACGCGCCGAACCGCACGGCCCCGGCACCCGTGGAACCAGACGAGCACCCATCCCCGAGCCTCCCCCGTCCCGCAAGGAGTGAGCCGAGATGACCGAGATGGCTCCGCCGCCCCTCGGGACCTCCCCCACCGCGCGGCCGGTCACGCGACCCGACCACGTGCCACGGCTCCACGAGGCGCTCCACGAGCACAGCGGATGCACCGCCCGCCTCCTGCCCGGCGCGCCCGCCATCACACACAGCGACTACGCCGTCGCAACCGGCGCCCCCGCATCCGCCATCCACGCACAACAGCACGGCGGCCGCGTTGACCTGAATGCCGTGCACGTCCTCGACGCCGGGTCCCCGCGCGGAACACCGACCGGATGACCGACCCCCACCCGCCCCTATCGCGGGCTGACCAGCAGAGAGGCACACACCGTGCACCCGAACTCCGTTCCCTCACCCCGACGGGCCCTGGTGGCAGCCGGCCTGGCCGTTGCCACCGCGAGCACGCTGGTGCTGCTCAGCGCCTGCGGCGGATCACCGCATCCCTCCTCGACCGGTTCCGGCGGTACCTCAAGCTCCGCCCCGAGCGCCCCGGCGATGCCCAACACGAGCACACCGGCAAGCCCTCCGACCACAACGGCACCGGCGACCAGGAACACGGTGACGATCCAGAACTTCGCGTTCGCACCAGCCAGCCTGACGGTCAAGGCGGGCACGACGGTGACCTTGAAGTTCCACCCTGCAGTTGGACACTGTCCGTTTACGCCGCCAAGGCGTGACCCTGCTGGTGTCGTTGTCGGGTCTCGAGTGGGGTGAGGTAGCCCCACTCGGGGTGTTTGCGCAGGCGCCTGCGGTTGTAGAAGGTCTCGATGAACGCGAAGACCTCCGCTCGGGCGGTGGCGCGGTCCGGCCAGCTCCGGGTGCCGATCTCCTCCTTCAACACGGCGAAGAAGCTCTCAGCGGCAGCGTTATCGTAACAGGAGCCGACTCGTCCCATCGACTGCCTCATGTCCAACTTGCTTATCTCGGTTCGGAATTCAGCCGACGTATATTCGCTTCCGCGGTCCGAGTGGAAAATGCAGCCACGCTCCAGGCCGCCGCGTCCGGCCGCCATCCGCAACGCGGCCACCGGCAGCTCGGCGCGGTGGTGGTCGGCCATCGCGTAGCCGACGACCTCGCGGGTGGCCAGATCGATGCAGGTGGCCAGGTAGAGCCAGCCTTCCTCGGTCGGCAAGCAGGTCATGTCGCCGACCAGCCGCACTCCGGGGCGGAGTGCGGTGAAGTCGCGCCCTATCAGGTCCGGGACGAACACCGGCTTGCGGGCCTGGCGGGTCAGGCCACGGCGCCGACGACGGGTGACGCCCGTGATGCCGCGCTCGCGCATGATCCGCTCGACCTTCTTCCGGTTGACGGCGCGACCTTGGCGGCGCAGTTCCGCATGCACGCGCGGGACACCCACCCCTGGAAGCGAGGTGGATCACGCTGATCTCGGCCGCGAGGAGTTCCTCCTCGCGCAGGCGGGCCCGGCGGGCGGCCTCGCCGGCCCGCCAGGCGTAGAACGACGACCGTGAAGTTCCACCCTGCGCTCGGACACTCTCCGTCTACGCCGCGAGGGTGTGACCTTGCTGGTGCCGCTGGCGATCTCGAGTGGTGTGAGGAAGCCCCACTCGGGTGCCTGCGCAGACGCCTACGGTTATAGAAGGTCTCGATATGCGCGAAGACCTCCGCGCGGGCGGTGGCGCGGTCCGGCCAGACCCGGGTGCCGATCTCTTCCTTCAGTACGGCGAAGAAGCTCTCAGCGGCGGCGTTATCGTAACAGGAGCCGACTCGTCCCATCGACTGCCACATGTCCAACTTGCCTATCTCGCTGCGGAATTCATTCGACGTGTATTCATCGAATTCAATCAGTCGTCGCAACACAGGCTCTTGGGGAGGCCGCCGAGGGGGCCCTGGCTGCCGCGGGGGCGGCTGTCGTGGTCAACGACCGTGGTGCCGAACGCGTCGCCAAGTCCGATGACCGACCAAGCGCCCCGAATCCAGATAAGGAACACCATCGTGAACCTCCGTGAGATCCTGCCCGCGCGCATCGGCTTCGGAACCGCGCCGTTGGGCAACATGTTCCGCGCCGTCCCGGACGACGAGGCCATCACGACCCTGAATTCCGCCTGGGACCAGGGCATCCGCTACTACGACTCGGCTCCGCCCTACGGGGCCGGCCTGGCAGAAATCCGCCTCGGCAAACTTCTGTCCAGCAAGCCAAGGGACAGCTTCGTACTGTCGACCAAGGTCGGCCGCGTCATCCTGGATGAGGTCGAGACCGGCGCCAGCGACCTGGGCGACAAGGGCACCCTGTTCGAGTACGGCCGCCCCAATACGATCATGCACGAGTGGACGGCCGAAGCCACCGAACGCTCCATCGAGAACAGCCTGGAGCGGCTCGGCGTGGACCGCCTGGACATCGTCCGGGTGCACGACATCTCCCAGGACTTCCACGGCGACATCTGGCTGCAGAAGATCGAGGAAGCCCGCACAGGCGCGTTCCGCGTGCTGTCCCGCCTCCGCGACGAGGGCACCATCAAGGCCTGGGGCCTGGGTGTCAACCTCACTGAACCGATCGAGATCACCCTGGCCTTGGACGAGCCCAGGCCCGACGGCTTCCTGCTGGCAGGCCGGTACACCCTGCCGGACCACGAGCACGCCCTCCAGCGGCTGCTGCCGATGGCCGAGGAGCAGGGTGTCGGCACGGTCGTTGGAGGCCCCTACAGCTCCGGTGTCCTGGTCGGCGGAACCCACTTCGAGTACGCGGACGCGCCGCCGGCGATCCTGGAGAAGGTTCGCCGCATCAAGGAAATCTGCGTGCGACACGGGGTGGGCGTCAAAGCGGCGGCCCTGCAGTTCTCCCTCGCCCACCCTGTCTCTGCCGCCGTCATCCCCGGCGCCATCAAACCGAGCCGGGTCGCGGAGGACCTCGCCGCTCTCGGCGAGCAGATCCCGGCCGAATTCTGGCGCGACCTACGGGAAAACGGCATGGTCAGCCCGCAGGCGCCCCTGCCTGGCGGAGTCTGAGCCGCTGGCTCCACCCAGCAGAACTCACCAACGCCGGAGGAACCCTCATGGCATCGACATCTGTGAGCCGGATCGTCGATCGGAACGGTCTTCCAGCAGGCTCACGGGGCGAAGAAAACTCCATGATCTTGGAAGTCCATGCCTGCTTTGCGCCTGGGTCGACCAACCCGCCGCAGACAATGACTAATCAGACGATCCGTCACTTTTCCAGGTCTGCCCAGATTCTGAGTAGAGGTCATCAATCACTGTGCGCGCTGCTATTAGCTCTTGAGCATTGCTCCCTCCCGTGCTGCCAATACCCGATTGGCCTACTTGGATTGCCGTCCCCAGCGGAATACGTTGATCATAATCGTGCAACGCTCCCGGCCAGAATGCCTCGCCTGCCACCCCGAGAGGGAGCGTCCTCGCGCACGACAGCCAGCGTGTCAGCGTGCCTCAGTCGACTCTCAGTGAACGGTCAAAGCGTCGACGACTGCGGGACCAACACCATGAAAGGATGCACTCGGCATGGCGAATGCGGAACTTAGGAAGGTCCTTATCACGGGAGCGGGCACCGGCTTCGGGTTCGAAGCCGCTATGCGCCTGGCGGAGAAGGGCTTCGACGTGATTGCGGGGGTGGAGATCTACGCCCAGGTGCAAACACTGAAGTGGCAGGCAGCCGAGCGCGGAGTCAAGCTTCGGGTCGAGAAGCTCGACGTCACGAACGACGGTGACCGTCGCAAGGCTCTCAACTGGGGTGTGGAAATCCTCGTAAACAACGCCGGAGTCGGCGAAGGCGGCTCCACAGTTGACATTCCCGAGTCGAACATTCGGCACCAGTTCGAGGTCAACGTCACCGGGCCCCTGGTCCTCACCCAGGGGATCGCCAAGCAGATGATCAAGCGCGGGGCAGGCCGCATCGTCTGGGTTTCTTCGAGGGAGGGCCTGAACGTCAACCCGTTCACCGGCATCTACTCCGCCTCCAAGCACGCAGTCGAGGCGATCGCCGAGACTATGGCCTACGAGCTGCAGGAGCACAAAATCGAAGTCGCCACGGTCAACCCTGGGCCCTTCCTGACCGGGTTCAACGACCGCATGTTCCAGACCTGGGAGAGCTGGGAAGATGACCCGTCCCAGCGGCTCTTCGACTACTCCAAACTCTCCTTCCCCCGCGCGCAGTTCGACCCTGAAGCGGTCTATGCGACGTTGACGGCCGTCGCTGCCGGCGAGGTAGACAGTTACCGCAATTTGGAGCCCAAGTCGATGCTTGAAGAGACCAAGCATCTTCAGGAGGTTCCGTGGGAGCGCAAGATCACGGACGGCCTCGGGACCCGACACCCGGCCATCCAGCATTCCTACGAGATGAAGCCGGAGACTCCTGTCGCCGAGTGACCCCCACTCCGCAGGTGACCGCGGGCAGAAGAGGTTCCTGAGTTGCACCGGTGGTCGCGCACCGCCCGTCCTCCCCTTGAAGTTCCCCGGGGAACTTCAGCTTGACCAGCAACGATGACTTTCCGAGCCCCACAGGCTTGAAGCGCAGGTTGATGGCGCTTTCCTCGCCTACTGCCAGCGCGCGCAGGACCGGCGCGGCAAAGACCGACCTGTCACGCGGCTTACGACGATTCCTCGGTCCAACTGATGCACGCGATCATCGACGTCGGGAAGCTGTGGATCTGCGAATCCCAGCGGATGTGCACCCAGGACTCCTCCCTGCGAACCTGCATGTCGGGCATCTCCCTTCCGTAGACGGTGCCGCCGACGACCAATCTGTCGAAGTTGAACACGACTGTTGCGGTGATGAAGTCGCCCATGTAGATCAGGGTGCGCCCGGCAGGGCACGGCCGCATCCGGCCCGGACGGCACCGAGACCTCGCGCCAGCGGGCCAGGTGGTGCCAGCCGGGGGCTTGGGCAGGCGTTCACAACTTGACCCCAGGACGGCCTACGCCGGCCGGTAACGGCCGCCCGTATAAGCCTCCCGATCGATCCGGTACATCTCGGCCTTGAACGTGGTCCGCCTCTGCCGGTCCTCCGCGTTCGGGATCCACGGAGGGACCGCCCGCGCACAGGTGCACCTTCTGATGGTCGAAACCGTGCCGCACCGCAGGGCAATGGAGAGCAGTATGGATTCGGGTCCGCTGCGGATCGTCGGGGGCCGCCATGAACCGGGTGGAGATCGCGGTCTGCCGTTTCGACCGGTTCCAGCAGCGTCATAGTGTCGTGGGCCTGCCGTTCGCGGTAATCCAGAAATTCGGCAACGACCAGGCCGGCGGCAAGGCGACGCTGATCGCCTACTACGGGCTGTTCGCCAAGCGGGTTCTTCGCGATCACCATCGGCCTGCTGTCCTGGCTGTACATGGGAGCCCGCCTGACCCTGCTCGCGGCGGAGATCAACGTGGTCCTGCACTACCGGCTGTGGCCGCGCTCGATGACCCAGCCACCGTTCCCCCGGTCGCAGTCGCCGAGCCGGTCGAGCAGGGCGCCGCCGGAGTCGTCGGTACCGTCGTCGCGCGTGGCGTCCAGCGAGTCGCAGTAGAAGACACGTCCGGCGTCCAGTCCTGCGGCGACCTGCGCGCGGGTGAGGCCGAGGTCGTCGGCGAGCTCCTCGGGCGTGGGCAGCCTACCGAGTCGCTGCTCCAGCCGGTCGGAGCCGCGGGCGGTCATCAGGTAGAGCTCCTGGACGCTGCGGGGAACGCGCAGCGGCCAGGACGTGTCGCGGAAGAACCGTTTGATCTCGCCGGTGATGGCGGGCAGGGCGTAGCTGACGAACTCGACGCCGCGGTCCGGGTCATAGCCGTCCACGGCCTTGATCAGGCCGATGGTGCCGACCTGGAGGATGTCGTCCATCTCGGCGGCACGGTGGCGGAACCGCACGGCGACGAAGCGGACCAGCGGCCTAGGAGCGTGGGTCAGTAAGAGCCCGCGCAGATAGGCGGCGTGGAGATCCGGCAGCAAGGCGGACACAGGTGGCTGTGCAATCGAGGATGGGAGTCGTTCCGACGTGACTGCGGGAGTCGCCTTCTGGCCGAGTTTGCAACGTCGGTTTGATTTGACGTCAGCCAGCGTCTTTGCGGTGGGATCGTGGAGTGTGCAATTCCCGTAGGGCCGCCTGGAGCGTGCGTGCGTTCGGGGATTCGCCTGGGGGGGCGTCCTCAACTCCCGCAAGCATTGCAGCTCCTGCGAGCGGCGCGGTTCACCTGGGGTGCAGGAGAAGCTGGGGCCGGGCCGCGCTCAGTCGAGGGTGATGCCGAACAGGTCGTGAAGGGCGTCGGTGCCGGACGCGGTGACCCGCAGGGCGCGGCCGGTGCCGATGGGTTCGAGCCAGCCCGCGTCCATCGCGTGCGCGCACAGCGCTGCGCCGAGGGCGCCGGCGAGGTGGGGGCGGCGTTCGGTCCAGTCGAGGCAGCTGCGGACCAGCGGGCGGGAGCCGCGGCGCTTCTTGTCCACGTCGATGCCGATGCCAGTCAGCCAGGCGCGGCCTGGTGTGGTCACGATCAGACCCATGTCCTTCGTGACAACGCCGCGTGCCAGCAGGGCGTCCGCGAGGGCGACGCCGAGGCGGCCGGCGAGATGGTCGTAGCAGGTCCGGGCGCGTGCCTCAGCGCTGCGGCGGGCGCTGTCGCGCAGATTGCGCGGTGCGGGTACGGACGCCGACTCTGCCGCGAACGCGGCCATGTCCTCGACCAGCGCGGCGGTGTCGGGCCCGGCCAGCCTCAGGTAGCGGTGACGGCCCTGGCGCTCCTCGGCCAACAGCCCTCCGGCTACCAGACGGGACAACTGCTCGCTCGCGGTCGATGCCACGACGCCCACGTGGTGGGCCAGTTCGCTCGCGGTCCAGGCGCGGCCGTCCAGCAGCGCGAGGCAGATCGCGGCTCGGGTGGGGTCGGCCAGCAGCCCGGCGAGCCGGGCCAGAGGTTGCGCGGACATGAGGCCATCATGCCCCGGCTACGGTTCGGTGTGCGCCGAAGTATTCCGCACGTAGCGTGAGCCGCATGACGATCTCCGACCCGCCCGTCCGCTCGTCCCGTGTCACCGCGTACGCCGACGCCCGCGCGGCGCTCGACCAGCCGCTGCTGGTCCCCGAACCCGTCGCCGACGCGGCGGATGCGCCCGCCGGCTCCCTGGCCTGGCTGCGCGCCGCTGTCGCCCGCTTCACCGGCGACGCGCGGGCGCACGCCCGTCAGCGCGCCCACGCGGTGGCGGAGCTTGCGCGCCTGGACCCGCGCGAACTGCGCCGGGCGGCTGCCGGTTCGGCGGTCGGCGCGGACGACCGGCACACGGTCGTCCGCATACTGGCCGAAGAGCTGGGCCTGCCGGGCCCGGACGCGGTGGCCGACGCGGTCATGACCGTCTCCGCCGGATACTTCGGCAGCGAACTGACGCCCACCCAGGCAAAGGCTGTCGACGAGGCCATCGCGTCGCTGCTCGCCCGGACCGCCCAGGGGGGAGGCGTGGAGGACCTGGAGTTCGCCGCGCAACGGATCGGGCTGTTGGTGCAGGCGTGCGACGCAACCGCCCGATTGGTCGAGCACGCCCGCCGGAGCGCGCCGGACGGGCTCCCACCAGGTGGCGCGGACGCCCTCCTCGCCGAGGTGCTGCGGCACGACCCGCCGGTGGCCGCGCTGCGCCGACGAGCGCTGGCCGACGTCCGCGTGGGCGCGCTGGACCTCCGGGCCGGGGAGGTGGTGCTGGTCGACGTCACCGCCGCACAGCAGGACGCCCCCGCTGGCGGCGACCAGGCCGATTCGGACATCGGCGCCCACAACGACCCGACCCCTCTCGCCTTCGGCGCGGGGCCGCACCGGTGTCCGGGCCAGGCCCAGGCACTGGCGCTCGCCGCCGGGCTGCTGGAGCGGGACGACCCGGCCACGCAGGTCACAGAGGCGGTCGCACGGGTGCTGGACCTCGCCGTGACCTGGACCGCCTGGGACGGGCGACCGTTGGCGGTGGACGACCGCGTCTACACCCCGCACAAGGCGATCCGCCGGGCCACCGACCATCTGGTGGACCACCTCGCCGAGTTGGAGGCCCGCCTGGCGGGCCAGGAGCCGCAGCCGGACCACTGGCACGCCTCGGCGACCACCACCCCGGCCGACCTCGCGCCGTTCACCACGGAGGACCTCGACGAGGCGCGCAGCCGCCTGGTCCGGATCGGCCGGATCTGGGCCGACCGCCTCGAGGCGCTGAGCGACGCGCAGTTGGACCGCTCGCCCGGCCAGGGCTGGCCCTTCCGGCTGCTCGCCGCGCATGTCGCCGGCTCGCTGGACTACTACGCCGGAGCCGTTGGCCGTTTCGGTGCCGCTGCCAATCCCGAGGAGTAGGTATGAGCACTGCCGGCGTTTCCGCCGCCATCGCCTTCCGCAACCTGCACCACCGCCCCGGCGCGCCGCTGCTGCTGCCGAATGCCTGGGACCACGCCTCCGCGGCCGCGCTGGCCGCGGCCGGTTTCGCCGCCGTCGGCACCACCAGCCTGGGTGTCGCCGCCGCGGCCGGGCTGCCGGACGGGGCCGGCCGGACCCGTACTGAGACGCTACGGCTCGCGCGCCGGATCGGGGGCGGGCCCTTCCTACTCTCCGTCGACATCGAGGGTGGCTTCAGTGACGACCCGGCCGAGGTCGCCGACCTCGCGGCGGAACTCGCCGAGGCGGGCGCGGTCGGCGTCAACCTGGAGGACGGCCGCGGCAACGGCGACCTCACCCCGCCGCGCCTGCACGCGGCGAAGATCACCGCGGTCAAGGCGGCCGTGCCCTGGCTCTTCGTCAACGCCCGCACCGACACCCATTGGCTGGGCGGCGGACGCGAGGCGGAAACGGCATCTCGTCTGGCGGTCTACCGGGACGCGGGCGCGGATGGCGTCTTCGTGCCGGGTCTGACCGATCCGGCGTCCATTGCGGCGGCAGTGGGCACGACCGCGTTGCCGCTCAACGTCCTCGCTACACCGGACGGGCCTTCGCTCGCCCGCCTCGCCGAACTCGGTGTGCACCGGGTCAGTCTCGGCTCGCTGCTGTTCCGGCTCGCCCTCGGAGCGGCCGTGGACACCGCCGCCAGCCTGCGCGCGAACGGTGTGTTCCCGCAGACGCCCTCGGTCCCGGGCTATGCCTCGGTTCAGGCCCTGGCTTCACCCGGGAGCTGAGGACACGACGGGCTCCCAGGCGCATCGGTCTCGTCGCTTGCGCCGCACCGGACACGTGGGGTTACGACGCTCTGTTCTCGGTGTGCGTCGTGAGGGCCGCTCGCTGGAGTCCGACCCAGGAGCACCCGGCCATCGCGCCGGGCCCTCAGCATGACCAACGTCTGACGGCAGCCCCGCGACCTCCGATACAGGGATCGCCCCAGATCAGCCGACGCGAACCGAAACGCGGAGGCTATGAGCTTGCTCCGCTTTGACGGACACCGTTGGTGTGGTGGTCAGGCCGCCAGGACGGTCTCGTATTCGGCGGGACTGCGGTAGCCGAGGCTGCTG